>CAIYDK010000364.1 GCA_903924955.1 uncultured beta proteobacterium | reverse complement strand
GAGCACACCGACGAGCTGCTGCAAGCCGCCCACTGCGTGGCCATCACGCACCACGAGAAATGGGACGGCAGTGGCTACCCGCATGGTTTGAAGGGCGAAGAGATCCCGATTTTCGGCCGCATCGTGGCGATTGCCGATGTGTTTGACGCACTGACCTCGGAGCGCCCCTACAAAAAGGCGTGGACGGTCGAAGCAGCCCTGCAAATGATCAACGAGGGCGCAGGTGCCCACTTTGATCCGGGCTTGATCCAGCCCTTCATGGCAGCATTACCCGAGATGCTCTTGATCAAGGCCCAGTACGCCGAAGAAAACGGCGCACTGCCCGATTTGGACTTTACCAAGCCAGGGGCAATGATTGGACTGGACGCTAATGCGGTTTGAGTACATCCAGTCAAGCGGGAGCCACAAGTCGATGGACCCATGCCAAAAAAGAACACAGGGTAAAACCGGCGGCGATCAAGCCCGCTGTACTCATGGCCCAGTAGCCTTGGGCGCCTCGTAGCGATGGTGGAGCCCATTCGCTGGTAGTGACGAAGTACCCGCCGACCAGTCCGATGCCCCACAGCGAGGTGGCGTAAAACACCAGCGGCATTAGCGTAATGCGGTGCGAGCGCAGTACAAAGTTGGCCATGGTTTGTGCGGCGTCTGCCACATGGAACCACCACACCCACACCAGCAGCGGCATGGTGGCGGCGATGATGGCCGGATTGTCGGTGTAAACGTGCAGTACTGATTCGCGCGAGAAGTAGACCATCGCTCCCAGAATGGCCGCTATGCCGATGCCAATCTCGACCCCGTGCCAGCCCAGTCGGCGTGCTTCGGTCAGGTCGTTGGCGCCCACCCGTTGTGCCACCAGAGTGGCGGTGCCGTTGGCCAGTGCCAGTGGCACCATGAACATCATGGACACCAGGTTGGCAGCCAATTGGTGCCCGGCGACTGCGTCACTGCTCTGGCGCGAGATCAGAAACGCCATGGAACTGAAGCCGGTCACTTCGATCAGGATGGCGGCTCCCATGGGAACGCCCAGACGCAGTTGGGCCCGTATGGCCGTTAGGTTGGGCCGACCAAAGCCCGGCTGGTGCAGGCCAAACTTGGCGTAAAACGGGTCGCGGCGCACCACGCCCCATGCGATCATTGCCTGCGACCACATGACGATGGCCGTGGCCATGCCACAACCGACCACGCCCATCGGTGCCACACGCCAGGGTTCCATTGCGCCGGGCAGTGGCAGGGTCCAGCCGTAGATGAAGAGTGCGCTCAAGGGGATCTTGAGTATCAGCCCGGTGATCTGAATGGCCATGACCGCCTTGGGTCGCGAGACGGCAGTGTTGAAGCCGCGGTAGACGGTAAACAGCATGGACGCTGGTAGTGAAAACGCCAGTGCGATCAGATAGCCGCGCACCTTTTCAGAAATGTCGGGACCGGTTTTGGCCAGTGCCAAAAAGGGACCGGGCAGCAAGAGTAGCGTACTGCCCAGCACCGCCAGGCCCAGTGCCAGCCAGATAGCCTGGTGCACCTGCTCGCCAGCCGCATGTAGCTTGCCCGCACCAAACAGTTGTCCGGCCATGGGGCTGATGGCCAGCACCATGCCCATGAAACCAATGAACACCGTGATGTACACCGCCATGCCGATCGACAGCGCAGCCAGGTCGTTGGCGGCAAATCGGGCAACCAGGATGGTGTCCACCGTGCTGAAGCCCAGTACAGCCAGTTGACCGATCAACACCGGCCAGGCCATGGGCAGGATGCGCCTGAAGCTGTCGAGCAGTGAGGCTAGGTAACTGGCTTTCGCGCTGTGGCCTTGGGGGGTGGGAGTTGTCGGCTGAATCATCGACGCTCCAGTATCGCTGAATGCTCGGTGGACATGAATTGCAAGGGTCTTTTGTGGGCCATTGGCAAAAATGCCAGAATTGCGTTTTTCATTTTGATTGGAGCCATCATGCTGAAAAAGTGTTCATGAGCCTTGTCGGCGCAGTCGTGCTGTTGTTGCTGTTTGCCACCACGCGGAGCGACACCTTTCGGGTGGAACGAAGCATTGCTGTCAAGGCAGAGCCAGCCAGGGTTTACGCCTTGTTGAACGACTTCCATGCCTTTGGTTCCTGGTCACCGTGGGAAAAGCTGGACCCAAAGATGACGGTCAACCACTGTGGTGCCACCAGTGGCCCTGGTGCGGTTTACACCTGGGACGGCAACGATGGCGTGGGGGCAGGTCGCATGGAAATATTGAAGTCCGAACCCGACACTCGGGTCATCGTGAAGCTGGATTTCTTGAAACCCTTTGAGGGGCACAACACCTCCGAATACACTCTGGCCAGTGCGGCAGGTACCACCACGGTGACTTGGGCTATGTACGGACCCAGCCCTTACATCTCCAAGCTCATGGGCATCTTTGTCAGCATGGACCGCATGATCGGCAAGGACTTTGAGCGGGGTCTGTCCAATCTCAAGGCACAAGTCGAAAATAGGCCATAGCCTTGCCGTTACGATACTTCCTGTTTGATTATTTTTTCACTCGAGACCACGATGCAACAACCAACGCTCAAACCAAAAAGCCCCAATTTTTCATCCGGTCCCTGCGCCAAGCGCCCGGGCTACAACGTCGCCGCCCTGCAGCTAGACACGCTGGGCCGCTCGCACCGCTCGGCCCTGGGCAAGAAGGCATTGGGTCTGGCGTGCACAGAGACCGCCCGAATTTTGGGATTACCCGAGGGCTACCGGGTCGCAGTCGTCCCTGCGTCGGACACGGGTGCCGTTGAAATGGCGATGTGGTCCCTGTTGGGCCCGCGTGGTGTGGATGTGTTGGCCTGGGAGTCGTTTGGCTCCGGCTGGGTGACCGACATCGTCAAGCAGCTCAAGCTGCCCAATGTCAACAAGATTGAGGCCGGGTACGGCGACATTGCCGACTTTGCCCGCGTCAACTTTGACAACGACGTGGTGTTTACGTGGAACGGCACCACCTCGGGCGTGAAGGTGCCCAATGGCGACTGGATTGCGGCTGACCGCGCGGGCCTGACCATTTGCGACGCCACGTCTGCCGTGTTCGCCATGGAGCTGCCCTGGGAGAAGCTCGACGTTGTGACCTACTCATGGCAGAAAGTGCTGGGCGGCGAGGGCGGCCACGGCATGCTAATTTTGAGCCCACGCGCAGTGGCGCGTCTGGAGAGTTATTCGCCGCCATGGCCAATGCCCAAGATTTTTCGCATGACATCGGGCGGCAAACTGACAGAAGGCCTGTTCAAGGGCGAGACCATCAACACACCGTCCATGCTCTGCGTGTCCGACTACCTGGACGCATTGGCCTGGGTTGACAAGCTGGGCGGCGTGCAGGCCACAATGGCGCGCAGTGAGGCCAACCTGAAAGTGCTGGCCGATTTTGTGGCCGCCAACGACTGGATTTCGTTCCTGGCGAAAGACCCCGCAACCCGTTCTAACACCAGTGTTTGCCTGACGCTGACGGTGACCGAAGAGCAGGTCAAGAAGATGGTCAAGCTTCTCGAAGCCCAGGGCGTGGCCTTCGACATTGGCGCCTACAAAGACGCACCGGCCGGCATTCGCATCTGGTGCGGTGCCACCGTGGAAGCCACTGACCTGCAAGCACTGCTGCCGTGGTTGACCTGGGCTCACGCCGAAGTCACCGCAGCTTGATATGAACACGACCACACCCATGTTCAAAGTTCGTACCTACAACCAGATTTCGGTCAAGGGGCTGGAGCGCTTTCCACGCCAGCACTACGAGGTTGGCAGCGACATAGGTCATCCTGATGCGTTTTTGCTACGCAGCCAAAAGCTCCAGGGGGTGGAAGTGCCCGACACGCTGCTGGCGGTGGCGCGTGCCGGGGCCGGGGTGAACAACGTGCCCATTGACCAGTACAGCAAGTTGGGCATTGTCGTGTTCAACACGCCGGGGGCCAACGCCAATGCGGTCAAGGAGCTGGTGATGGCGGGCATGCTGCTGGCCACCCGCGGCGTCTTGCCAGGTCTGGCCTATGTGCAGTCGCTCACCCACATGACCGATGCCGCCGAGATGGCGCAACTGCTGGAGAAAGAAAAGTCCCGCTTTGTTGGCGGCGAGCTCAAAGGCAAGACGTTGGGTGTCGTGGGGCTGGGCGCCATCGGCTCCATGGTGGCGGACATGGCTTTGGCCATGGGCATGAAGGTGGTTGGGTTTGACCCGGCCCTGTCGATCGATGCCGCCTGGCGTCTGTCGAACGCAGTCACGCGCATGGAGAATCTGCAGTCGCTGATGGCGCGTTCAGACTACGTTTCTGTACATGTACCAGCGATGGACGCCACACACCACATGGTCAATGCCGAGGCCCTGGCCGTCATCAAAAAGGGCGCTGTGTTGCTGAACTTTGCCCGCGAAACCATTGTTGACCCGGTCGCCGTGTTGCTCGCGCTGGACCAGGGAAAGTTGAGCCGTTATGTGTGTGACTTTCCTGAGCCCGCCATGCTGGGGCGCAGCGACGTGATTGCCACACCGCATATTGGCGCCAGCACCGAGGAGTCGGAAGAGAACTGCGCCATGATGGCGGCCAACCAGTTGATGGATTTTCTGGAGAGCGGCAACATCACCAACGCGGTTAACTTCCCTGCGGTTGCCATGGCGCGTGGTCCCGGCACCTGGCGCATCACCTTTGCCAACGACAATGTGTCCGGTGTATTGGGGCATGTGTTGTCGGTTCTGGCATCTAACCAAGTTAACGTGGTGGACATGATCAACAAGAGTCGCGGTGAGCTGGCGTTCAACATCATGGACGTGGAGAACGAACCCAGCGCGGCCGTGGTGGCGGCCATTCAGGCCACCGAACATGTGGTCCGTGTGCGAGTGATTGGCCCCACACTGCTATAAAAATAGTAGCTGTCTGCGCACATTTCACGGGGGCTAGAGGCGAATTTTTTTAATGGACTGGCGGATGTCATTGGGTTGACACACTGCGACGGCACCATTGGCAGACATTGTCTGTTCAACTCAAGGTGCTCCATGTCAAATACGCCCAACTTTTCCCGTCGTTCCATTTTGCAAGCGCTGTCTGGCGTGCCCTTTCTGCCGCTGTCATCCGCCTTTGTAGGCGTTGGCCTGACGACCACCGCATGTGGTGGCTCCTCAGTCGCCGTGACTTTGTCATCGGTCAGCTTCTCCAGCATGGCCGCACCGTCACTGGCCAATGCCGCCGCCATGGCAACCACCAGTGTTGGGTCGGTGATGTCGGTCAACTTCAGCGACAGCAGCAAGCTCGAATATAAGTTGGCTTACCAGCCCTTCTTTGTGACGGGGGACCTGGTCTCTGACGGCAAAGGTGGCAAAACCTTGGCCGGTGGCTATTACGATATCAACAACCAACCCATCGTGGACGTTACCGTGGCTGGCAAGGAGCGCCAATATTTCTCGGATTCACCCGATGGCACGTCGCTGCTCAGCATTGCAGGGGCCAAGGTAACAGGCGTGGTTGGCAACACCGTATTTGCTGTGGTTCAGTTTGAGTACACCACCTGGGCGCAGGATGGCGTGACGGCCATGTATGGCAAGCTGCCATCGCCCATCGCCGTGCTGACTCTGGACCAGAGCCCCACCACGGGCAAGTTGTCGCTGGTGAAGTACCACAACGTCGATACATCGGGCGTGCACGGTTTGTGGATCACCTGTGGTGCCAGCCTCTCGCCATGGGGCACGCATTTGTCCAGTGAAGAGTACGAACCCAATGCTTTTGCCGTGGCAACGGATGCACAGTTCAAAGCCTTCAGCAAGAACCTGTATGGCAGCGAAACGGCCGCCAACCCCTATCACTACGGCCACATGCCTGAAGTGACTGTGCATACAGATGGCACTGGCTCCATCAAAAAGCATTACTGCATGGGCCGCATTTCGCACGAGCTGGTCCAGGTCATGCCGGACAACCGCACCGTTTTCATGGGTGACGACGCCACCAACAGCGGCTACTTTGTGTTTGTAGCGGATCGTGAGAAAGACCTGTCATCAGGCACGCTGTATGTGGCCAAGGTTGGCGCGGGGTTCAGTGTGGACCCAACCGCCGCTGCTGCACCGCTGACATGGATAAAACTGGGCTCTGCCACCAGCGCCGAGATCCACACGCTGGCCAATACGCTTAAAGCCGCTGACATCATGGCGGTATCCGCAGTTGACCCGCTGGATGCCAGTTACAAAAAGGTCAATGCGAACGGCAAGACTGAATGGATCAAGCTCAACGCTGGCATGGAAAAGGCAGCTGCGTTTCTGGAGACACACCGCTATGCGTCTCTGGTGGGTGCATCCATGGGATTTTCGAAAATGGAAGGCACCACCGTCAATATCAAGGATAAGGTGGCTTACTCCGCGCTGCAAAACTGCATCGCGTCCATGGTCACGGGCAATGCGTTCAACACGCCGGGCAACGGCATTGGTCTTGCTAAAGCGCTCAATGCTGGTGCGGTGATGGCACTCAACCTCAAGGGGGGTGCCAAAGACGACCTGGGCGCGGCCATCAACAGCGACTGGATGCCTGTCGACACTAAGGCGCTGCTGATCGGTGAAGACATCGCCGCCGACACGCTGGGCAACACCGGCAACCCCGACAAAATCGCCAACCCCGATAACTTGAAGTTCTCGGAAGCCATGCGCACGCTCTTCATTGGCGAAGACAGCAGCCAGCACGTCAACAACTTCCTGTGGGCCTACAACATTGACACCAAGGTGTTGTCGCGCGTCATGTCCATTCCGTCGGGCGGTGAGTCAACCGGCCTGCATGCGGTGGACGATCTCAATGGCTGGACTTACATCATGAGCAACTTCCAGCACCCGGGCGACTGGCTGCCCATCCACGCTAATGTTAAGACCACGCTCGACCCGCTGCTCAAGACCAACTACCGGGACAAATTTGGTGCAGCGGTGGGTTATCTCACGGGCGAATTGATACAGCCAAAACTCAGCAAGGCGTGAAGCGCCGGACTTTCGGGGCGGTAAGACGCTAGCGCGTCTCCACCCGGCCATCAGCATGCCGCGCAAAACGCCCCTGTTCGCGCGGGTGCACCGGGTCGGTGACAGGCCAGGGCCAGCCGCCAAATTCGGTGGCGCGGTAGTCCGCATAGGCCTGTTGCACTTCGGCTTTTGTGTTCATCACAAAGGGGCCGTATTGCACCACCGGCTCGCCAATGGGGCGGCCTTGCAGAACCAGCAGCTCCGTCGCCTCGGACCCACCTGCCAGTTCAACGGCCTGGTTGGCAGCCAGTTCAATGGCCGACCCCGGTGGAACCGCCTGCCCATTGATCGTGAGCGCATTGCCTTCGAAAAAGTAGAGCATGCGGCGCGTGCCCTGGCCGCGCGCGGCAGGCAGCGTCCAGCGTGCGTCGCGCTCCATCTTGATCGTCCAGATCGCCAGGTCCGAACCCGGTTGCGAAGCCCATGAATCTGGCGGAGGCGGCAGGCCTTTGGCGTCGCCCAGCGTGCCGGCAATGCAGGCCACCTCAGTCGACTTGCCCTGTTCATCCTGCATGCGCAGTCGGGCAATGTCTTCGCGCCAGAACATGGTGAAGTGGGGCTCCACCATCTTGTTACGGGCAGGGAGGTTGAGCCAGATCTGGAACAGTTCGACGGGGTTGGGTCGGTCAGTGTCCAGGAGCGGAAACATCTCGCAGTGCACGATGCCCTTGCCAGCGGTGAGCCACTGCACATCGCCACCGCCAAAGCGCGCGGTGGCACCCAGTGAGTCGGAGTGGTCGATCAAGCCCTGGCGGGTAATGGTGACGGTCTCGAAGCCCCGGTGTGGGTGCGAAGGGAAGCCGGGAATGGTTTGACCGTGGTACATGCTCCAGCCGTCTTTGCCACCAAAGTCCTGTCCGAGGCTGCGCCCTGACAGCGGCGCGTCAGGGCCCATGCGGGCGTTGCCCCGGGGGTAGGCGTCGTTATGGTGGACGCAGAACAGGAAGGGGTCCAGGGTCTGCCAGGGAAAGCCCAGACTCTGGACGCTAAGAATGGTCGGGTTATTCATGGGTTTGATTTTCATCGGTTTTTCATTACAAGGCTTATGCGGGGTGCGGCTCTCAACGATGTGGAGTTGCGAAGTGACTGCGCGTTCAATGCCGGGCGGCGAGTTGAGTGTGTTTTAGCGAGTTTGTTGGACTGACGATAAGAACATTTACCTATTGCCATGATCATTTCTTCTGATTTTCAACCCTGACCACACCGCTTAATCTTGCTTCGTTACCAAAAACGGAGCTTTGCATGAGTGCTCATCCTGACCTTTCCCGGCGCGCCTTCTTCACGGCCTTGCCGGCAGTCACCGCAGGTCTAGCCGCCCCGGCCATGGCCGCAGAAGCATCTGGACCGCATTGGTCCATGCTGGTCGATACCCGGCGTTGCATTGCCTGCCAGGCCTGCACCATGGCCTGCTCCATGGAAAACGCTTCCCCCGAGGGTCAATTCCGCACGGTGGTGGCCACCTACGCGGTAACCGGTGAAGACGGCAAAACCGGCCTCGCCGTACTGCCGCGCCTGTGTAACCACTGCGAACAGCCACCCTGCATTCCGGTTTGTCCGGTTGGCGCCACTTTCAAACGAGAGGACGGCATTGTGTTGGTTGACGGCGACCGTTGCGTTGGCTGCGCATACTGCGTCCAGGCCTGTCCTTACGATGCGCGCTTCATCAACCACGACACCGGCAAGGCCGACAAGTGCACCTTCTGTAGCCATCGCCTTGAAGCCGGGTTGTTGCCCGCTTGCGTCGAAACCTGTGTGGGCGGCGCGCGCATCTTTGGCGACATCAATGATCCGGGTAGTGTCATCAGCAAGCAGCTGAAAGCGGCTGAGGGCAAGGTTCAGGTGCTTAAGCCAGACGCCAAAACCTCACCCCGGGTGTTCTACATCGGTCTTGCCGAGCACCTGAACGGCCGTGTCGACGGCGCTTCTGCCGCCGACATGATGTGGCGTCCCGACCAACAAGGAGGATAAACATGAACACGACGATTGAAGTTCTGGGGTTTGCGCGGGAACCAGCTTGGTTGCCTTGGGCTGTGACCTATTTTTTCCTGATTGGTGTTTCCACGACTGCATTCTTTTTGTCCCTTCCAGGGCTGGTCTGGCGCCAACCGGCATGGCTTGGTGTTTCCCGGCGAGCCTTGCTGGTTGCACTGGTGTGTGGTTTGTCCGGGCCGGTGGCCTTGCTGGCAGACCTGCACCAGCCAGGACGCTTCCTCAATTTTTACCTGCACCCAAATCTTGGCTCGTGGATGGCCTGGGGCGCCTTCTTCATCCCGATCTATATGTTCGGTCTGTTTCTCTACGCTTGGCTCTGTCTGCGTCCGCAACTCGCGGTATTGGCTAAAAAAGGAGACAAGTTGTCAGGAATCTACCGCACGCTTGCCTACGGGGGTCATGCCAACGCAGGCGCAATCAAGGCGGCGGCGCTCCTGGGCGGCATTGGTGCTGCGCTGATTTTGCTATATACCGGCATGGAAGTGATGGTGGTGCAGGCACGGGCACTGTGGAACAGCCCGGTGCTGCCGCTGCTATTCTTTGTCACGGCATTGAATGGCGGCTTGGGTATGACCGGCCTGTTTGAAGCGTTGAGCGGCAACCAGGCGGCTGCGCCTTTGCTCAATCGATGGCTGGTGCGCTGCCAGTGGGCCACCCTCTTGCTGCTGGCGGTATGGGGGCTGCTTGCAGCGTCCGGCATCTCCAGTGCTGGGGCCGAAGCGCTGGCCGCAATGCAAGGGGAATTCGGCTGGTGGGTCACAGGCGCCTGGCTGATGGGCAGCACCCTGTTAACACTGTGGCTGGCCAGTTCCCGGTCACATACGCTGGTCCTGCCGTCGCTATTCGCCCTGCAGGGTACTTGGCTGGTGCGCTGGATCGTCTTGATGGTCAGCCAGAGCCTGCCCAAGATGGGTGCTACGACCCATCGCTATTTTCTGACCCCGACGCCCGATGGACTGCTCGGCATTGTGGGCATGGTCGGTCTTTGTTTCACTATTTACATTGTTCTTACCAGCCTCGTCCCTTGGGATGATCGGGCGGAAGTCTGAGGAGTTCGATTATGAAAATCAGCAAGCGTCGTCAAGTTCTCGCACTCGGTGGTCTGGCCGCCTTTGCGGCAGGATATTCCGAGACCGCTGGCCGCGTTGTCGGCAAGCTCCTGGGCAAGGATACCCCCAAGCATAAAACTGCGGGAAATGCCCTGCCAGCCGAGTTCCGCGTGGATCGCCAAGGCAATCTGGAAATCAATCCTGCACAACAGATTAGTTACACCACATGCCTGGGATGCACCACGATGTGCGGGGTGCGCGTGCGCACCGATCGTGCCTCCGGCAAGGTGTTGCGGGTCGCGGGCAACCCCTACAGCCCCCTGTCCACCGATCCACACCTGCCGATGAAGGCCAGCGTGCGCGAGAGTTTCATTGCCATTTCCGCCTACAACGGCAAGGGGCTGGAAGGGCGCTCAACCGCTTGCGGACGCGGCAATGCGGTGGCGCAGCAAATTGACTCGCCCTATCGCGTTTTGACGCCACTAAAGCGCGTGGGTTCTCGCAACAGCGGTCAGTGGGTGCCCATTGCCTTTGATCAACTGGTCAAAGAGTTGGTGGAAGGCGGCAACTTGTTTGGTGAAGGCCATGTTGATGGACTGGCTGCCCTGCGCGATCTAAAGACGCCGATCGACAGTACCCAGCCGGCGCTCGGCCCCCGGGTCAACCAGGTGGCGGTGCTGTCCAGCGTCAACGATGGCCGCGAGAGCTTCGCGCGCCGCTTCTTTCAACAGGCCTACGGCACGCTTAACTTTGTGGGCCATGGATCTTATTGCGGGGGATCATACCGTTCTGGGTCGGGCGCCCTGTTTGGCGACATGAAGGCCATGCCGCACTGCAAGCCCGATTTCTCCAATGCCGAGTTTGTGCTCTTTGTTGGCACGGCGCCAGGTCAGGCCGGCAACCCGTTCAAGCGCCAGGGTACCCTGGTGGCCAAGGCGCGCACCGAGGGCAAGCTGTCTTACGTGGTGGTTGACCCCGTGCTGACCCACGCCGACAACCGCGCCAGCGGTGACCGTGGTCGCTGGCTGCCGATCCGGCCCGGCACTGACGGGGCTTTGGCCATGGCGATCATCCGTTGGTTGTTCGAGAACGAGCGCATTGACGAACGCTTCCTGAGTTCTCCGAATGTCGCACTGGCCAAGGAGCGCGGTGAACCTTCGTTTTCGAATGCGACCCACCTGGTCATTGTTGAACCGAAGCATCCACGCGAGCGGCGCTTCTTGCGTGCTTCTGACCTTGGCCTCGATCTGTCTGAAGAGCAGCGCTACAAAGAGGGCGATGCCTTTGTCTGCCTGAATGATGCGGGTAAGCCCGTCATCAGTGACAAAGCCAAGGATCCGGCCGCCTTGTTTGTCGACACCGCATTGTCGATTGGCGGGCAGGAGATCCGAGTCAAATCGTCGCTTCAACTCCTTCGCGAAGAAGCCATGAGCCAGGAACTGTCAGCTTATGCCCAAGCCTGCGGCATTCCGGTCGAGACTCTGGTGGCCCTGGCCAGGGAGTTGGCCTCGCATGGCAAGCGTGCATCCGTCATTGCCCACGGCGGCATGATGAGTGGCAGCGGTTTCTACAACGCCTACGCTCTGATGAGCATTAACGCCTTGCTGGGTAACATCAACTGGAAGGGCGGTTTTGTCGCCAATGGCGGGGGCTTCAAGGACGTCGGCGACGGGCCTCGCTACAACCTTGAATCATTTACCGGCATGGTCAAGCCTTCCGGCACCCCGCTGGGGCGCAATGTGCCTTATGAAAAGACCGCGGAATTTGCCGCCAAGAAGGCTGACAACAAGCCCTATCCGGCGACTTCGCCGTGGTTCCCCAATGCACCCGGGCTCACCACAGAAATTTTGCCTGGCGGCATCAGCGGTTATCCCTATGGGTTGAAGGCGCTGGTGCTCTGGTCATCCAATCCGCTGTATGGCGTCACCGGCTTGCGCAGCAAGATTGCCAAGGATCTGGCCGATCCGAAGAAGCTGCCACTGATCATTTCAATCGACCCCTTCATCAACGAGAGCAATGCCTACGCCGACTACATCGTTCCTGATTCGCTGATGTATGAAAGTTGGGGCTGGGTGTCGGCATGGAACGGTGTGCCCACCAAGGCGATGAGTGCCCGCTGGCCCGTTATTGAGCCCAAGGCGGAGAAGACGCCCGAGGGGCGGGCCATTGGCATGGAGACCTTCTTTATTGCGCTGGCCAGGGCCATGCAACTGCCCGGCTTCGGCGAGGGCGCCATTACCGATCCGGATGGCAATACCTATGCATTGAGCGGACCCGAAGACTGGTACCTGCGCGGTGGCGCCAACATTGCCTGGTTGGGCAAGGAGCCGGTGGCCGATGCAACCGAGGAAGACATTCGCCTTAGCGGTGTCGAACGTATCCGCCCATTGCTGGAAAAAACACTGAAGCCAGACGAGGTGGCCAAGGTGGCCTTCTTGTTCAGTCGGGGCGGCCGCTACCAGCCAGGCAAAGATGCCTACGATGAGGAAAATCCGGAGTGGATGCGCAACCCGATGAAAGCCATGTCCCACTTGTGGAACGAGAATGTGGGTGCCTCGAAGAACAGCCTGACGGGCAAGCGCTACAGCGGTTGCGCGACTTGGATCGTGCCCACATTTGCCGATGGCACGCCAATGCGCAAGCTCTATCCGACTGACAAGTGGCCATTGGAATTAGTCAGTTACAAGTCTGCGCTGCAAAATCCGTACTCGATCGGGGCCACTCGTTTGTTAGGTCTGCACCCGGAAAATCCGGTGCTGATCCACCCGGATGATGCCCATCGACTGCAATTGAAGATGGGCGACCTGGCAGTCATCTCCACCCCGTCCGGCAGCCTCAAGGCACGGGTCATGGTGCATGCCGGCATCTCCAAAGGGGTGGCGGCATTTGAGCATGGCTTTGGTCATCGAGAACTCGGTGCTCGGGCGCACCGGATAGGGAAAGAAAATCAGCCGCAGGACAAGCGACTGGCTGCAGGGGTCAACCTCAACGACATTGGACTGATGGACCCCACACGCGCGGACAAAGCGCCTTGGGTGGACTCTGTTTCAGGTGCTGCGGTGCGCAACGGGCTGCCCGCCACAATCCGGCGGGCTTGAGATGCCGCGCTTTAGTCCAGGGCCGTCGGATCGGCCCGCAACATCAGGCCGGCTAGTTCGGCCGCTGAGGAAATTGCAGCTTTGCCCATGATGTGTTGACGGTGGATATGCACGGTCTTTTCGCTGATGCCCAAGCTTGCGGCAATCAACTTGTTTGGCTGGCCCCGTGCAATTAGACGGGCTGCTTCTTTTTCTCTGGGGGAGAGTGCCGCCAGCGCACGGAGCGCGGTCTCGCGCCGCTGCGTTTCCTCAAGCGTTTCAGCACTGAGACGGATGGCGGCGGCCACGGCATCGAGCAACAACTGGTCTTTGAACGGCTTTTCGATGAAATCTCTGGCGCCGGATTTCATGGCCTGAACCACCATCGACACATCGGCATGGCCGGTCATGAACAGGATTGGCAGATTCAGGCCCCTCTCGCGCAGTACCTGCTGCAATTCCAGGCCACTCATGGCCGGCATACGAATGTCAAGTAGAAGGCAGGACGGCCGGGTTTGCGGCGCGACAAGGTCGAGGAACTCTTCAGCAGATGCGTACAACCGCACGCTCCAGCCAACTGAATCGAGCAAGAACCTCAGGGAGCGACGCAGGCCCGCATCATCGTCCACCACGTGGACGAGGCAATCTTCAGGCTGGTAAGTCATGACAAGGAAGTGAGAAAGTAAAACACATGCCCGGGCCTTCGGCATTGGGCGTTGCCCACAGTCGGCCACCATGGGCTTCGATGATGGTCTTGCAGATCGGTAGCCCAAGGCCAAGGCCATCGGTCTTGGTGGTAAAAAATGGCTCGAACAAGTGCGCCAACTGTGGCGGCTCGAGGCCGCAACCCTGGTCAATCACTTGGAGATGAGCCCAATTGTCAATGGCTTCAACAATGATTTGGATACCTTGGCGCTGGGGTGCCAGAGTACGACCGGCATCGATTGCGTTCTTGATCAGGTTCAGCAGAACTTGCTGGATTTGCGGGCTGTCCGCCAGCACTCGGCAATGTTCAGAAAGTCGGTTAGTAATCTGAACCTCGGGAGGGTGAGCCATCATGCCGACCACCAGATGTCGTGCCTCGTGGGCCATGTGTGCCAGATCGACCGGTTCGCGCACGGCAGCGCGCTTTTTGGCGAAATGGCGAATGCGCTGCACGATGCCGCCTGCTCGCTCTGCTTCACTGGCGATCTGGGTGCAAGCTTCGCTAATAGCTTCCGGGGTCAGGTTGCCGCGGTCTTGGCGTCGCAGCACCGTGCGCGCATAGGTGCCTATGGTTGTCAATGGCTGGTTGAGTTCATGCGCCAGATTACCCGACAGCTCACCCAGGACGGACAATCTTGAGAGGTGCTCCATCTGCTCCTGACTCTCACGCATACCTAACTCTGCCTGCTCCCTGGCATTGAAAGAGTCACGCAATTGGGCCGTGCGACGGTGCACCAGTTGTTCAACCCGGATGGTGTGGACGATCCAGGCCACCAGCGCAAACAATGCGCCCAGTAGCCAGGGCCAGAATCGACGGACCAATCCTTCAGGCGTGATTTCACGCAAGTAGGCGTAAGGTCCGATACGGAGTTCTCGGTACAGGTCGTGCACCGGTTGGTAGTCTGCCGGGACCGTCCACCCGATGCCGTCGGCTGCAAGTGGCATGGAAAGCAGCGCGTGGGCAACACGCTTGGCCAGTACCGGGTCGGTCTGCTTGGTGACAGCGATGGGCCAGTTCGGGTAGAGGGGGGTGGACAGCGCGCACGGAAACTGGTTTTCCTGGCGCGGTGATAGCACGCGGATGTCCGCTGGCTTGAGTTGTCCTTCTCGCACCATTTGCTCTGGCACACAGGCGCGAACGATGCCAGCATCGACCTTGCCCTGCTGTACCGCCTCTACGATCTTATTCATCGGCAACCCAATGAACAGGATTTCCTTTAGATCCGATTCAGGGTCAACCCCGCTGTGCAGCAACTCTTTTGCAGCCAGCAGGTAGCCGCCGAAACCTTCCGGTGAAACGGCAGCAACCCGTTTTCCAGCCAGATCGGATAGTACTTTCAAATCCATTCGGTCACCTCGAACCAGGACCACCGAGCCCAGTGCTTTCGCTGCTGAAACACCCAACGACTCCAGCGTGGCGATCCGGCTGAGGCCGAATTCGGCCTCCAAGGTGATGTAGTGCCCCGGATTGGTGATAACCAGATCGATGCGCTGGTCAGCAAGGGAGCGGCGCAAGCTTTCGGCGTCATGGTTTTCCAGGCGGAAGCTGTGTTCTGGTAACACCTGATTAAGGTAGTTTATGAGCGGGGTCCAGTCGGAAGTTGAAGCGCGTTCACCTTGGTAGGCAAAGACTCCTATCGCCACGGTCTTTCCCAGCGCTTGGGACGAACCAAAACAAAAAAGAGATGCCAAGCCCACAAACAGGCCTAGCTGCAAGATCTTTTTGTAGCCGACGACGTTCATGGGCTCAGTATAGGCAAAGGCCTACATCGATTTACCATGGCGCAGGCGAGGGATCGGGGTAGCCCGAAAAACAGATCACTTCGAGTCAAGCGCGTTCATGCGGGGTGATCACTGCGACCTGCCACTAAGATACCCGTGTTTCCAACTCTGGATTTCCTGTTTTGTCGTTGTTGCTATTCCGTGCCCGTTCTTTCTATTGGCGATGGCCGGCTGCGGTGCTGGTCGCCTGCGCCTTGTTGGCGCTGGATATGGCGCAGCGTAATTCATTGCCACCACCCGCCAGCGCGGATGGGCCTGTCGCGTCCATGCCGCAAGGCACCTCCGACTTGGTTGAGAGCGACCGTGGCTCGATTCCTATGCCTGACGCAATGGCCGCCGCCCACGCCAGCACCCTGCTGGCCATGCCCGCCAACCATGCCGCCGCACTGACGGCGTTCTGGTTTGCGGGCGACCGCGAGAGTGCCCCCAATGTCCAGATCGCTGCGTCCCAGTTTGACCGAGGGACACAGCAGTGGAGCGCTGCGCGTCTGGTGGTCGACCGCTTCGCCATGGGCCAACAATTGGGCTTTGGGTTGCGCCGCCTGGGCAACCCGGTTGCCTGGACGGACGGCGGCGGTCGCATGCACCTGTTTGTGGTAGCCACGGGCTGGGGTGGATGGGCGGCGTCGCGCGTGCTGCATTTGCGCCAAAGCAGCGCGGGCAGCGGTCTTGCCGAACTGGCGTTTGAGCCCGTGCGTGTGCTGCCCTTGTCGTGGCTGTGGAACACCAGCCATCTGGTTCGCAATGCGCCGCTACCGCTGCAAGACGGTGGCATGGTGTTGCCGGTGTATTTTGAACTGGGCATCAAGTACCCAGTGGCACTGCGCTTTGATCGCGACGGCGCCTTTCTGGGGCAGACGCGCATGTCGCAGCGCACCCACCTGCTGCAGCCTAGCATTGTGGCCCAGTCGTCGAAGCAGTGGCTGGCCCTGATGCGCGATGAGCGGCGCAACGGCAAGATTGGTGTTGCGCAGACGCTGGACGGGGGTAGGCACTGGGCAGACCTGCCTGATCTTGCGCTGGACAACCCGGATGCGGCGGTGGTCACCATCGCCGCGGGTGACGGTAGCATGCTGTTGGTCCACAACCCGTCGACGAGTTCGCGTAGCGCACTGGACATGAGTCGATCAACCGATGGTTTGCATTGGGCGCGTGTGAAAGCGCTGGAGCAGGGAACACCGCCCGCGGAGTTCTCTTACCCCGCCATGGCCTGGGCAGATGGCAGTTTATGGGTCAGCTACACGGCGGGTCGCAAACGGATCGCCTGGCAACGTTTTGGAGCCAGTCCATGAGTTTGCAAATGACTGCGCAACTCAGCGGCTGGCTGTCTCAGGCATGGGCGACGGACTCGCCCGTGTTGCCAACGGCTGGTGCCATGCAGGTGTGGCTGCATCTGGGTTGGAGTGTGGTGCTGGCTTGGCTGGGTGTCTGGCTGGCTGGCCGACTATTCGCTGGGCGTAAACACGCCGCGCAGGGGAAATGGGTGACTGTGCTGTTCTTGGCTGCGTTTGCGTGGGTACCCGGACCGGGTGGAGCCGCGTACTGGCTGGGGTTGGCGTTCCAGGCGCCCAGCGTCAGTAGCGTGCTCATGTGTGCGGCGCTGTTGGCTTCGCGCTTGCATGCGACAAGCGGCAATCGCGCCACGCGGCTGTTGAATGAGAATGCAGGGTCGTCAGGCGACGCAGCGCTGTGGCTTGCATGGATGGGGGTTTTGCTGGGCTGGGCGTTGTTGTTGGACAGCTTCGCCGTGTTGCCGCTGCAACTGTATGCCTGGGGGTTCAGTCCGGCGGCTCTGTTTCTGGTGGTCGTTATGGCGTTGTTGCCCTGGGTGGTTGGGCGCCGCACTTGTCAGTTCAGTCCATTGGCGCCGGGTTTTGTCGTGCCTGTGGTTGCACTGGTATTTGTGGTCTGGCGATTGCCCACCGGCAATGTGTGGGATGCCGTGATAGACCCGGTGGCTTGGCTTGCGTTACAAGGCTGGTTGCTCAAATGCAGCTGGAGTCGCTATAAAAAAAATAGCTGACCACGCTTATTTGATGGGGGCTACCGCCTGATTGGTTGTATTTTCAACCAGCCATTCACGTCTGAAAAGCCAGTCCTGCGGTTGCCAAAGGTTGCTCAGGGTGACCTCACCGGTTTTGTGGCGGCTTTTTACATGCCAGCGCGTGCCCAACCGCTTGCATTGGGGCACGCAGCTCGGTTCGATCTGGCTCAGCTCGTCCTGCAACCACACTACGGCGTCAAACTGGCCTAACAGATACGACAGTCGGGCGGGTGCTGGCAGGTCGGGTTGGTAGGCGCCGGTGTTGCGACCTTCGGCGTCGTACGGAACCAGCTTGGCCGTTGGCAAGATGAAGTGGAAGCGCTCGTATTGGCCGGTGAAGCCATTTGGTACGGCAACGCGCTTGCCATACAACCGGCTTTGGACTGCAGCACTGTAGCCAGTGGCAGGTGTGCTCAAGGGTTCCACCATCAGGCTGAAGCTGGCGTAGACGGCCAGGCATGCCAGCAAGGTTGATGCACGTAGCCATCTTTGTTTAAGAAAACCGGCGGCAGCCCCCATCAAACCTGCGCAGCTAGCTATCAAAGTAATAGCGACTTGCGTGGAATTGGCGATCTGCATGTCGCCCATCACCCATGAAATGCGTGCAAGCATGACCAAAGCGGGCGCGATGATGGCCAGCGTCACCCCAAATGCCAGTCTCGGAATTTTCTCCCAGACCAAGGCCATCACAATGGCCAGCGCCGGCATGGCGGGGATGACATAGCGCTCCGAGCGTTGGCTGGGAATGGTAAAGACGATGAGCCATACCGCCAGCCAAGCCAGCAAGATCCACTCAGACGGGGTAAGTTGTGCATAGGTCTGGCGCTTGAACGCGCGCCTAAGACACACCCACGCCACGCCCAGCACCGTGAAGAACAGCAACCCCGCGTTGGCCGGGTAGGCCAGCAATTGCGTCCACATGGGGTAGACGCCAAAGAAGGCAGCGTGCCAGTAGCCTTGGGGATTGCTCATCTTGCCAGCGTTTTCGCCCAGCACAAACTCTTGCCAGACGGCGGCCGGGTCTGGGTCCAGAACCAGCCATAGCGAAAAAATACCCACGGCGAGCGCGGCACTCCAGGTCAGACCCAGTGTGGTTCGCAGTACCAAAGGCCACTGCAAGCGCGGCGCGCTCAGCAGCCATGCGCACCACACGGCTGCCGCTGCGGGCGCCACCAGTGCGAACGACTTATAGGCGGAGCCCGTCGCCATGGCGATGCCCATTAATGTGAAGGCCGCCCAATCGTTACCGTTGGCCTGGAGTGTGTGCGGCAGAGCGTTCTGCGCAGTTAACGGAGGAGCCCGCTCAGCGGGCGGGGGACACGGAGCAGAACGCTCTGCCGCGCACACTCCCGAGTGGGTGCTGCGCAGATGAAGCCAGAGCAGCCACCACATCGGCAGCGACAACCAGAAGGTCTCGGGTGCCGACGTCAGGTACACCCGGCCGTAGCGGAAGGTTGAGAAAAACAGCAGGTACAGGACGGCGGCGAGGCAGGCGGTGCGCAGGTTTCCACTGATGCGGTGGGCAAAAAATGCCAGCAAGACGGTGGTGATGAATGTGTAGACGATGCTTGGCAGACGCAATGCCCACAGGGACCAGTTTTGCCCCCAGTCGCTTGCCACAATCGCCTGCCAGAACAGCAGTGGTGGCTTGGTGTTGCGCATGCCGATGATCTCGGATTGCAACGGCAGCCAGTGCCCCGACTCGGCCGTCATGCGGGCGATGTGGATGTAGACCATCTCGTCGCCATTGGTGGGGGCGTACGCACCGCCCAAGCCAAACAGATAAACCACCAGGGTCGCCAGCACCAGGGCGATCCAAAGCCAGGGCAGGGCGGAGGAGCGTGGGGGCCGCATGGTCAGGCCGCTGCGCAGGGCCGCCCCAAGCAAGGCAGGCCCCCTTGGGGGGCAGCGACCCGCGCAGCGGTGGAGCGTGGGGGCATCATTTCTCGTGGCGCTTGAAAGTCCAGCGGTCGTTGGCGAGAAAGTTGCTTAAACTGGCCGCAAGAATGGCCAGAATATTGGCCAAGCGGTAGTCCATGCTGCCCGACAGCAGCAGCGTCAACACGTATTGCAAGGTGCTGCCAAAGGCAGAAGCGGTGACGTACTGGCCAAACTCCATGCCAAGCAAACGCAGGCCTATCGGTTGTACGCCTTCATCGGCTTCCAGTGTGCGCACCCGGTCGGACCAAGTCCAAAGCCGGTTCCAGGTGAAGTTGTTGACCGTAGCCAGCGTGATAGCCAGTGCCAGAGACAGGTACGGTTTTTTGTAAGAGGCTTCGATGGCATTGAATAGGTATTCGTGCCCGAGGTGCAACATGACCAGGTTGACCACGGTGCCACTGGCACCGACGATGCCAAACTTTATGTAGCGGTAGCGTTCAATCCATCCTCGCGCCCACAACATGAAGCGCTGGACCGGCGAAGGACCGCTCATGCCGCTGCACCCGTGCGACTTCGTTTGTCACCGGTGATGTCGTGAAGCAGGAAGGCAAGCGCCTGGTCCAGCACCGGGTCGGGCGCAATGCGCTTCAGACACTGGTTGTCGCCATCGCAAAAGGTCAGGCGGTGGTTGTAGGCCGACAGGCAGGGCGAACAGGCAATGCCTGACTCCAGGATGGCATTGCGCTTGCCCAGCGGGCCATAGAGCTTGCCGGTTTCTGGGCCAAAAAATACCATGGTCTGAATGGGCGTGAGCGTTGCAAAATGGCCTGGTCCACCATCGTTGGTGATCAATAGACTGGCGGCGTGGAACAGCATTAACAGTTCGCGGATGCTGCGCGTGTAGCCGGTCAGGTCAATGCAGGCAGCATCACAGATTTTTGCGATCAGGTCCTTGGCCAACTGTGCGTCATCTTTCAGGCCAATCAAGCCCACTGCGAAGCCCGCTGCGCACAGCCCCTGTGCAACGCGCGCGTAATGCTCGGCAGGCCAAGCACGTTCGGGCAGAATGCCACCACCGGCATACATGAGTACCAGCTTGCGGTTGGTTGTCACGGTGTGGTCGGCGACCAGTTTGGCACGGTAGGCAGCTAGCTCTCCCTTTGCAAAGGGTACTGACAACTCGGTATCGACAGGCAAGTCCCTAATGGGGGCGGCCTTGTTTCGCGGCGTGCTGCCCGCCGCGCCCAGTGCGTCAACCAGCGACAAAAACTGCTTGCTGATGTGCTGGTACGGGTTGTAGGGAATGGCGTGGTTGATAAAGCTGCCACGGTAGAGGCCCTCCTGCGTGTGCGGCGTAAAGCCCACCCGCACTGCAGCGCCAGTGGAAAACGATAACAACGCGCTGACACGTGAAAACAGTTCGCAGTCGATGACGGCATCCAAACCCAGACGCCGCATTTTCAGACTGATGGCGAGAATGTCGCCCACTAGTGCCCCGCCCGAGCTGTCATCCAGACTGTGCATGCACTGCGCATCGGTGAGCTGTAACAGTTTGGAGACTTCCTGGTTCTTCTTGAGCTGCAGAAGATGAATGGCGGCCCCAGGGTATTGGCGGCGTAACTGCGCAAACATCGGGCCGGCCAGCACGATGCTGCCCATCTCGGATAGCAAAATGACCAGAATGTTTTTCGGTGCACTGCTTAACTGCGCCGGCGCACCAAATAGCCCCGTGAAGCTTACCCACGCGGACACCGCGCTGCACAGAAGCTGGCCCACCCAGCGATCAATGAAGCGTTGTGTCTGCAGTTTCATGGGTGACGCGGCTGAGGATTACAAGCCTGCAGCGGCACGCAGGGCTTGCGCCTTGTCGGTTCGCTCCCATGTGAAATCCGGCTCTTCGCGACCAAAGTGGCCGTAAGCAGCCGTTTTTTCGTAGATCGGGCGCAGCAGATCCAGCATCAAGATGATGCCGCGTGGACGCAAGTCAAAGTGCAGGTTGACCAACGCGGCAATTTGCTCATCCGGAATCACGCCAGTTCCTTCCGTGTACACGGTTACGTTCATGGGCTTTGCGACGCCGATGGCGTAGGCCACCTGGATCTGGCACTGTCGCGCCAGGCCGGCGGCGACGATGTTTTTTGCAACGTAGCGGGCAGCGTAGGCAGCAGAACGGTCAACCTTGGTTGGGTCTTTGCCAGAGAATGCGCCGCCACCGTGCGGGCACGCACCGCCATAAGTGTCCACAATGATCTTGCGCCCTGTCAGACCGCAATCACCCTGGGGGCCGCCCACCACAAAGCGACCGGTGGGGTTGATCAGGTACTTGGTGTCTTCTGTGAGCCACTCCTTGGGCAGCACGGGTTTAATAATCTCTTCACGGACGGCTTCGTAAAAGGCGTCGGTCATGCGGCTGCCCAGACTCATTTCGGGGGCGTGCTGGCTTGACAACACCACCGTGTCGATGCTGTGGGGTTTGCCATCCACATAGCGCATGGTGACCTGACTCTTGGCATCAGGACGTAAAAATGGCAGTCGGCCGTCCT
>CAIYDK010000363.1 GCA_903924955.1 uncultured beta proteobacterium | reverse complement strand
AGTTGGCGCGAAAGTTGGCCCACGTCTACGGTGTGCCACCGGTAGACGATCTGTACGGTGTGCAACCCGAAATCCTTGGATTGGTACCCTATAACTTTTGCCGAACGAATACTGTGCTGCCACTGCGCATTGAAGAAGGGGCACTCGTGGTTGCCAGCGCCGACCCACTCAATCGCGATGTCGCGGAGCGGTTGGGTTTTTTGGCCAATCGTCGTTTGAAAATGGTTTTGGCCGCACCGGACACGATTGAGGACGTCATCGTGCTTGCTTTCAGCCGTGAAGCAGCACGCAGTGCCAGTGAAGAAGGGCAGCGCGGCCTCAATGCCGCCACCGTTGACGAAAACGCAGTGACCAAACTGGGGCGAGCACTGTTTCTTGACGCCATTGCACAGCGCGCCTCCGATCTGCACATTCAGCCGTTTCTCGGAGCTGCCGCGGTGCGCATCCGGGTTGACGGCATTTTGCGACGCCTGACCATGCTGCCCGAAGCGGTAGCCGTCACGCTCATTCGCCATATCAAGGCGCGCAGCGGCATGGAGTCCACCAACATGCTGATTCCGCAGGACGGGCGCATGTCATTGGTGGCCGATGGGCAAGAGTTTGACTTGCGCGTGTCCACACTGCCTGCAAGTGGTGGTGAGCGCCTGGTGGTGCGCTTTCTGGACCAGAGTCGCGTGCACCGGTTAAGTGGTGCCGGCTTTTCGCTGGCGGCTCTGCAGACCCTGCGCCGGGCCATGGCTCGCCCGTCTGGACTGGTCGTTCTTACCGGCCCCACTGGTTGTGGAAAAACGTCCACGTTGTATGCCATGCTGGCCGAGATTAACCGCAGCACCATCAACATCATTACGGTGGAAAATCCGGTTGAGTACCGCGTAGCCGGAATTTCGCAAGTGGAAGTAAATGAGAAAGCCGGGCGCTCATTTGCGGCCTCGTTGCGCTCCATACTTCGCCAGGACCCGGATGTTGTACTGATTGGCGAGATTCGCGACAAGGAGACCGCGGAGATTGCAACGGCCGCTGCGCTGACCGGGCACTTGGTGCTCACCACCTTGCATACGAACGACGCGTTGACCGCTATCCCGCGTCTGCTCAATTTGGGTCTGGACCCTTCCATCCTGGCGGACTCACTGGCCGTCGTGGCGGCGCAGCGCCTGTGCCGGGTGCTGTGTCCTCACTGCAAAGCGCCCACCAGCGACCCCCTGACGCCGCACGAAAAATTGTTCAACGACATGACGCGCAACCGTCCCGGGCATCGTGCGGTGGGGTGCAAGGCTTGCGACTTCACGGGCTACCGTGGTCGGTTGCCGGTGGTAGACATTGTCGAAGTCAGCAAGCCCTTGCGTGAGGCCATCGCGCAAGGCGAGACACGGCTTTGCGTATTGGAAAGCCTGCGGCAGGGCGGCTTGAAGTCGCTGGCGGCATCCGGTGCGCAGCGCGTTATTTCCGGAGACACAACGGTAGCCGAGGTCATGGAGACAGTGGGCCCGTCATTCTGGGCGGACATCGCAACGCACTATGGCGTAGCGTTGAATGAAAACCCAGAGTTGGAGATCGTGTCCCAGATCGTTGGCGGCCAGGGTGTACTGCTGATGAGCCAGGATCAGGGGTTGATTGCTCAAATCGGACCTGCGATGGAACTCGAAGGCCTTCGCCTGGTGGTTGCGAAAACCGCCGAAGAGGCTCGTGATTGCCTGCGCAAGGACGAGGACATTGCATTCATCATTGGCGACGTGGATGACCGCCTGACGCTGCCGCAGGCCACGCAGCATTTGGCGAACAATCGCCTCCATATCGCCTGGGCGCGCTTGCCGTCTGTAGTACTGGTGGCGGCCCCGCTCATGTACCAGCGCGATGAACTGCTGGGCAGCGGAGTCCTGGGGGAGTTGATGCCCAAGCCCATCGATCTGGATGCACTGAAATTGCTCATGCGTCGTTTGCAGGCGCGCTAGATTTGTTTCTGAGAAGAAGGTCGCACGCCTTCAGCGAAGACCGGTCAACGCTTTCGCTTTGACAAGCCAATCGTATGGAATGGGACTATGTTTGATCCGGTGGATATGGCATCATGCGCCGATCCACTACGACTTTCAATCAACCCGCAAGTCCAATATGAACGCGCGAGAGCTGTCACCAAGTCCAACTGGCTTGTTTCTTTGGCTGCAAAGGCTTGCCGTGCTGGGAGGGTTGTTGTGCGTCCTGTGCGTTGAATCAGCCTTTGCGGTTCAGGTCGATCGCAGTTTTCTAACGGCACAGGAAGTTGCCTGGTTGGACGCGCATGCTGGCCAATTACGTGTTGCGCCAGAAGAAAATTACCCGCCTTTCAGTTTTATCGAAGCGGGTGCCTGGCATGGTCTCTCTGCGGACATGGCCCGACTGCTTCAGGATCGGATCGGGTCTACGTTCCAAATCCTGCCAGCGCAAAACCTCGATTCCATTTTGGCAAACATGCAACGGGGGAATGCAGACGTTGTGACCTCGCTCAGGGAAACGACTGAACGATCACAGTATCTGAATTTTACGCAACCGTACGTCAGTGTGCCCACGGCGATCATTGTAAAAACGGGGTTGACGCAGGGGCAATGGCCCAATACCTTTGTTGGCAAGCGGGTGGCAGTAGGTAAGGGCTATGGCGTACAAAAGTTTCTGGAAGCCAACTTTCCGGCCATCAAACTGACCCTTGTTCCCGACGATCTGGATGGGTTGCGAAAGCTGTCGTTCGGTGAGGTCGACGCAGTCATCATGGATATGGCCAGTGCTTCTTTTTTTATCGAGCACGAGAAGATCAGCAACCTGCGGATTTTTTCATCCTTTGATTACAGTTATGACCTGAGTTTCGGTGTACGCAAAGATTTGCCCATCTTGCGCGACATACTGTCCAAGTCGCTCACATCCATTCCCGATCGCGACAGGCAGGCTATTCTCGAAAAATGGATAAGCTTGCGTCAAGATCCACTCGAGTTAATTCGCGAGGGAATCATCCGTTGGTCATACTGGATTATCAGTATCCTGGTAACGCTGACGTTGCTCGTAGCGATGGTTTGGCGAGATCAGCGTCTGCGCCGCAGAGCAGAGTTGAAGGTTGCCCAATATTCCCGCAGTTTGTTTGAAGCCAGTCTGGACCCGCTGGTAGCCATCAGTAGCGAGGGCAAGATTACCGATGTGAATACGGCCACCGAACAGGTCACGGGCGTAGGCCGCGCCGCTTTGGTTGGCAGCGACTTTGCAGACTACTTCACTGATCCTGTGCAGGCGCGAGCGGGGTATCAGCAGGTTTTTGCAAAAGGGTTTGTCACTGATTACCCATTGGTCATACGCCACACCAGCGGCAGGGCCACCGATGTGCTCTACAACGCCAGTGTCTACCGTGACGAGGACGGTCAGGTGCTGGGTGTTTTTGCTGCAGCGCGCGACGTGACTGAGCGCAAGAAGGCTGAGAGTTCCATTCAGGCTGCCAGTGTCTTTACCTATGCCCGCGAGGGCATCATGATTACCAAGGCTGACGGCGAGATTCTCAACGTCAACGATGCTTTTACGCGCATCACTGGGTATAGCCGGGAAGAGGTTTTGGGCCAGAACCCGCGAATATTGGGGTCGGGGCGTCAGGACAAAGACTTCTACACTGCCATGTGGGCTGAACTGCGCGACAAAGGCCATTGGTATGGCGAACTCTGGAACCGGTGCAAGAGCGGCGAATTGTATTTGGAGTCACTTACCATAACCGCTGTATGCGGCGCCAACGGAAGTACCGAGCACTATGTCGCATTGTTCACCGATATCACGGTGATCCGTGAGCACCAAAAGCAGCTAGAGCACATGGCGCACTTTGATGCCCTAACCAACCTGCCAAACCGTTTGCTGCTAATGGACCGCCTGAGGCAGGGTTTGGTGCAAGCCGAGCGCCGCGCAACGACGTTGGCGATTGTTTACCTTGATCTGGATGGATTCAAAGCGGTTAACGATCAGCACGGGCACGAAGCGGGTGATCAATTGTTGATTGCCATCGCCGACCGTATGAAACAGGCGCTGCGTGAAGGAGATACTTTGGCGCGACTCGGCGGTGACGAGTTTGTGGCGGTTTTGGGTGACTTTTCCGATAGCAACGATAGCCTGCAACTGCTCAATCGGCTTTTAGCCAGTGCCGCACTGCCCGTGGTGATCGGTGACCTGAATCTCCAGGTTTCTGCCAGCATCGGTGTGACGTTCTTCCCTCAGGCTCAGGCCATTGATGCCGATCAGTTGTTGCGTCAGGCCGACCAAGCCATGTACCAGGCCAAGTTGGCGGGAAAGGGGAATTACCAAATTTTTGACGCCAAGCAAGACAGCAGTATCCGGGTCCACCACGAAAGCCTGGAGCGAATCCGGGTTGCCTTGATCGAGCATGAATTTGTGCTGTATTACCAGCCAAAAGTAAATATGCGAACTGGTAAGGTCATCGGAGCTGAGGCGTTGATTCGATGGCAGCATCCAGAGCGTGGAATGCTCGCTCCAGCGCTGTTTCTGCCCGTGATTGAAGACCATTTAATGGCTGTTTCCATTGGTGAATGGGTGATTGACACCGCTTTGACCCAGATAGAGGTCTGGCGCGTCGCGGGTTTGGACATTCCGGTTAGCGTCAACATTGGGGGGCATCAATTGCAGCAAGTCGACTTTGTTGATCGGCTTCGCACGATACTGGAGTCGCACCCGCAGGTTAATCCGTCCTGTCTTGAACTGGAGATTATGGAAACTGCTGCGCTCGAGGACATCGCGCAAATTTCTCAACAGATCGAGTCTTGTGCCCAGCTTGGAGTTGGTTGTGCGTTGGACGACTTTGGCACTGGCTATTCGTCGCTTACCTACTTAAAGCGTCTGCGCGTCAAAGTGCTCAAGATCGACCAGAGT
>CAIYDK010000362.1 GCA_903924955.1 uncultured beta proteobacterium | reverse complement strand
CGACCACTCTGTCACGAATATCTTCGATATTGAAGAGGTTTCCGCCATACTGCGGGATCAGACTATCAACCAGCGTGACATGCGCGCCTTGTCCAACCAAGGCTCTGGCTAAATTTGAACCAATAAAACCGAGTCCGCCGGTAATCAGTACTTTTGAGTTTGCATATAATTCCACTAGAGGTACCTCAGACAACGACGCGAATGGAAAGACCTCCTAGGGTCTGATGTTGCAGCAAACCACACCAACTGCATCAATTCCCTGACTCCACAAAACACCGTCATTCTGCACCCGAAAAGGCGAGGTACCAGTGTCTTGACATCGTTGAATGAACGTATGCGACAAATTAGCTAAGTTGCTGCTCGTCGAGGCGATTTGATTTTGGAATTTGCAGACAAAGAAGTTGACTGGCGACTATTCACTCGCTGGGCAATGCAATCCGCAAACAAAGCTGCGTAACTACCAGACGTATTGATTTTTGACAATGTCTTGGCCGAATACATGGCCTTCTGAGATGCGTATTGGTTATCTTGAATCATCAACTCAAGCCACGGCGCGCAGCCTGGCACCCGCAAGTTCCGGCTCCAGTTGAAGCCGCTCAAACGCGCTATAGCACAGGAAGCGTTTATTGGTTGCCCGGCCAATGGCACACAGGCCCACGCGCTGCGCGACTTCCAGACCCATCTCGGTAATGCCACTGCGCGAGACCACAATAGGCACGCCCATTTGTGCCGCCTTGATGACCATTTCGCTAGTCAGGCGGCCGGTGGTGTAAAACACCTTGTCAGAGCCCGACAGGGATTCGCCGCCGACTGACCGGTTCATCCACATCCACCCGGCGATGGTGTCAATGGCATTGTGGCGGCCCACGTCCTCGATGAAAACCAGCATGTCGTCGCCCTGAAACAGCGCACACCCGTGCACCGATCCAGCGGTCTTATATATACTTTCCTGCGTCCGAATGGCGTTGACGATGCCGTAGAGCTGCGACTGGCGCAACGTGGCCGGCGGCAAAACAATGCTATCTACATCGTCCATCAACCCGCCGAACACACTGCCCTGCCCGCACCCCGTGGTGACCACCCGCTTGGCCGTGCGCTGCTCAATATCCTCAATGCCCTGGCGGGTTTTGACCGCAGCGGCGCCCACTTCCCAATCGACGGTGATGGACTCAATGTCATGTACCGACTGAACCAGTCGCTGGTTGCGCAAGAAACCCAACACCAGCAACTCCGGGTGGCCGCCCAGGGTCATCAGGGTGACCAATTCGCGCTTGTCGACGTAGACCGTGAGCGCGCGCTCGCAGGGAATCGTGCTGTTGACGGCCTCGCCCCACTCGTTGGCCACCATGACCTCGCGGGTCAGCGGCGCCTGGGCGTGGGTCAGACGTGGAAGTTCAAAACGGTGCATAGACAAGCAAGGCGAACTCGACTATTTCTTGGGCTTGTCAGCGGCGGCGGCAGGAACCACTGGCGCCGACGCCGCGGAAGGTGCAGGCGCTGCTGGTGCCGCAGGCGTGTACACAAAGGCGCCAGGGTCTACACAAGTCGAAGCAGGTGCTACTGCAGCCTTGGTGTCTTTGCCGGCTGGCTTGGCGGCCTTATTGGTCCGGGCCGCAACTTTGTCTTGCGCCTTGCACAGTTGGTAGGCGTCTACCTTACCCGCATGTGCTGTTTTGGCGGCAGCTTCAGCGGCCTTGGCTTTGGCCTCGTCGCCAAGTGCCGGCAATTTGGCCACCGCTTGCCCTACCAGAGCAAACGCTGCAACGCATACAAAAATCGATTTCATACTAGCCTCTGCTTGTTTTAGGTTTGAATGGTAGGTGGCGCCACACCGGTGGCGGCAACTGCGCTGCGCTGCGCCGACACCCTGCCTGCCTTGACATCGTCATACCAGAGCGCATGGTGCTCTTTGGCCCAAGTCTCATCCACATACCCGGTCTGCATGCCCTGGAACGCGCCTTCGGTACCCAGCGTGCCCAGGTAGATGTGGCCCATGAACAGAACCACCATCAACATATTGGAGACCGAGTGCACCATGTGCGCCATCTGCATGGTGCTGCGCTCATAGACCAGCCCCGGCACGAGCTTGTCCATCACCAGGCCAGAGCCCACCACCACCAGACCCAGTACGAATACGCCCGCCCAGAACACCACTTTTTCCCCGGCATTAAAGCGGCCCGACTTGACCTCGTGTTCGGAGAACATGCCGCCGCCCTTGATCAACCAGTTCAGATCGCCACTGGCGGGCAGATTGTCTTTGATAAACGTGACAATGACGATCACCAGGGACACGGCAAACAGCGGACCTGCGAAGTTGTGCGCGTTCTTCAGCGCAAACGCCAGCCAGCCAAACATCGTCACGCCGACGACAGGCAGTATGAAGAATTTCCCGAACGCCATCACCAAACCAGAGATCGCCAGAATACTGAAGGCCGCTGCATTGACCATATGGGCCGAACGCTCGAACGGCGTGAACCGTTCAATCAGACGACCGGACGGTTTGCCGTGCAGCTTGATGGCGCCCACCCGCCAGTAAAACAACGCAATGGCCACCAGTACGATCAGAATGAACGAGCCGCCATAAGGGATAAGCCAGTTGTTGCGCACTTCGCGCCAGGCTTCACCGGCGTTCGTCAAACGTGAGCCGGGATATTGAACAAACGGCTGGATCAGGTTGCCGGCTTCTGGTGCCTCGCTTTTGGGCAGGCTACTGGTACCCGTCACGCCACCACCAACCTGGCGCCACATGGGCGCGTTGTTTCCCGGCTGCACCTTGCTGCGCTCGCCGTTGGTTTGCTTGGCGTAATTGGGGTCGGTGCTGGCATCTGGCTGTACATCCATGATGTTGGCACTCTGAACCGGCGCAGTCTGCGTCTGTGCACAGACCGGCGCCAGCGTTCCAAACGCAACACACAAGGTGGCAATCAATGAGCGCATCATGGTGGGTGCCTCTCAGTTCATTTTCGAATAGTCGTTCTGACTATTCTGCTGGCGCGCCTTCAGGTGCTGTTCCCAGCCCGGCTTGTCGCCCGCTTTCCAGCCCGGTGCGGTGAAACTGCTGCCGGTGCCGGCAAAGGCCGGTGCATCGGACTTGGGCAATCCCAATGCCTGCGGTTTCTCGCCACAGGCTGCCAATGTGGCCAAGGCCGCAATAACAATAAACGGACGCATCATGATTTGGCTCCTGTCTCGGGTGGCTGACCGGCCTTCTTCGACCCGTAAGCGGTGCCCCAGCCCCACACCTCGGCACCCTTGCCACGCTGCACCACGCGGTTGCGCAGAATGTCGGCCACGACGTCACCGTCACCGGCCAGCAGCGCCTTGGTCGAGCACATTTCGGCACAGGCCGGCAGTTTTCCCTCGGCGAGGCGGTTTCGCCCGTATTTTTCGAACTCGGCCTGGCTGCCATTCTCTTCAGGTCCACCCGCGCAGAACGTGCACTTGTCCATCTTGCCGCGTACGCCAAACGCACCTTGCGACGGGAACTGCGGCGCACCAAACGGGCAAGCATAGGAACAGTAGCCGCATCCAATGCACACATCCTTGTCGTGCAACACCACGCCTTCATCGGTCTTGTAGAAACAGTTGACCGGGCAAACAGCCATGCAAGGTGCGTCGCTGCAATGCATGCAAGCCACCGAGATGGATTTTTCGCCTGGCACACCGTCGTTGAGTGTGACCACGCGGCGGCGGTTCACCCCCCATGGAACCTCGTGCTCGTTTTTGCAGGCGGTGACACAACCGTTGCACTCAATGCAACGCTCTGCGTCGCAAATAAATTTCATGCGTGCCATGTTTATGCCCTCTCAACGTTGCAGATGGTGGTCTTGGTTTCCTGCATCATCGTGACGCTGTCATACCCGTAGGTGGTCGCAGTATTGACCGCTTCACCCCGCACCACCGGGTGCGCACCAGCCGGGTAATAGGCCAGCATGTCCGCACCTTGCCAGCGACCCGAGAAGTGGAACGGCATCCATACCGTGTTGGTGCCCACGCGCTCGGTTACCAGGGCCTGCACATTCAAGCGTGCGCCGGTGGGGGTGGACAACCAGACGCGACCGCCGTTGGTGATTCCGCGCTCAGTCGCGGTCTGCGGATTGATCTCGACGAAGGCCTCTTGCTGCAACTCTGCCAGCCAGGGGTTGGATCGGGTTTCCTCGCCACCGCCTTCGTATTCGGTCAGACGACCCGACGTCATGATCAGCGGGAATTTCTCATGCACCTTGTCCGCCAGGTTCTTCTGCTGAACGGTTTTGTACAGAGTAGGTAGACGCCAGAAAGCCTTCTTGTCGTCGTGTGTGGGGTACTTGGCCACCAGGTCGGGGCGAATGCCATACAAGGGCTCACGGTGCTGCGGAATCGGGTCCGGGAAGTTCCACACCACGGCGCGCGCCTTGGCATTGCCAAACGG
>CAIYDK010000361.1 GCA_903924955.1 uncultured beta proteobacterium | reverse complement strand
CCCGAAACATTGAGTTCCTGTACAGCAAGAATCGTCTGAACGTCGCCATCTCCCGAGCCAAGTGCCTAGCCATCATGGTTGCGAATCCAGCGCTGATGGAAATTGCCTGCAAGACCCCTGAGCAAATGGCGCTGGTCAATACGCTGTGCTGGGTGGCTGCGTATTCAAGCGATCAGTAAAACTCTTCACGGTTGGTGTAATGAGAAGGCCAATCGTATGCTTCACAAAAAGGCACTTTTAGAACAGCAGCGAGCCTCATGGCGCGGTCGTTAATGCCAGCTAGAAATACACAGTCAAGGCGCTAATCATCACGCCTCTTTCAGCTCGCAATAAGTTAAAATCTAGCCTGCGAAAACAGGCGTCTTTACAAGAAGAAAAGCCGACTATTTTGCCTAAATATTTCTTGACATTTTGGAGGGCAATGCGTGTCTGAACAAGTACCCATCAAGTACCAAACTCTCTTTGGCCGCGTGCATGCCGACGGTGCAAAATCCAAGGCGAATGCGATCAAGGCATTTTGCCTGCGATGTGTTGGATTTCACTCCAAACGAGTAACCACTTGCACATCGCCCACGTGTCCTCTTTATAAAGTTAGGCCATATCAAAAAGATTCAGAAGCAGCGTGACCACTAATTCTTCAGTGTTTCAATCTGTTGCCATGTCAAAAACATGTCCTTAAGGTGATCAAGTTCCACTTGTAGGTCAGCATGTTCCCTGACTAGTTCGGGATGATTTTTGAGTACTTGACATAGCAAATTAAGTGCCCTCTGGTCGCCGGGTCCGCGCCACGTTGCTGTGATGTAGCAACGAGCAGCCTGACTGAACCTTCGCTGCCCCTCGTAAGCCAATCCAAGGTTTTTGTGGGCGTTATATTTGTCGGTGTTTGTCTCTATCGCCTTTTCGCAAAACATTATGGCTTCTGCAAACTTACCAGTCTGGATCAGCGAAAACCCCAAGTTATTGTTGCAAAAGTAACGTATTTCCTGATCTATAGGACTCTCTAAGGTCGCGGATCGGTAGTGCGCAATAGCGGCTTGCCAATTGCATTCCAATTCGTCAAGTTGTCCCATCGCCATGAACGCCAACGCCCTTTGGTCAGGGTTCGTCGCGCTTTTCAAAATATTCTCCGCTCCTTCCCTTCGAGTCCGATGTTCTCTGAAATTATTCATAAGACAACCTTCCACTGTCGCATTAAGCGGCCTTATCGAGCAGCCACCCGGTGAGCCCGCCACGAATCACTTGTGATGCCAACTGCTCTACACCCCAAAATACAAAGTCTTGATCGTCAGCGATCTCGACCGCCTTTTGTAAACCAACATCTGGTGAGTGAGTTACGAAGTAAAAACGGGAGAAACCTCTCATATCGGTATACATTTTTCTGTACTCGCGCCAAACCGCAGCGTTCGCTTTCGACTTAACCTGCACAGCTATGCGCTCACCAGTCACTGGAGATATAAGGTCTAAATCGATGTCCTTCTCTGTTCCGCCTGACACCCCTACGCGCTGCCACCCCGCCTGACGAAAAACGAGATCCGTCAGGATTTCCAAATCGTTCTCGTGGAGATTACGGATAATTGGGACCAACGCCGCCTGCAGGTTGCCGAACGCGACTTGTG
>CAIYDK010000360.1 GCA_903924955.1 uncultured beta proteobacterium | reverse complement strand
GGCGCTATCGTAGGATAAGGTCATGGCACAGAAAAAAGGCGGCGGCTCTACGCGAAACGGGCGCGATTCCAAGCCCAAAATGCTCGGTGTGAAAAAATTTGGCGGCGAATTGGTCAGCGGCGGTGCGATCATCGTGCGTCAACGCGGCACCAAGTTCCATCCCGGAACCAATGTTGGCATCGGCAAGGATCACACCTTGTTTGCGTTGACAGAAGGCCATGTTTCGTTCACCACCAAGGGTGCACTGAACAAACACACGGTGAACGTGACTGCAGCCTGATCTGCGGTGACTCTTCCCTAGAAACCCTGCGCCGAAAGCGCGGGGTTTTTCGTTTATAACCACGCACACACCATGAAGTTCGTTGACGAAGCCTATATTGATATCTCTGCTGGAGACGGCGGGGCGGGTTGCGTCTCGTTTCGGCATGAAAAATACAAAGAGTTTGGTGGCCCCAATGGAGGGGACGGTGGTCGTGGGGGGCACGTTTTCGCAGTTGCGGACGCCAACCTCAATACCTTGGTGGACTTCCGTTTCTCGCGCCGCCATGATGCCAAGCGCGGCGAGCATGGTATGGGTTCCGACATGTTTGGCGCCGCAGGGGACGACATTACCCTGAAAATGCCGGTGGGCACCATCATCACTGATGCCGAAACGGGCGAGGTCTTGTTTGAATTGCTCAAGGCGGGCGAAGTGATCACCATTGCCAAGGGTGGAGACGGCGGTTTTGGCAATCTGCGTTTCAAGAGCGCCATTAACCGCGCTCCGCGTCAGAAAACACCTGGCTGGCCAGGCGAAAAGAAGAATCTCAAGCTTGAATTGAAAGTGCTGGCTGATGTGGGCCTGCTGGGCATGCCCAATGCCGGCAAATCAACCTTCATAACCGCGATTTCTAATGCGCGTCCGCGCATTGCTGACTATCCATTCACCACCTTGCACCCCAATTTGGGCGTCGTGCGGGTCGGGCCCGAACAAAGCTTTGTTGTTGCTGACCTGCCGGGGCTGATTGAGGGCGCGTCAGAGGGGGCTGGTTTGGGGCACCTGTTCTTGCGCCACTTGAGCCGCACCCGTTTGTTGCTGCACATTGTGGATGTGGCCCCGTTTGACGAAAACGTGGATACCGTGGCTCAGGCGAAGGCGATTGTGAATGAGCTCAAGAAGTACGACCAGGATCTCTACAAAAAGCCCCGCTGGTTGGTGCTCAACAAGCTCGATATGGTGGCATCCGATCAGCGTGCGTCACTCATCAAGGATTTTGTGAAGCGCTTCAAGTTCAAGGGCCCGGTGTTTGAAATCTCTGCGTTGACGCGTGAGGGTTGTGAGCCCCTGGTGAAGGAAATTTACAAGCACGTCAAGGCGCAGCAGTTGGCTGAGCAGAGCCCTGAGGTCATTGACCCACGATTTGTGGATCGGCCGGACGTATAACATCACTATAAAAATAGTAGCGGTCTACGCATGGTGGACGGGGGCTACTGGCTCATATGGTAAATATTTCTAGCTCTCCGGTCTTGCGCGATGCGCGTCGTATCGTGGTCAAAGTGGGCTCCAGTCTGGTCACCAATGATGGCCGTGGCCTCGACGAAGTGGCGATTGGCGAATGGTGCCGCCAGATGGCGCACCTGATTCGTGATGGCCGTGAAGTCATCATGGTGTCCAGCGGCGCCATTGCCGAAGGCATGAAGCGACTGGGCTGGACGGTGCGCCCCACAGCGATACAGGAGTTGCAGGCTGCTGCTGCCGTGGGGCAGATGGGGCTTGCGCAAATGTATGAGACCAAGCTCAAGCTCAACGGGCTAGGCAGTGCGCAGGTTTTGCTCACGCATGCCGACCTGGCGGACCGCGAACGCTATCTCAATGCACGGTCGACTCTGCTCACGCTGCTCAAACTGGGCGTGCTGCCTGTGATCAATGAAAACGATACGGTGGTTAATGACGAAATCAAGTTTGGCGACAACGACACGTTGGGTGCGTTGGTCGCCAATCTGGTTGAAGCCGACGCGCTTGTCATCCTGACCGACCAGAAGGGCCTGTTCACAGCGGACCCCCGTAAGGACCCCAACGCCGAATTTGTGCATGAAGCCCGTGCGGGGGATGCTGCTCTGGAGGCGATGGCGGGTGGCGCCGGCTCCAGTCTGGGCCGAGGCGGCATGATCACCAAGATTTTGGCAGCCAAGCGGGCTGCGGGCTCAGGCGCCTCCACTGTGATTGCCTGGGGGCGTGAGCCCGACGCGTTGATTCGTTTGACGCAGGGTGAGGCCATCGGTACCCTGCTGGTGGCGCAAACGCAGAAGAATCAGGCGCGCAAGCAGTGGATGGCTGACCATCTGCAGCTGCGTGGATCGGTGGTGGTTGACCCGGGCGCAGTGGTGAAAGTGCGCGACGAGGGCAAGAGCCTGTTGCCCATAGGCATGGTACAGGTTGAAGGCGACTTCTCACGCGGCGATGTGATCGCTGTGCGCGACGAATCGGGTTTGGAAATCGCCCGTGGTCTGGCGAACTATTCGAGTTCAGAGGCGCGCCTGTTGTGCCGCAAGCCTTCAGCCGATATAGAGAAACTGCTGGGCTATGCTGCCGAACCCGAAATGTTGCACCGGGACAATCTTGTCTTGACCCGGTAGCCTTCGTTTATCTCGGGGTGTTGGCTTTGGTTTCGGGAACGGGCTCAAATGTCCCTCCCGGGGGTAACTCAATTCCCTCACCACCTTGCACAGCACTTTGAGATTCGCCACCGACTTCCTGGGCGCGATGCCCATGGCGCAGGAACCGGTTGCGCGTCTCGTTGCGCGGCAGGTAGCGGGCAAGTTCGGTCAACGCCATCTCATAGACACCACGCTTGAATTCGACAACTGCTTCTAGCGGCACCCAGTAATCGTTCCAACGCCATGCGTCAAATTCTGGATGGTCTGTGGCACGCAGGTTCAAATCCCAGTCGTGCCCCAGCAGTTTGAGCAAAAACCAGATTTGTTTCTGGCCTTTGTAGTGGCCGCGCGCGTCGCGGCGAATATAACGGTCCGGCACCTCGTAGCGCAACCAGTCTCGGGTACGGGCAACAATGCTGACGTGCTCCGCGAGGAGCCCCACTTCCTCGTGCAGTTCACGGATCATGGCCTGCTCGGGGGTTTCTCCCCGGTCAATGCCACCCTGTGGAAACTGCCACGAATGGGTTCGTATGCGCTTGCCCCAAAATACCTGATTTCGCTGGTTGAGCAGGATGATGCCGACGTTGGGCCGAAAGCCGTCCCGGTCGAGCATAATCAAACCCCAATTTTTAAACTTCGTTCATTATGCACAGCAAGCGCCGTGTATCAAGGGGCGAGGGCCAATGTAGTTCGCGAGTCACCCCATGAAAGCATCCCAATTCCTCATTTCCACCCTCAAAGAGGCGCCTGCCGACGCGGAGGTGGCCAGCCATAAGCTGATGATGCGTTCAGGCATGATCAAGAAGCTCGGCGCTGGCATCTACACCTATATGCCCATGGGATTGCGGGTTATCCGCAAGGTGGAGGCCATTGTTCGGGAAGAAATGAACCGTGCGGGATCAGTCGAATTGACCATGCCGGTGATTCAGCCGGCTGAACTTTGGCAGGAAACCGGGCGTTTCACCACCAATGGCCCTGAGTTGCTGCGCATCAAGGACCGGCATGACCGGGATTACGTGGTTCAGCCGACCAGCGAAGAAGTGATCACTGACATTGCACGCCAGGAAATCAAGAGCTACAAGCAGTTACCCAAGAACCTGTACCAGATCCAGACCAAGTTCCGTGATGAGCGTCGGCCCCGCTTTGGCCTGATGCGTGGGCGTGAGTTCACCATGAAGGACGCCTATAGTTTTGACCGTGATCAAGATGCAGCCAAAGCCAGCTACCAGGTCATGGCCACTGCTTACCGGAAGATTTTTGACCGTTTTGGGTTGACCTACCGGGCCGTCGCGGCGGACAGCGGTGCGATTGGCGGCGACCTGAGTGAAGAGTTTCAGGTGATTGCAGCCACCGGCGAAGATGCCATCGTCTACTGCCCTGGCAGCGACTACGCCGCCAATATGGAAAAGGCCGAAGCGCTGGCACCAACCGACCCTCGCAACACTGCATCACAAGTGATGACCCAAGTTCCGACGCCCGGTAAAAGCACTTGTGAGGATGTGGCGTTGCTGCTGGGTGTGCCGCTCTCCACCACGGTCAAATCCCTGGTGCTGGCCACAGACTCTAAAGACGACAAGGGTAACGTCACCAAAACCCAGGTCTGGTTGCTGCTGCTGCGCGGTGACCATGACATGAATGAAGTCAAGGTGGGCAAACTGCCGGGGTTGACTGATTTTCGTTTTGCGTCGATTCCCGAGATTGAAGAACATTTCGGGTGTAAACCAGGTTATCTGGGCCCTATTGGCCTGAAGAAGCCGCTGAAAATCGTTGCTGACCGTGAGGTGGCGATGATGTCCGACTGGATTTGCGGCGCCAATGCCGAAGACTTTCACATCACCGGGGTCAACTGGGTGCGTGATCTGCCCGAGCCGGACCTCGTCGCCGATTTGCGCAATGTTGTGGCCGGTGATGCCTCGCCAGACGGCAAAGGCCTGCTGGCGATTGAGCGCGGCATTGAGGTCGGCCATGTGTTCTACCTGGGCACCAAGTACAGCAAGGCCATGAATGCCACTTTTCTGGATGTGAACGGCAAGCCGCAGTTCATGGAAATGGGCTGTTACGGCATTGGCATCACCCGTCTGCCTGCCGCGGCTATTGAACAAAACCATGACGAGCGGGGAATCATCTGGCCAGATGCATTGGCACCGTTTACGGTGGTGCTGTGCCCAATCAGCCCGGACCGTTTCCCTGAGGTCAAGGCCGCAGCGGAGCATCTCTATGCCGAACTCATGGCTGCCGGCGTGGATGTGATGCTAGACGACCGCTGTGAGCGCCCTGGTGCGATGTTTGCCGACTGGGAACTCATTGGCGTGCCACACCGTGTCACCATTGGTGATCGTGGCCTGAAAGAGGGCCAAGTCGAGTACCAGCATCGCCGCGATGCTGCGGCTACCAAGGTCGCGTTGGGCGAAGTGGCTGGATTGATTCGCTCCAAATTGGCGGCATGACACCTGCGATGGGTCCGTTGGGCGCCCGCGTCACACGAAGAATATGTCTCTTGCCCCCGTTAATAGGGCTTGGACTGCTATCAATTCAGGATCGTTCATGGGCCGGTGGGCAAATTGAGGAGCCCATCGCTGACGCTGTTCGAAACGCAATGCGTGCGTCCGTGCACAGTGACGCGCCACCAGAGCCGGTTTTTCCCTCTACAGAATCGCGATTGCACTATTTACGCTGGAAGATTGAGATGAACAAGCGGCTGATTAGTCGCAAAACCGATCTCAAAACTTTTTTGGAGAGAGATGAGTTTCTTCAGTCCGTTTGGTACAACTCCAAACGCACGCGACTTGACGTGGATTTGGTCTTGGGATTGATTCAGGTTGAAAGCAATTTCCGAAAAAGAGCCATTAGCTCGGTGGGGGCCCGTGGCTACATGCAAGTCATGCCCTTTTGGATGCGCCTGCTGGGCGAAGGCGACGTTGCCAAGTTGTTCAACATGCAGACCAACCTGCGTTTTGGCTGCGTGATCTTGCGCCACTACCTGGACCGGGAAAATGGAGACACGTTCATGGCACTGGGCCGCTACAACGGCTCGCGTGGCAAACCGCAGTACCCCGACGCCATTTTTGCCAACAAGCGGCTCTGGGAATACAAGCCAGCCTGATCAGGCTGCTGGAGTTCCGATGGCTTTTTGCAGTTCACCGTTCTCGTACATCTCCATCATGATGTCGGAGCCGCCGATGAACTCACCTTTGACGTAGAGCTGTGGAATCGTGGGCCAGTTGCTGTAGTCTTTAATGCCGGCGCGGATGGCGTCGTCTTCCAGTACATTCACGGTCTTGATGGCTTTGGCGTCCACGCCGCAGGCTTTCAGGATCTGGATCGCGCGGCCTGAAAAACCGCACTGGGGGAAACTGGCGTTGCCCTTCATGAACAGCAAGACCTCATTGTTCTTGACCAACTCATCGATACGTTGCTGTGTGTCGCTCATTGCAAAACTCCATGTAATCAGGCCAAATCGACCCAGTGCTTTTCCTTAACCGCCATTATCCCAGACCCTGTTAGCAGTGCGGGAAAGGTTCTCGCTGCGGCTTTGCCGTTGAATGATTGATTCAGGTCAAGCCAGGCCATTGTTTTCGGTGTCAGCATGGCACGTTGGCTACTTCTCTGTGCCTCACCATGACCAAACCCGATATCGAACTCCCCCACGAAGTGCTGCTGAGTGACGATTTCGCGCACCATCACACGCGCGTTTCGGGTGATTGGCCGTCGCATGACACAGCACCGGCGCCACTCGATGGTGGTCAACCCATCATTTCCCGTCTGCAAATGGGCGTGACGCATAACCTTGATGACTTGCAGGAGGTACTGGAGCAAGGCAGCTTTCGGGTGCTGCCTCTGGAGAGCACGGGCCCGCTTGAAAAAGGTGCGGGGCATGCGTGTCTGGTGGCGGCGTTTCATGCGCGCACCCAGTATCCAACCGAAGATGCGGCGGAGTTGGTGGTTCGCCTGGTCGCACAACTGACCACGGATGGGCGCAGCCAGAGCGATGTGGCACACGCGTTGCTGGTGGCCGATGTGCTCAGCCACGTTCCGGTCGTTGTGCTGGCCGATTTCGAACCGCAATTGCAAGCCCTGCAGAGTCTGCCAACGGACATGGCCGGGCGTCTTAATGTGTTGCCACTGATGCGAGAAGGTGATGTTTTGATGGTGGCGGTGGCGCAGCCCATTGACGCCGAGCAGCAGCACCTGATCCGGTTCGTAACCCAATGCCGAGTGGTCGCGGTGCTGGCGACGGCCGATGAGGTCAAACAAGCGATTGGGCGCTGCTACGCTTCGCACAGCGATTCGGATGAATTGGAGTCCCTGGCCATCAGCGAGATGGAAACTGGTTCGGAAGAAGAGGAGATGCGGGTCTGGAGCGAAGCGGAATTATTGGCTCGCCAAGCGCCCATCGTCCGGTTGGTCAGCACAATATTGGCCGATGCAGTGAGCCGCAGGGCTTCGGACATTCACATACGCCCGGGCCAGAAGACGTTTGACGTGTTGTTTCGCATCAATGGCACGCTGGTGCCGGTTCGTCGCCTGCGCCGGGCACTGCTACCCCCGGTGGTCGGACGCATCAAAATTCTGGCCAGCATGAACAGTTCCGAGCACCGTCTGCCGCAGGATGGGCGCATCCGAATCGATGAAAGTGGCGCAGGCATTGATTTGCGTATTTCCATCATCCCGTCGCAGTTCGGCGAGAGTGTGGTGATACGGGTGTTGGCACGCACGGCAGACATGCGCAGCCTGGACGCCATCGGGTTCGAGGCCGCTGATCTGACGCGGCTGAGGGACCTGTTACGGCGCAGCATGGGGATCGTTCTGGTGACCGGTCCCACTGGCTCGGGCAAGACCACCACGCTGTACGCCGCCTTGCAGGAGGTGGTGCGACAGAACGTCAACATCATTACGGTGGAAGATCCCATTGAGTACGAGCTGGAAAACGTGATTCAAATCCAGATCAATCCGGTCATCGACTTCAGTTTCCCCAAGGCCTTGCGCCACATCCTGCGTCACGACCCCGATGTGATTTTGATTGGTGAAATGCGTGACTATGAGACTGCCAAAATTGCGGTCGAAAGTGCGCTGACCGGACACCTGGTATTTAGCACGCTGCACACCAACGACGCCCCCAGTGCGCTGGTCAGGCTGATTGAAATGGGGGTGGAGCCGTACCTGATTCGCTCGGCGGTGATCGGCGTGCTGGCACAGCGTCTGGTGCGCACCAACTGCACGCATTGTCGAGTCGTTGAACCGGTGGACGCGCTGATGCGAACCAATCTGGACTTGGGCCCCGAAGAAGTGTTCTGGCGTGGAGCGGGGTGCGATCGCTGCCATGGCACGGGTTTTTCTGGTCGTCAGGCCATTTATGAACTACTGGTCATGGATAAGCAGTTGGCTGAACGTGTAGACGTGGGCGTATCGGCCGACGTTTACCGCGACAGTGCTCTGGCAAGTCGTATGTTCAGCCTGCCAGCCAACGGCATCAAGCTGGCGCGCACCGGGGTGGTTTCGCTGGCTGAAATTTACCGTGCGTGTATGTGAAGGGCGGGAAGTTGTCGCTTAGAGCAGCCCAGCCACTTGCGCTGCAGGTTTGATGACGGCGGTCTTGCCAAACATCAGGTGCTCGATGACCGGTAGAGCGATGCAAAGCAGGATAAATACCGGCAGTTTGCCGGTGCCCCAACGGTCTTCACGCCATTCTTTTTCCAGCGTGAACCACCAATCGGCGGAGGACCAAAGGCGCATTGCTTCCAGAAAGCCACCCCAACCACCAAAGATGATTCGCCCTAGCGCCAGATAGACCGGCAAGTTGATGATGACCAGAATGAACCACTGGGCATTTTGGGGATTCACGAAAAGCTCAGGCCTTTTTCAGAAAACAGGCTTTGAGCATGAAGCTGCCGCCATCCATCTTGCAGTCCACCTCATGGTCGCCACCGACCAGGCGGATGCTCTTGACCTTGGTGCCCATCTTGAGCACGGTGGATGAGCCCTTGACCTTCAGGTCCTTGATCAGGACCACGGCATCGCCATCCTGTAGCACCTGCCCGTTGGAGTCTTTCACCACGGCATCCGCATCGTCGTCACTTGCCGCAACTGGCGCCATGGGCCATTCAAAGCCGCAGTCTGAGCAGACAAGGTTGTCTGCGTCGGGGTAGGTGTTTTGCAGGGTGCACTGGGGACAGGAAGGGGTGGTATCGGGCATGGTGGTAGGGTGTATTTGCTACCAAAAGAGTAGCTGGTTACGCATATTCTACGGGGGCTGGAGGCTAAATTGTGTCTTAACCTTTGGCTCCTGCCAAAAACGGACGCCAGCAACCGCCACTGCAGCGTTCAATGCCCGCCAGGTCACGGCGCGACTGTACGTCCTGTAGACCGGCGGCGGTGAGCAGGGCCCGCACTGCAGCCGCCTGGTCGTAGCCGTGCTCCAGCATCAGCCAGCCACCACTGCACAAACGCGACGGTGCCTGCCCAATGATGGTGCGGATGTCGTCCATGCCGTCGCTCCCGCTCGCCAGGGCTGACACGGGCTCGTGGCACAGCGCCGCTAAGTGTGGGTCGGCGGTGGCGATGTAGGGTGGGTTGGATACGATGAGATCGAAGGGGCCTTGAAGGGCTGCCAGCCAACTGCCGCGCACAAAAGTGACTCCCAGGCCCAAGCGGCGGGCATTGGCCTGGGCCACAGCAAGGGCGCCCTCGCTGAAGTCCACCGCCGTCACCTGCCAGTGCGGGCGGCAGTGTTGAAGGGCGAGTGCAATGGCCCCGCTGCCGGTGCCGAGGTCGACCACGCGCTGGGGCGTCTCCCTATCGCCGATTTCCAGGTCCAGTGCCCAGTCCACCAGGGTCTCGGTGTCGTCGCGTGGGTCGAGAACGCGCGTGTCAATCTGCAGGTCCAGGCCGTAAAACTCCTTGTGTCCGGTGATGTAGGCAACGGGCTCACCCAGAAGGCGGCGGCGTACGCAAGATTGAAGGGCAGACCAGTTGGAAGATGGCATCGCATCGGTGTCGTGCGCTAATAACCAGGCTCGATTCTGCGGGTTCTGTCCCAATGCGTATAGCGTCAACATCTGCATTTCCAGGCGGCTCAACCCCTGCGCCATTGCCCAGTCGCAACCGGCCTGGATCGTGGCGACGGTGGGGCAGCTCAATTCACTCTCCGCACCCATCGCCCATGGTCACACAGTGTGCGGCAAGGGTTGT
>CAIYDK010000359.1 GCA_903924955.1 uncultured beta proteobacterium | reverse complement strand
TGGCGCTTCTTGTGCCAGGGGTCGGGGAAGAAGATGTGCACGCCGTCCAGGCTTTGCAGTGGCAGCATGTGGTCGATCACCTCCACCGCATCGTGCGCGCAGATGCGGATGTTGGTTAGCTTGTTCTCGCCAATGCGCTTCAAAAGTGCGCCTACACCCGGTTCGTGCACCTCGCAGCACAGGAAACGGGTGTCGGGCAGCACGGCGGCAATGTGGGCGGTGGCTTCACCCATGCCAAAGCCAATTTCCAGTACGATGGGCGATTGGTTTAAGCCTATTTCGGCTGTAGCCCCCGTGGAATCTGCGTAAAGTGCTTCGAAATCAATAGCGCTTTGCTGGTAGGGAAGCAAAAATTGGGGCCCCAGTTCGTCAAATGCCTTGGCCTGGCCGGTGGTGGTACGGCCGGCGCGCTTCACAAAGCTCTTGATGGTGCGCATGAAGGGCTTGGCCACGGCGCCGACTTCAGCATCGGGCGAGGCGGGAGATTCGATGGCGGACGTCACAGGGGTGGGCGTTTCGGTGCTCATGCAGTGTCTTTCTGGCGCGGGCGGGCCATTTGGGTGGCCTGCATTGTAGGCAGGCGGGGTGTCGGGCAGGTTTATCCGCCCACCGGCAGACTCCCTGGCGCCTTTACTTCCTTCAGTGAAAAGCTGGTGGCAATTTCCTTCACGCCCGGCAGGCAGCGGATCTTGTTGCGCACCAGGGTGGAGAAGGCTTCCAGATCGGTGGCAATGGCCTCGATCAGGTAGTCGTAGTGGCCCGACAGGTTGTGGCAGGCCACCACCTGGGGCAGGGCCACCACCTCGCGCTCGAACGCGGCGGCAATCTCGGCGGTGTGGTTCTCCATTTGCAGGTGGATGAAGCCGGTCACGCCATAGCCGAGTTGCTTGCGGCTCAGGCGGGCCTGGTAGCCCTCAATCACGCCAGACTCTTCCAGTTGCCGCACACGGCGCCAACAGGGCGATTGGGACAGTGACACCAACTCCGCCAGGTCGGCCATGGTCTGGCGCGCATCGCGCTGCAGGGCCAGCAAAATGGCCTGGTCGGTGGGGTCAAAAGTTTTCATGGGTGGTTTTTGCCTTAAATCATTGCAATTTTGCCAAATTCATCCAAATTATGAGCATACGGCGTGCATTTTGACGAAATAATTTCTCTCAGGCTGCATAAAAATTCTCCCATACAACATTATCAGGAGACCGCGCCATGAACCTCAACGATTTGCCACTCGATGTCATCCCCGCTGCCGCTAAGCCAAAAACTGGTGGCTTTAGCACCCGCGCCATCCACTGGGGCTACAACCCGGCCGATCACAATGGCGCGCTGGTGCCCCCCACCTACGCCACGTCCACCTTCGCCTTCCCCGATGTTGCTTACGGTGCGCGCTGCTTTGCTGGCACCGAGCCGGGCTACTTCTACACCCGCATTGCCAACCCCACACTGGCCTTGCTGGAAGCGCGCCTGACCAGTCTGGAGCAGGGCGCTGGCGCCGTGGTCTTTGGCTCGGGCATGGGCGCCATCACCGCGACGATGTGGTCGCTGCTGGAGCAGGGCGACGAGGTGCTGGCCGACATCACGCTGTACGGCTGCACGTTTGCCTTCATGAACCACGGCCTGACCCGTTTTGGCGTGACCGTGCGCCATGTGGACATGACCGACCCGCAGCAGGTGGCCCATGCCATGGGCCCCAAGACCAAAGTGGTCTACTGCGAAACCCCGGCCAACCCGAATATGCGGTTGGTGGACATTGCCGCCGTAGCCGCCATTGCCCACCAGGGTGGCGCCAAGCTGGTGGTCGACAACACCTACTGCACACCCTACCTGCAGCAGCCCCTGTTGCTGGGTGCCGACGTGTCGGTGCATTCCATGACCAAATATCTGGGTGGCCATGGCGACCTGACCGCCGGTGCTGCGGTGTTTGCCGATGCCGATCTGGCCAAGCATGTGCGCCTGGTGGGTCTGAAGGATATGACCGGTGCCGTGATGTCGGCACCCGACGCGCAACTGGTGATGCGTGGCCTCAAAACTTTGGCTTTGCGCATGGACCGCCACTGCCAGAGCGCACAGGCGGTGGCCGAGTTGCTGGAATCGCACGCTGCCACCGCCGTGGTGCACTTTCCCGGCCTCAAAAGCTTTGCCCAGCACGCGTTGGCCAAGCGCCAGATGCGCCAGTTCGGCGGCATGATTGCGTTTGAACTCAAGGGCGGCATGCAGGCTGGCATCCGCTTTATGGACGCGCTGCAACTGGTG
>CAIYDK010000358.1 GCA_903924955.1 uncultured beta proteobacterium | reverse complement strand
GCCCTGCGGCACTCGACCATCACCGACCTGATTATCAAAGGCTTGGACACAATGACCGTCTCGCAACTGGCAGGGACCAGCATCGTGATGATCGAAAAGCACTATGGGCATCTTCGCGCAGAACACGCGACGAAGGCTTTGGAGGGGCTGGCGCTATAAAGCGAATTATTGCTCGGCCATAACTTACTCAACCTGCAGAAATCTATTTAGTCACTAACCAACGTATTATCGAAAAACGCTTCAGCCATTTAGTAAGAAAGTAGAGCAGAGAATCTCTTGGTATTCTTTAGTTGTGACTTGTCCCGATGAATATATATTCCGAATGAATATGAACGTACACGCCTGAACTGCTGTAAGATCGGGCTGTGTATATCAATCGATATGACATCCGCATAGTAATTTGCACTCTGCGGCTAACTGGACAATCTAGATGAATCCAGTTGCCGACAAACAGAACACGTGAAGTGCCTAGCGGACTTACGGTGCAAAGTGCCAGTTATTAAAGGCCAGCAGAACACTCTCCTAGGGAATTCTGCCCCGGTAAGACCACGAGTACGCGCACACAGCCCAGTGCCAGAAACGGCGCTGACATGTGTTGCTGGCTCGCTTGTCTTATGCTTTTGCAGACAAGTGAGCCATACGAAGGATTCGATATGGCTACTTATACAAATACCCGGTCACCCAGCACACTTCACAGCGCAGAAACGCGCATTTCCGCAGACAACGCGTTAATCCCCTTCGCCCAGCTTTCGACAAAGGTCGGCATGGGCCGCAGTCGTATATATGCTCTCATTGGCGAAGGCAACTTCCCACCCCCGGTAAAGATTGGCGCATCAAGCCGCTGGATTGTTCGCGAGATTGATGCATATATATCGCAGCTCGCGGCTACCCGCAATTCCAAATTGTTGGGAGCATAAGCCATGAATCAAATCAAATACGGCGCAATGCCGGGAGCGGCCACGCCCATTGAAAAAGCCCCCAGTGCTTGCAACACTGAAGGCTTTGATACCGACACTCTCATTGTCGATTTTCCCACGTCAGGCACACCAAGTAAAGCCATTGCGTCGCCAACAGCGCCATCACCCCATAAAGCCACCATTCTGGCGGCTCTGGCGGTGCTATTCGATCCGGCTGATGTGGTCGAGCTTCGTGCCTTGACCAGCAAGGGTCGCAAGCGTACCGACTCTGGTTACTTTGACGCCGACCACTGGGACGACCTCGCAGAATACGCGAAGTGCCTGAGTGAAAGTGGCGCTGCGGTTTACATCACGCTGAACCCTGTTGATCCCCAGCTGCTGAGTCGATATTCCAATCGACTTGAAGCCAACGCCAACGCTACCACCACCGACAAGGACGTGATACGGCGGCGCTGGCTGCTGATTGACCTTGACCCAGTGCGTCCATCAGGCACCAGTGCGACCAACACCCAGCTTGACGCAGCGGGAAACAAGGCGCGTGAGATTGAAAGCTACTTGATGGGCATCGGCTGGCCTAAGTCCGTGGTGGCCTTGTCGGGCAACGGTTACCACCTGCTCTACGCTATCGACCTGCCTAACGACGCGGCTTCGACGGCACTGGTGAAGACAGTATTGCAGGCGCTTGGTGAGCGCTTTGACGATGCCAAGACCAAGGTAGATCGCAGCGTATTCAATGCGGCGCGGATTTGCAAGTTGTATGGAACCGTCGCCAACAAGGGCGATCACACGGCGGCGGCACCATGGCGTCTGTCATGCCTAATGGTCACCCCTGCGCGGGCCGTGGTGACCGTGGCGCAGCTTGCCATGCCGCAACCCCCAGCACAGGCAACGGCACCCGGCACACGGCCCATGCCTACCGCACCGACGACACCCAGCAGCAGCTCCTATCTGGAGGATTTTCTTGCGCGGCACGGCATGGTCTACGTCGCCGAAATGCACAATGGTCGTGAGCGATTCAAGCTCGCTGCGTGCCCATTCGACTCCGAGCACATCAACGGTGAAGCGGCGGTTTTTCGCCACCCATCGGGGGCACTGGGTTTCAAGTGCCAGCACGATTCCTGCGCGTCATATGGCTGGCGTGCGGTGCGGGAGTTGCTGGATGGCCCGAAGCCAGGCGGCGTGAACTCAGTGGCTGCTAATGCAAGCAAGCCCATGCTCACCGGGCAATCTGCTGCTCAAAGCGGCACGCCAGACGCCACTACATTGAGCGATGACATGCAGCGCTTGCGCGGTGCCCTTGCTGCAATTCCTGCCGCTGCATGTCTGGAAAGACATTCTGCAGAACAGGTCATAGGTATGGCCTTGCGCCATGTATCCAGCGGCATTGATGAAGGCGTCGGTAGAACATTGTGTGGCGAATGGGATGCATTAACGGTCGGCACGGCGCTATCGGTGTTTGATGCAAGCGATCCGAACTATTCAGCGACCAAGCCGTTGGGGCTGCCCAGCGTGTATTCACTGGCGCAAATGCATGGATGGTCTGATTCAGAACCTTGGTCAGCACCAACACCACTCCCCGATGCGTTGCCCCCTGTAATGCCCTTTGATGAAAATCTATTGCCGGTAGCTTTGCGGCCCTGGGTGATGGATATTGCCCACCGGATGCAATGCCCACCGGACTTTTCAGCGGTTGGCGCTATTGCGGCGCTATCTAGCCTGATAGGGGCTCGTGCTGTGGTTCAGCCCAAGCAGCATGACAACTGGCAGGTGGTGCCGAATTTGTGGGCGCTTATTGTGGGTAGGCCGGGCGTGATGAAGTCCCCGGCGCTGGGTGAAGCCATGAGGCCCTTGAATCGTATGGAAACGACCGCGCGCGAACTCTTTCAGGCGGTGCATGAATCATGGGAGCTGGACTGCAAGGTGTCCAAAATCCAAGACGAGGAAAACGGGAAAAAAGCCAAAGGCCACGTTAACAAGGGCAATACAGCCGCAGCGCGTCAACTGCTGACACCCAGCGCCACAGCACCAGAACCCACCATGCGCAGCTACGTGGAGACCAACACCACCATGGAAGCGCTGGGCGTGACGCTGCAACAAAATCCCTGGGGGTTGATCGTTTACCGCGATGAGATTTACAGCTTTTTGACTACGTTGGATAGTGAAGAAAATCAGGAAGCCCGAGGGTTTTACCTGCAAGGCTATGACGGAGCTCAGGGCTACAAATTCAAGCGTATCACTCGCGGTGAAACTTGGCTGGATCGTGTGTGCATTGCCATGCTGGGTGGAATCCAGCCGGGCAAGATTCAGCGTTACGTGAGGGATGCGGTATCTGGTGGCAATGGCGATGACGGCTTGTTGCAGCGGTTTGGTTTGACAGTATGGCCAGACATCGAAACGGAGTTCAAGCTGGTCGATCAGTGGCCCGACACCCCTGCCCAACAAGCCGCCTGGGCGGTATTTGAGCGCCTGGCACAGTTGGAACCTGCTAGTGACACCGAGCCCGTAATATGGCGTTTTAGTCCCGAGGCACAAACCTTGTTCTTTCAGTGGTTGGTTGCCTTTGAAACCGAGATTCGCAGCGATGATCTGCACCCGGCCATGGTGTCGCATCTGGCCAAGTACCGCAAGCTGATCCCGGCGCTGGCGCTGATCTTTGCCCTGGTTGACACGCCTGACAGCGGCAGCGTGATCCATGAAGCCGAACTGATCCGGGCGCTGGCCATGGGGGACTACTTGCGCAGCCATGCGAACCGCTTGTATGCGGCAGCGACGGCCCCAGAGACTAACGGCGCTGTAACCCTGCTATCCAAGATCAAGGCAGGAAAGTTGCTCAGCAGCGACGGCGTGATCCCCAGCAATTTCACACCCCGGCAAGTGGCCGTGAAAAATTGGTCCGGCTTGGGTTCGCCAGCTGATGCCCGCAAAGCCGCCGAGTTGCTTGTGGACTATGACTACCTGCGCCGAGAGACAGTGCCAATGGGTGCATCGGGCGGTAGACCCAGCACGCGCTACGCTGCGTATTCCAGCGATCGCGGACAGCGATTCCATTCTGATGGCGGACACCATTCCACGTTGATAGCGGACAGTTTTTCTCATGCCTTGGAGGCTCTGCCGTCGATGTCCTGAATGACGG
>CAIYDK010000357.1 GCA_903924955.1 uncultured beta proteobacterium | reverse complement strand
CTCTACCAAGCGCTCGCCGGCGTCCGGGCGTCGGTTCAGCACCACATCTTCTACACGCGTACGCAATTCGGGCTCCAGATCGTCGTACACCCCCACCATGCCGGCATTCACAATGCCCATGTCCATGCCGGCGGCAATCGCGTGGTACAGGAAGACGGTGTGAATGGCCTCGCGCACCGGGTCGTTGCCGCGAAAGCTGAACGAGACATTGGAGACGCCACCCGAGACCTTGGCACCGGGCAGATGCTGCTTGATCCAGCGCGTGGCCTCGATGAAATCGACCGCGTAGTTGTTGTGCTCCTCGATACCGGTGGCAATGGCGAAGATGTTGGGGTCGAAGATGATGTCTTCGGCCGGGAAGCCCACCTCGTCCACCAAGATGCGATAAGCGCGCTCGCAGATTTCGATCTTGCGCTGGTAGGTGTCGGCCTGGCCTTGTTCATCAAACGCCATCACCACGGCGGCAGCGCCATAGCGGCGCACCAGCTTGGCCTGTTGGCGAAAGGCGTCAACGCCTTCTTTCATGCTGATGGAATTGACGATCCCCTTGCCCTGCACGCAGCGCAGGCCGGCCTCGATGACGCTCCATTTGCTCGAGTCAATCATCACCGGCACGCGGGAAATATCGGGCTCGGAGGCGATCAGGTTCAGAAACCGCACCATGGCGGCCTGGCTGTCGAGCATGGCCTCGTCCATGTTGATGTCAATGATCTGGGCGCCGTTTTCCACCTGCTGGCGTGCCACGGCCAGGGCTTGTTCAAAATCGCCATTCAGGATCATGCGGGCAAAGGCCTTGGAGCCCGTCACATTGGTGCGCTCGCCGATATTGACGAATGTCGCGCGGGGCGCGGCTCCATCGTCGATGGATGGGACGGCACCAATGGTCACCGGCTCCAGACCGGACAGCATCATAGGGGTGGCGGGGGGCAGCGGTGACGCGTTAGCGCTGAGCGTGGGGGCAACTAAAGAGGACATGCATCTCACCTGTAAAAAAGCACAAGCAGGTGAGCGTCGTTGGGACATCCAAGCCTGACGGGACCACTGTGTGACCGCTGCAACGCTCCTTGGATTGCGTGATTTTAATAGAGAACCTGCCCGATGTGTCGGTCGGGTGGTTTACCATTGGCGTTAAAGCTCTGAAGCAGCACGCACTTGCAGGGCATAGAGGCGCACACCATGGTCATGAACCCAGAAGAAGGCTACCACCCCGCTGAGCGGGTCAGAGCGTTTGAGCGCGCAGCCGAGCTGTTGACCGCCCCTAGCGCGCTGATGCACCTGACGATCGACGAAGCGCGGGTGGTCGTGGGTTACATGACGCCGCAATTCATCCCCAACACCACCACTTTCATCCGGGAAGGCGATGCGGCGGACGACGGCTTCATGGCCTTGCTGCTGGAAGGCGAAGTGGTGGTGGAGACGGTTACCGTGAGTCGCACGGAGCCTCTCACCATTGGCGTATTGGCGCCCGGCAGCCTGGTCGGTGAGGTGGGCCTGGTGGACCGCGAACCGCGTTCGGCATCGTGCACGACCAGTGCGGACTCGCTATTTGCGATCCTGACGCGCCACGCCCTGGAGTGCCTGATCAACGACCAACCGCGCATTGGCTCGAAGTTGCTGCTAGCCATCTCCGCGCGGCTGGCCGAACGCTTGCGCGACAACGCCCGCAAGCTGCGCCTCTACGCCAAACTGGCCAAGGCCATGCAACTGGAAATCGACAACCTGCTCGTGCCACGGAACTGAACAACGCGCCGCGTAACTATTCAAGCGGCTTCTTTGTAAAAGTAGTTGCGCTGCACAGCACGACCCGCCATAGGTGCGACCGCGTGGGCAATGGCGCTGATGTGGTCAGGCGTGGTGCCGCAGCAGCCCCCCACAATATTGACCAGGCCCTCGGCGGCAAACTCGCGCACCAGGCGACTGGTGACGTCTGGCGTTTCGTCAAACCCGGTGTCGCTCATGGGGTTGGGCAGGCCGGCATTGGGGTAGCAGCTGATGAACACATCTGGTGCCGCGCGGTTGAGCTCCTGTATATAAGGACGCATCAACGCCGCACCCAACGCACAATTCAGTCCGACAGCCAACGGCTGGGAGTGGCGAACGCTGTGCCAGAAGGCGGTGACGGTCTGGCCACTCAGAATGCGCCCGGACGCGTCGGTCACCGTACCGCTGATGATGATGGGCAGGCGCTCGCCGCTGGCCTCAAAGTACTCGTCAATTGCAAACAGCGCCGCCTTGGCGTTGAGCGTGTCAAAAATGGTTTCTACCAGCAGCACATCGCTACCGCCTTCGACCAGCGCTTGCACCTGGTCGTAATAAGCCTTGCGCAACTCTTCAAAGGTGACATTACGCGCGCCGGGGTCGTTGACGTCGGGGCTGATGCTGGCGGTCTTGGGGGTGGGGCCTACGGCACCCGCTACAAAGCGCGGCTTGTCGGGGGTGGAGAACTTGTCGCACGCGGCACGGGCCAGCCGGGCTGATGCCAGGTTCATTTCCACCGCCAGGTCGGCCATGTCGTAGTCGGCCTGGGCCACGGTGGTGGCGCCAAAGGTGTTGGTTTCAATCAGGTCGGCACCTGCGGCCAGGTAACGTTCGTGGATGTCACGGATCACATCGGGACGTGTGATGCTCAGCAGCTCGTTATTGCCTTTGACGTCCCGGTGGAAGTCTTTAAAGCGGTCGCCCTGGCTGCCGGGGCCGGTGTAGCCCTCACCGCGGTACTGCGCTTCGCCGAGCTTGAAGCGCTGAATCATGGTGCCCATGGCACCGTCGAGCACGGCAATGCGATGGGCCAGAATGCCGGGCAAAGCCTGGGCACGGGTATAGGAAACGGTTTTCATATTCAGCGGCTCACCTTGGTGTTCAGACAAGTGAGCGCGGTTGACAAACCCAAGCCTGGCGACCAATGGCAGTCTGCGTTTGCAGCGCCAGGACGCTGCAGCGCTCCTTGGGAAGTGGCAATTTTAGTGCACCCCGCGCGTGTCTGCCTTCGCTGCCCGCAGGCTCAAGCCCAAACCATACCCGACAATAGGGCAATCATGGACCCGGTCTCGCCCAGACATGGAGGTCATTTCAGGCTCTAGCCCCCGTCAATATTGCGTAAATAGCTACTATTTTGATAGCACATAACACCGCCACATCCAGCCAGACCTGCCACGCCATCCTGGAAGAAGTGTTTGGCTACGCGCAGTTTCGCGGCCCGCAGCAGGCCATCATCGAGCACGTAGCCAACGGGGGGGATGCACTGGTACTCATGCCCACGGGTGGCGGCAAGTCGCTGTGCTACCAGATTCCGGCCATTGCCCGACAACGTGCGGGACTTGGCATCAGCATCGTTGTCTCGCCGCTGATAGCCCTGATGCACGATCAGGTCGGTGCGCTGCATGAGGCGGGTGTCAGCGCAGCTTTTTTGAACTCCACATTGAGCAGCGAGGAGGCCTACCAGGTAGAACAGCGCATGCTGCGCGGCGACATCACGCTGCTGTACGCGGCGCCTGAGCGCGTCACCAACGCCCGTTTTTTGGCTCTGCTCGATTCCCTGTTCGAGCGTGGACTGCTGAGCCTGTTTGCCATCGACGAGGCGCATTGCGTAAGCCAGTGGGGCCACGACTTCCGGCCGGAGTACCGGGCGCTGACCGTCTTGCACGAACGCTTTGCAGGTGTGCCGCGCATGGCCCTGACCGCCACAGCGGACGACCTCACGCAAGCGGACATTCTGGAGCGCCTGCAACTGCAGGCGGCGCGCGCCTTTGTCAGCAGTTTTGACCGCCCCAACATCCGCTACACGATTGTGGAGAAGCGCGAAGCGGCTCAACAATTGCTGCGTTTCATCGAGCGCGAGCACGAGGGGGACGCCGGCATCGTCTACTGCCAGTCGCGCAAGCGGGTGGAGGACGTTGCACAGACGCTGGTGGATGCAGGCGTCCGTGCGCTGCCGTACCACGCGGGGCTGGACAACCGGGTCCGCCAGGACCACCAGAACCGATTTCTGCGCGAGGACGGCGTGGTCATGGTGGCCACCATCGCCTTTGGCATGGGCATCGACAAGCCCGATGTGCGCTTTGTGGCGCACCTGGATATGCCCAAGAATATTGAGGGCTACTACCAGGAGACAGGCCGCGCCGGGCGCGATGGACTACCCGCCTACGCCTGGATGGCCTATGGCCTGCAGGACGTGGTGAACCAACGCCGCATGATTGACGAGAGCCCGGCGGGCGAAGAATTCAAGCAGGGTCTGCGGGGCAAACTCGACGCGCTGCTCGGGCTGGCGGAGGCCACCGACTGCCGGCGGGTGCGTCTGCTGGCGTACTTTGGCGAGCAGCTGGGGGACGGAGCCGGCTACCGTTGCCAAAACTGCGACAACTGCCTGAACCCGCCTGCGGTATGGGATGGCACGGACGCGGCGCGCAAGTTGCTCAGTACCATTTACCGCATTCAGCAGTCCAGCGGCATGTCATTTGGCGCCGGGCACGTGATGGACATCCTGCGTGGCAAGACCACCGAAAAAGTCACCCAGCACGGTCACACAGCCCTGAGCACCTTTGGCATTGGGGCCGAGTTCAGTGAGCTTCAGCTCCGGGGGGTGTTACGCCAACTCATCGCGCTGGGCGCCGTGGCGGTGGATGCGCAGGCATTCAATACTTTGCAGCTGACCGAGCATTCGCGCTCGGTATTGCGCGGGGAGCTAAAGGTGCAATTACGGGAATCGGTATCCGCTCCGGCTAGTCGCAAGAGCAAGCGTGCGGGCGCCGGTTCGGCAGTCATCAAGGCACCCATTGCACTGGATGGCGAAGGATTGGTGCGCTACGCAGCGCTCAAGGCCTGGCGGGCAGAAGTGGCGCGTGAGCATAACTTGCCCGCTTATGTCATTTTTCATGATGCAACGCTGGCGGCCATTGCCAAACGTGCCCCGCAAACCCTGGACGACTTGCAGGGTATCAGCGGAATTGGGGCGAAAAAACTGGAAGCCTACGCGCAATCGGTACTGCGGGTCGTATCCTTGACTTAAGCAGCAGACCCGTGGCGAAAGCAGGTCTCGTACGACATGGCCGCGCCTGACATGGTGTTTTGCAGGCGGGTAATAGCGCGGCTGTGGCGCATTCCACCCTTGGCGTCGCATACGTGCTGCTTATGGTGCTGAATCAGGGACTGCAATTTGTTGCGGCACGCATCCAGCACACCGGCGAAATTGAGCGCAATGTAAGCCGAGTGATCCGCATTGGTTTGGCGAAATTCGTCTGACCAGTAGTCAAACAGTTGCCATTGGTAAGTGCCTTTTTCAGGAACTTTGATCGTCTCTTTGTTCATACAAATAAGTCAAAATGATGAAAAATGGACACTTTCAAGTCGCTAAACCCGTATCTCAACAGGCTTGCCGCTTGTTCATGGCGTCCGCTTACAACCTATGACGCATGACCCCGCCTGGCGGTTGACAGGAGATCAAAAATTCGTGCCAGCACCCCATTTCAGGGTAAAAACCCCATCCCCCGCGCTTCCCGTACTTCAGGTTTGATGCGGTGTTCGGCCTCTAATTGATCCAGAAACTCAGCCGGGTCCATACGCATATCGAGAATCGCTGCCTGCCGTTTAACGGCCGCAAAGTCCCCCACACAGATCTGGTCAAGGCCGGCCAGGCGTTGCTCTATGGCAGGCGACAGTCCTGCCGCATCGCCTGCACAGGCATCCGTCAGAAAGAGGACTCTGCGTTGGGCCGGTGTCAAGGGCTGAAACTGGATCTTGAAGGTAAAGCGGCGCAACGCAGCCTGGTCAATGCGGTCCATCAAGTTGGTTGTGCAGATGAAAATGCCGTTGAAACGCTCCATTCCCTGGAGCATCTCGTTGACTTCACTGACCTCGTGGCTGCGCTGCGCGCCCCGGCGGTCCTGCAGGAAGCTGTCCGCCTCGTCCAGCAGCAAAATAGCGTTTTCGGCCTCGGCTTCGCGGAACATGGCGGCCATGTTCTGTTCGGTCTCCCCCACGTACTTGCTCATCAGATCACTGGCCTGACGAATGTGCAGGGGCTGGGCCAGCGTGCTGGCAATGTGCTCGGCCAACGCAGTCTTGCCGGTTCCAGGCGGGCCGTAGAAACACAGGGTTCCGTGCCCTCGCACCTGCAAAGCCTGGACCATACGCGCAATCCCGAACCGACTTTGGACATTCAGCAAAGCCATGTCGTAGACCCCCGCACCCGCTGGGCGTGCGCCATCCTGCACGCGGTTCCCGAGCGCGTGGTCGGCGTTCTTCAGTTGGCGTTCGATCAGTCCCTCGAGGGTGATTTGGGGGCGCTCCACCCCACTCGCGCAAGCCAGATCGGCAAACCGAACCGCCGTGCGGATTTGCGCCGGAGTAAGTCCCCTGCGGCGGGTCAGTCGGGCCACAAAGGCCTCGGACACCGGAACACCTGAAAGCGTCTTGCGCACCAATTCCTCCCGCGCGCCGGGTGGGGGCGACTTGAGTTCCAGGTGGTAGGCAAAGCGGCGGCGAAATGCGGGGTCGATCTGCTCAATGCGGTTAGTCACCCAAATGGTGGGCACCACATTGGATTCCAGCACCTGGTTGACCCAGGCCTTGCCGCTGACGCTGCCACTGGTGGGGGTTGCTGCAGTTTCGGCCCGTGCCATCCAATGCACGGCTTCGCTGGACAGGGGAGGAAAGACATCTTCCACCTCATCGAACAGCAAAGCAGCCTGGGCGCTGCCTTTGAGAAAAACCTGGGCGATTTGCAGGGAGCGGTAGCGGTCTCGCCCGCTCAGGGAGTTGCCATCCCGGTCGGCATATTCGACCTCAAACAGTTCCAGCCCCGCCGCTTGCGCCACTACCTTGGCTAATTCTGTCTTGCCGGTTCCCGGCGGTCCATACAAAAGCACGTTAATACCGACTTCCTGACGAGCGACGGCATTGGCCAGCAGGGCACGCAGGACCTGGGCATCATCCGCAACAAAGGCGAAGTCATCCAGCCCCAGGGTGCTCTTGGTGGACAGACGGGTGAATACTGCCATCAACTCCGCCTGGTCGCGGTACTGGCGCATGAGCACTGGCGGCAGCTTTTCGCTGACTTTCATCAGGTCCGCCAGATCCGTGATGTTGTGTTCGGAGATCAGGTTTTCTACCAACCCGATACGTTCCAGTCTCGAGCCCGCGCGCAGGGCCTCGGCCACCTGATCCGGGTTGACGCCCGCCACTTCGGCAATGGCGGCATAGGCCTCGGGGGCATTGTTGACCTTGAACTCGACCAGTATGCTGCGCATATCACGCTGATAGCGGGCCAGGGTTCCATAAAGCAACAAGGCGCGCTCTGCCTTGTTAAGCTGTAACAAGCCAGCCAGCGCGTTGATATTTTTTTCAACGAGCGTGGATTGGCGTTTAAGAGAATGGCTCAGCCACTCACCGGTCACACTCAGAACAGAGATAAGGTCCTTGGGCTGGTCCTTGGCGTACTCGTCCAGAAAGAAATACAGCGTGGCTTCGTCGTACGGGCCGCGCCAGGCGCCATGGCGCGCCAGAAACTCGGTCGCATCCAGCGCTTCATGGCCACGCCACAATTCGTTACTCGCGCAGCGGCGTGACAGAAACTCCCGCAACCGGGCCAGTACCGACAACGGCCACACCAGGTGCCTCCCTGCCAGCCCCACAATGCCATTGAAGTCGCGCCGGACGTTCAGGCTGGCGCCCTGGCGCGCGGCCAGAGTGAGCACAAAGTGTGAACACATCAGGTCCAACACCGGCGCCTCCATTAGGCCCGGTGAGGGAATCAGGTGTCCGCCCAAGGGCTGGGACAGCAAACGCTTGACCATCAAACGCCTCCGGCACAGTGAAGTACAGAGTCACCATAACTCAGACTGACTCAAGATGGAAGACTTGATCGCAAGATTTCGCACCAACGTGGTTGCGCGCAACACCCGCAAAAAGACCGGACAATGGCGCCATGATTGAATACACCGATATCCTTGCCGCTGCACAAAGGCTGCAGAGCCACCTGCTTCGGACCCCTTGCGTGGCGTCCAAAACCCTGTCCGACATCACCGGTGCGCAGGTTTTTCTGAAGTTTGAAAACTTGCAGTTCACAGCCTCCTTCAAGGAGCGTGGCGCCTGCAACAAACTCGCCCAACTCACACCCGAGCAATCTGCCCAAGGCGTAATCACCATGAGCGCTGGCAACCACGCTCAAGGTGTGGCTTACCACGCGCAACGCCTGGGTTTGCACGCAGTGATCGTGATGCCCCGCTTTACACCGGGCGTCAAAGTGGAGCGCACGCGCGGCTTTGGTGCTGAAGTTATCCTGCAGGGGGACACACTGGAAGAAGCCCGCACGCATGCGTTTGCACTCGCAGAGCAACGCCGCCTGATTTTTGTGCACCCCTACGATGACGAAGCCATCGTGGCGGGCCAGGGCACCGTTGCGCTGGAGATGCTGGAGGATGTCCCCGACCTTGACGCACTGATCATTGCCGTTGGTGGCGGTGGTTTGATTTCCGGCATGGCCACGGTGGCCAAGGCGCTCAGACCCGGCATTGAAGTGGTGGGCGTGCAAACGGTGCGTTTCCCGGCGATGTTCAATGCCATCAAGGGCACACACCATCCGCAAGGCGCCAGCACCATTGCCGAAGGCATCGCGGTGGGCACGCCGGGGCACATCCCCATGGAAATCATCCGCCAGCGAGTGGACGATCTGGTGCTGGTGGATGAAGGCGATATCGAACAAGCCCTGGTCATGCTTCTGGAAGTCGAAAAAACACTGGTTGAAGGCGCCGGTGCAGTCGGCCTTGCGGCCCTGCTGAAGTACCCGCAGCGCTTCAAGGGAAAGCGCGTGGGCTTGGTGCTGTGCGGCGGCAATATCGACCCGCTGCTGCTTGCCGCCATCATCGAGCGGGGTATGGTGCGGGCCGGTCGCCTGACCCGCATCCGGGTGGGCGCACGCGATGTGCCAGGTTCACTGGCCCGGATTACCGCCACGGTGGCCGAAGCTGGCGCCAACATCGAGGAGGTTCACCACCAACGTGCGTTCACCACGCTGTCGGCCCAAAATGCCGAAGTCGAACTGGTCGTGCAAACACGGGGCCACGCCCACGTCCAGGAGGTGCTGGGTGTGTTGCGGGCAGCTGGTTTTGATGCCCAGTTGGGCTAGATAGCCATGGGCGCAACGCAATTTCCCGCTTATCGGTAGAATCCGCTGCAATTAACACCTCAGCATTAAAGGAAACCGAATGTCCGCACCCGCTGCACAAACTACTGGCCATGAAATCGACCCGGTTGAGGCCATCGTTCCCATGATTCCCTTTGTGTTGCCAGTGGTTGGCGGTGTATTGATTTTTCTGCTGGCGTTTATTGCCGTCTCCATGGCCTGAGTGCCTGCGGGCCAACCGACCAGGCTGACTCACGAACCGTTCCTACGGCCTTGCATGCAAGGCCGTTGTGCTTTTTGGGTCGCACAAAGCTCAAGTACTCTTCGGCCCAGCCATCACGCAGATTACCAAAGTGCATAAAGCCATGCAAGTTTTGCATAATATTTCTGGGTAATCGGTATGTAACCCAGGTACCCGTTCTTAAAATATTGCTCCTGCCCAAGTTGTCCGCGTGAAGTTTCTGGGTGCCTGCATCCAAAATTTTGCCTGGAAAACGTTTTCTCCAAGTCAAAGCGAAACTTTCACTTTGAAAAGACGATTTTCAAACTAGGAGCTAATGTATGAACGCACCCGTGATGCAGGGCCTGAGCCTCAACGCCCCGAGCTACGTCAAGAACCCCAAGCTGATTGCCTGGGTAGCCGACATGGCCGCACTGACCAAACCCGCTGCCATTTACTGGTGCGACGGTTCCGACGAAGAGTACCAGCGCCTGTGCCAACAATTGGTCGAGGCCGGCACCTTCAAGAAGCTCAACGAAGCCAAACGCCCCAACAGCTTCTTGGCATGTTCTGACCCCAGCGATGTGGCTCGCGTCGAAGACCGCACCTACATCTGTAGCGAGAAAAAAGAGAACGCCGGCCCAACCAACAACTGGATGGCTCCGGCCGATATGCGCGCCCTGCTGCAAACCGGAAAAGACGGCGGAAAAGCGCTATTTGACGGCTGCATGGCGGGCCGCACCATGTATGTGGTGCCATTCTCCATGGGCCCTTTGGGCTCGCATATCGCGCATATTGGCATTGAGCTGTCTGACAGCGCTTACGTAGCGGTCAACCAGAAAATCATGACCCGCATGGGCAAGGCCGTGTACGACGTGTTGGGTGCGGACGGTGCGTTTGTGCCTTGTGTGCACACCGTGGCAGCTCCCTTGGCCGCCGGACAAGCCGACGTGAAGTGGCCATGCAACAAGACCAAGTACATCGTGCATTACCCCGAGACCCGCGAGATCTGGTCTTACGGCTCCGGCTACGGCGGCAATGCTTTGCTGGGCAAGAAGTGTTTTGCGCTGCGAATTGCCTCCAACATGGGGCGCGACCAGGGCTGGCTGGCTGAGCACATGCTGATCCTGGGCGTGACCAATCCAGCTGGAAAAAAATACCACGTCGCGGCGGCGTTCCCCAGCGCGTGCGGCAAGACCAATTTCTCCATGCTGGTGCCGCCCGAGGCCGGTTTTGCCGGCTGGAAGGTCACCACCATCGGTGACGACATCGCCTGGATCAAGCCCCATGCAGACGGCAAGATGTACGCCATCAACCCCGAAGCGGGTTATTTTGGCGTGGCGCCGGGAACCAACTTCCACACCAACCCCAACTGCATGGCCAGTTTGGACAAGAATGTGATCTACACCAACGTCGCACTCACCGATGATGGCGACGTGTGGTGGGAAGGCATGGAAAAAGACGGCGGCGGTGTACCCGCCCACCTGATCGACTGGCAAGGCAACGACTGGACCCCCGAAATCGCCAAGCAAACCAGCGCCAAGGCGGCTCACCCCAACTCACGCTTCACCGTGGCTGCGGGCAACAACCCGGCGCTTGACCCTGAGTGGGACAACCCCGCGGGCGTCGCAATCGACGCTTTCATTTTCGGCGGTCGCCGCTCGACCACCGTGCCATTGGTAACCGAAGCCCGCACCTGGATGGAGGGCGTGTACATGGCCGCCACCATGGGCTCCGAGACCACCGCCGCGGCCGTGGGCCAAATGGGCGTGGTGCGTCGCGACCCGTTCGCCATGCTGCCGTTCTGCGGCTACAACATGAGTGACTACTTCCAGCATTGGCTAGACATGGAGCACAAGCTGGAAGAGTCGGGTGGCACGCTGCCCAACATTTACTGCGTCAACTGGTTCCGCAAGGGAGACGATGGCAAGTTCGTCTGGCCTGGCTATGGCGAGAACATGCGCGTGCTCAAGTGGATGATTGACCGACTGGAAGGCACGGCAAAGGGTTTGGAAAATGGATTTGGCGTGAGCCCAGCCTATTCAGAGATCAACTGGACGGGGCTGGACTTCAGCCAGGCCCAATTTGACAGTGTTACCAGCCTGGACAAGGCCGCATGGAAGCAGGAATTTGCCCTGCACGATGAGCTGTTCACTCAACTGGCTTACCACCTGCCCAAACAACTGGTAGAAACCAAAGCCAAACTGGAACAGAGCCTGACGGCCTGATTGAACCCTGCATGAAAAAGCCACCGAATTTCGGTGGCTTTTT
>CAIYDK010000356.1 GCA_903924955.1 uncultured beta proteobacterium | reverse complement strand
ATGCGCAGCGGTTTTGACAAATAGTCGTCCATGCCGCGCTCGCGGCAGCGCTCGGCCTCGCCCTGCATGGCGTTGGCGGTGATGGCGATGATCGGCAGGTGGGTACCCGCCGGTTCGGTTTGCCGGATGGCGGCGGTCAGCTCAAAGCCGTCGAGCCGGGGCATGTGGCAGTCGCTGAGCAGCATGGCATAACGGGCCGGGTTGGCTTGCCACATGTGCAGCGCAGCGGCGCCATCATCGGCCACCTCGCAGGCGTAGCCCAGCAGGCGCAGTTGCTCCTGCATCACGTCGCGGTTGGTCTCGTTGTCTTCGGCCAGCAAAATCAGGCATTGGCTCCGTACGGCTTCTTCTACCGTGGGGGCGGCTGCGCGCTGTGCGGAGTCGCGTCGCCCGGTCGGCGCCGGTGCCGGTGCAAAACCGGGTGGACACGGATGAAGCGGCAACTGCAGCGCAAACTCGGACCCTGCGCCCAGCGTGCTTTGCGCCGTGATGCTGCCGTGCATCAGCTCCACCAGACGCCGGCTGATCGACAACCCGAGCCCGGTTCCTCCAAACTTGCGCGCTGTGCTCTCGTCGGCCTGGGTAAAGGGCTGAAACAGCCGGCCCACGACCTCGGGGGCCATGCCAATGCCGTTGTCCCGCACCACCACGCGCACGCCCGGTTCACCCGACGCCAGCACACAGCACTCCATGCGCAGCGCGACTTGCGCCACATGGGCCGGCGATGTCCGGGTGAACTTGACCGCATTGCCCATCAGGTTGAGCAAGACCTGGCGCAGGCGCACCGGGTCGCCCAGCGTCCAGGCAGGCAGGGCGGGGTCCACAAAAAGCGATATCTCCATCGACTTGGTGCTGGCGATGGACTCCATGAGATGGGCCACGCCCTCAGCCACATCGACCAGTCGGGTGGGGATGCATTCAACGTCGAGCTTGCCGGCCTCGATCTTGGAGAAGTCCAGAATATCGTTCAGGATTTGCAGCAAGGCCATGGATGACTGGTGAATGGTGTCCAGCATGCGGTGCTGCGCCGGGGTCATTGCGGTCTGTTGAAGAATATCGACCATGCCCACCACGCCGTTCATGGGGGTGCGAATCTCGTGGCTCATGTTGGCCAGAAACTCGCTCTTGGCGCGGTTCGCGGCATTGGCAAGGGTGTTGGCGCTTTGCAGTTCTGCTGTCTTTTGTGCGACCAGTGTTTCCAGGTGGTCGCGGTAATGCTGCAGCGCCAGCTCGGCGGTCTTGCGGTCGTTGATGTCGCGAATCGTGCCCCGCAGAAATTCCGGTGCACCCTGGGCATCGAACGAACACTCGCCCAGTGCCTCGACCCAGCACGTTTTTCCGTCAATGGGTCGAATGATTTCATACTCCCGCCGGAACTTGCCGGCGCCCGCTATCACCTCGTTGTAGTAGTCCAGCAACTCCTGCTGGTACTTGGGGGCCACTAGAGTGTTCCAGTTGGGAATGGTTTTCTCGAATGACGCGTCAATGCCAAAGATGCCATCGAGCACGGCCGAACCGGTCCAGAGCCCGGTTTTGATGTGGGTGATGTAGGTGCCCACATGGCCAATGCGCTGCGCCTCGCTCATGGCCCACAGGTTTTCTTGCAAAACCTTTTCGTGTTGGTCGCGCAGACTGTTGCGGGCCTGGCTCTCGGCCAGTGCCACGTGGCTCAGCTCGGCTAGTTTGAGCGCGGTGATGTCCTGCAGCACGCCATGCACACGCGTGGGCTTACCGCTTGGGTCTCGTTCCACGTTTCCAATGACATGTGCCCAGATCACTTTGCCATCGATCGGCCGCTGAAAAGGATAAATGGCCTCGTAACGGGGCACCTCGGCCCGGATCGCGGCACGCCATTGGGTCGAATTTTCCGCCGCAAGTGCTGGGTCTACCGCGGTGATGTTCGCAATTACCACCTCTTCCATGGAGTAGCGCTGATCGGTGCTCGGTTTCAGGCCAAAGATTTTTTCCACGCGCGCAGAGCCAATCAAATTATTCGGGTCACTGAAGTCGTACTGCCACTGCCCGGACTTTGACAATTCCAGTGCCTGCTCGTTCAGGAAATTGCTCATCTCCAGGGCGTTAGTCTCCTTTTTCAGCAAATTGGCGCTGGCTCTGACCTGCAACTGCGTTGCGATACGGGCCCGCACGATGGGCGCGTGAACGGGTTTGCTAATGAAATCTGCCGCGCCCAGCTCCAAGCCCATCGTTTCATCTTCGGCATCCGTTTTGGCGGTCATGAAAATGATGGGAATGTCGCGGGTGGCAGGGTCTGCCTTGAGGATCTTGCAGACATCGTAGCCCGACAGCCCCGGCATCATGATGTCCAGCAAAATCAGGTCGGGCGGTGCACCGCGCACCGCAGCGATAGCGCTTTCACCGTCGCGCGCGACCCTGATCTCGTACAAGTCCCTCAGCAACCCGGTCATCAGGTTCACATTGAAGGGCGCATCGTCAACCAGTAAGACGGTGGCTTTGGGGGGTGCGATTGGGGTCATGGTGTGTTCGTCCGAATCTTTGGCTTCGGTCAAAGCCAGCGCTCCAGCATGGGTGCGAGTTCCTGCATGCGCAGCGGTTTTGACAAATAGTCGTCCATGCCGCGCTCGCGGCAGCGCTCGGCCTCGCCCTGCATGGCGTTGGCGGTGATGGCGATGATGGGCAGGCGTGTGCCATGGGGCTCGGCTTGCCGGATGGCGGCGGTCAGCCCAAAACCGTCCAGGTGGGGCATGTGACAGTCGGTTAGCAACAGGGCGTAGCGTTTTGGGTTGGCTTGCCACATTTTCAGGGCCACGGCGCCGTCTTCGGCCATTTCGCAGGCGTAGCCCAGCAGGCGCAGTTGCTCCTGCATCACGTCGCGGTTGGTCTCGTTGTCTTCGGCCAGCAAAATCAGGCAGCCCGCTTGCGCGGCTTCAT
>CAIYDK010000355.1 GCA_903924955.1 uncultured beta proteobacterium | reverse complement strand
CGCCTCCCCATCGACAGGTCGTGTCGTTTTTGTCAGCTGACGCAAGAAATAGAAAATAAACATTGACCGACAGCCAAACGCATCGATCTGGGTTACGGCTGGTGTCGCTTTTTGGGATGCAACGACGGGTGGTGAAAAGTTTTACGAATCGGCATCACGGTCTGCCAGATACCCAGCCAAACCCGCGTCCAACTTCTGTTGAAACTCCACCGGCTCCAGAATCCGAACATGCGGAATCCAGTAGCGCACTATGGAAAGTACTTCGTCGGCCTGGGCCACAGTGGTGGACACCAGAATGTCTCCGCCCATCAGTTCGCGCTCGATTTGCTGGTTGGGGATGAGTTGGCGGCGTTTGAAATATTCGGCAACCGCACCCGCAACGCGCAGTACAACGCGCTGGCGCTGCACACCGAGCCAGATGCCGTCGCTCTTTGCAAGTTCGTCATCAATGTGAGTGCGCGGCGCGAATACGGTGGATGTGGCTAGTAGACCTTCCATTTTGGTGACTGTGAATGCCTTCAACTTTCCGTCATCCCACGCTGCCAGATACCAGATGCCCTTCTGGTTTATCAGCTTGTATGGCTCCACCTGCTGGCGCAGCTTGCTTTGGCCGGGTGCCTTGTTGTAGGTGAACTGAATATGGTGGTGGTCAACAATGGCCTGCTCCAGTGCAGAAAACAGTGCATCCTTGCCGCGCAGATCTTCGTAATGGTGGCCCTTAACGACCCACGCGTCTTTACGATCTGAGTCAAACACGCCACGTAAAAATTGTTCGCTCAACTGCGGAAACAGTCCGCTGACGCCCGATAGCGAGGCGAACTGTGAAATGTCCTTGATCGTCAGCTTTCCCAAATGCGCCGCTTCAAGCCGGTAGCGACCAGCGGTTTTGATCAACGGCAAGCAGGCGAAACGCACATTCAGGTCGCGTTGGATAGTTCTGAGGTTGACACCGAATTCATCAGCCAAGGCTTGTGGATCGAGCGATTCGCCCTGATTGAGTTTGGTCAACACTTGCGACAGGCGGTACACCAGCGTGTCGTGGACTTTGGTGGAACTGGTCATGGATCGAAGTTGTATCTTCGAACATGTTACATGCTGACGCACCGCTGTTTTTGATGCCGCTTGCGCCAATACGCACAGACTCTCAACTTCTCCGTTTTTTTCGACCTACGGTTTGCCCAAGCGATGCTCAAAAAAATTGCCTGTCCCAGAATTTCGCTAAGCCTTTGATTTTTAAAGGACTCATCTTGCGGACTACTGACTTTGCGCGTTCGCAAGAAGTAGAGAACAGAGAGCGAAAAACGGACGGAAATGGGGAAAGTTGGTCGGAATGGGTGAGCACCAAGTCCGCAAGAAAAAGTGAAAAACCCCGCCAGGCTTGGGGCCCAACGGGGTAGTTCAAAGGTAAAGAGAGACTCTTTACCAGAGGGTAGTGGTGGTGCACTGCGGACCTGGGTTCAAACTCGCTCTTGCAACAGGTGAGGAAAGATGCGGGTGATTGTCCCCTGTTTGCGGAGATTGT
>CAIYDK010000354.1 GCA_903924955.1 uncultured beta proteobacterium | reverse complement strand
GTCAGGGCAAAGCCTTTGCTGCTTGCGACCAAGTTCCAGCGGTCCAGTGCCCAGACCACCAGGAAGACCCAAAACAAAGACTCAACAAACCAAAAGTGCGCAACAGGTTGGATGTGCAGCAAATACCATGCACCCACTGACGAATTGGTTCCGGGCGTGGCGGCCTGTAGCAGCGCAAAAAGTGTGCCTACAAAGAGCATGGGGACCAGCAGTCGGCGCACCTTGCCAAGTAAAAATGCTTGGCTGTCGCCGCTGAATGGGCGTAAACCGTACACCAGGCCGGATAGAAATGTGAACAAAGGCATGCGCAGGTAAGCCAGACCGTCATTGATCCACCGAATGGCGCCGTCAGCCACTCGCAAACCATGGTCAGGGTCAGCGCCCACCACGTGATAGCCGACCAACAACAGGCAAGCTAAACCGCGCAAGGTGTCTATCTGTACCTTCATAGGGTGGGTAATCCAGGTGCAACCGTGCGTGTCATACGCACGGTGTTCACACCTTCGTGGTGCAAAAATTCAACCCGGCTGCAGGCACTGCGAATGATGGTCATGCCAAAACCGCCTTCTGGAAAGGACGACAGATCAGGCGCCACCGCCTCAGCAGGTGGTGTGAACGCATCCCCCAGGTGGATGATTTCGAGCACCAGTTCGTGCCCCGCGTAACGTGAAGTGATTTCCACTGGAGCACCCGCAAGCAATCCCTTGGCATGGCGCACGATATTGGTAAACACCTCAACGCATGCCAACTCGAACATGGCGGCCTCTGCCTCCGGCAAGCCTGCACGCTGCGTCTGGCCAAAGACGAATTGCCGCAGGGTGCCAATGGACTGAAGGTCAATCGGCAGTTCACAGCGGGTGTCGGCGGCAGACTCGATTGGCCGCATGATGAGCGCAAGGCTCACGTCGTCATTTATTTGCACAGTCGAATCAAGTAGTTCGTGGCGTAATGCATGCAGTGCTGCAGCCGGCGTAGGGTGTTGGCGTACCAAGCGGCGCAGCGTTGCGTTGACCCGGTCGCGGCCCAGACGCTCGCCATTCGACCCGATGGCATCTGGCAAACCATCTGAACACAGGAACACAACGTCATCACGCGCCATCGGTGCCTGATCCTGGATGTATTCGCTGCTGTCAAGAACGCCCAAGGGCGGCTGCTGGTTGGGCAACAGTATGGATTCGTCGTTGCCGCGAATCAAGAGAGACTCTTCGTGACCGCAGCCGACCCAGGTGATGAGATTGCGTTTAAGGTCAATGCGTATGTAGGCCAGTGTGACGAACGAATCCAGGGCCTGCAAGTGCGGTGTCATGGCCTGATGAACCGATGCCACGATAGCCATGGGTTCTGGCAATGAGCCATCACGACCCGAATGGGCCAGAAGCTCGGCAAGGGAACGGCTGAATTGCAGTTTGGTGGCTGCACCCAAAAGGGCCGCCGGAACGCCTTTGCCCATCACATCGCCGACGACAACGTCGACACAGTGTTCACCTAGCGCAATGATGTCAATAAAATCACCGTCGACCCCTTTGGAGGCCTGGTTGAAATGACTCAACCACAGGCCGGGCAAATGATTTTGCACAGACGCTGCAAGCAGACTCTGCTGAATGCGACTGCCAACGGTAAGTTCACGGGCGCGGGCGTCGCTGAGTGCAATCTCGGCTTTTCTGAAATCGGTAACGTCTGTCTGGATGATTATGTATTGACGAATTTTGCCGTCGTTTGCGTATACCGGAACCGAGGTGTTGGCGACCCAGTAGGAACTGCCATCACGGTGACGCATATGCAATTCACCGTTCCAGATTTTTCCCGCAGCCAGACGCTCACGCATTTGCGCGTAGTCCGCAGGCGCAAGCGGATTTCGAAACCCATAATGTTTTTTGCCCAGCAACTCATCTCGGGTGTAGCCAGAAATTTGGAGCAACTTGTCATTGGCATAGATGACGTTGTCGTCCACATCAACGATGCTGACGATAGCGTGCAGATCGAGTGCCAATTTTTGTTGTTCCAGATCGGAGGCCACTGCTTTGTATTGGGTCAACAAATCGATCACTTGCTGGGCAGAGGCTCTCTGAGTACTGATGTCGCGCACATTGGCTGTAAAGAACAGTTGCCCGTCGATATCGACCGACACAATCGACAGTTCGATAGGAAAAAGGCTGCCATCGCTGTGCAAGGCAATGGTTTCAATCCGCCGGTTCAGGCGATTGAGGGCCGGTCCATCATGGCTCACGCGGAACCGCTCTATACCTTCGTGGTGGGCTTGCCGCAATCCCTCAGGTACCAATAATTCGTCCATCCTCTGACCGATGCATTCACGCCTGGTTCGGCCGAACATCCGTTCAGCCGCCGGATTGAACGCAACAATCTGCCCTGCAGCATCGATGGTAATCACGCCATCAATCGAAGACTCCAGAACAGAACTGCTGCGGGATTCGCTTGCGTATACCTCGTGGCTTAGCCTCCTGTTGATGGCGACAGAGTGTCTCAAATTTCGGATGGTTGTGTAGGCTAGGGCCGCTATGGTCAGCCATACCAGTACCACCACTATGGATGTCCACCTTTCAAGGAGTGACACCTCTTCCATGGCGTCCAGGTACGAATGCTCAACCACGACGACGACTGGCCAATGGCGCAATGCAGAAAAGGCAACAAAGGCGTACGGACTATCCATGCCGGTGCCCAGATAGTTGCCATCCTGGCGCTGTGGCAGGTACTCTGAATAGGCGGGTAAGTGACCGATTGAACCGCCTGAACCGCGTTCCACGTTGCTGGTCGCTGCCAACAACCTGCCCTCAATATCGGTCAGGACAATCCGTATTCGTTTGTCGATGGTGATCGACTCGTATTGTGCGGTGAAATAGTTCGCATTGATCAGCGCCAGCAACAGCAGTCGGTGACCGCCTGAATCGCGTAAATGCACAACCATGGGGAAGACATTTGACTCCGATGCGGCGGTGTTGAGATCGACCAGGTCACGTCCGTTGAGAGTGGGACCCAGGAGGACCTTTGACTTGTCGTTTGCTATGGCACCCAACGAGCCGAGATCGACGACATGTCCTAGATTGTCTGGGGTGGTACTCGCCAGCACCTGACCTTGAGTGTCGAGTACTGAGACACTCTTTAGCTGAGGCAATCCGCGGATAACCCCCGCAAGGGTCGGGTCAATCCGGCCAGGCGCATTGGAATCAATCGGGCTGCGCTCCGAACGGGCCAGTACCAGCAAAAGGCCCTGGATGGCATCAAGGCTGGCGCCAGTGTGCTTCTCCATTGCCATGGCCATCTGCTGCATCTCTGCTTTGGTGCTCGAACGCCCCTGTCGCCTCTCGAACTGAATAAATAGCAAGGCAAGCAGCAGAGTCAGCATTGCCAGAAAAACACCCGCCGTAAGCAGATGGCCGCTTCGCAGCCACACTTCGCGGGGTCGCTTGAGGACTGCGTCAGTCATGGATACATTAAGCGAAGGCCCTTACCGCCTCTTGCCGTGTGTCGTGAATATTGAACACCCGGTGCATGCGCATCAACTCAAACAATGCCCGCACTGTTTTGGACATGGCACACAGTTTGAAATCGCCGCGGCGGCTGTTGAGCAGGCGCAGGCAGGAGATCAGGGCGCCCAGCCCCGAACTGTCAACAAACTTGACCCCTGACATGTCCAGCACGACCTGCTTTCGGTCGTGAATAACGGACTGCACGGCATCCTTGAATTCGCGCACGTTGCTGGCGTCCAGGTTGTCCTCACGAAATTCAATGACTAAAACGTCGTCGCCTTCGATAATTCCCTTGAGTTCCATCATTGTTTCTCCATTCGTAGTACACGGTTTAGGTTCAGCACGGCTTGATTAAACTACTGGGGCTTCGCTAAAGTGTCACCAGAATGTGACTTCATCATCCTTCGGCAGGTGAGTTTTCTTGAGCCAGCGTCTGCGCCAGGGTTATTTCAGCCTCTACCAGTGCCAAAGCTTGCGTCAATGCTGGTCCAGCATGGTCAATGGATAACAATTCCGCTGCCCGGGCACATTGGCTCATGCGCTCAAAACCATAGCTGCCCGCGGCACCCGAGAGGCGGTGAAGCTCTGCCTGGAGTTGCTGCGGTGTCTCTGCATCTGTCACGGTGCGCCAGCGCACTGCAAGGCCGGCCACAAAATGGCGTTGCAAGACCTTGAATTGCGCAACAGATGCCGTGGAAAGGCCTCCAGTCAGCTCAGATGCCACGCCCGTGCTCCCAGTAAATGCGTATGTCCTTTGGCAATGTGACCGGATCAAACGGCTTGACGATGACGCCGGTTGCGCCGTATTGAAGCAACTCCTCGACTTCGTCTGGCATGGCCTTGGCCGTCATAAACACCACTGGCACGCCCGCCATTTCGACCAGATTGCGCAGTGCAGCAAGTGTTTCTGGGCCACTCAGGCCGGGCATCATCACGTCAAGCAGGACCAGGTCGGGTTTGAAGTTGGGCGCTTGCGCCAACGCCGCGTGACCGTCTGGGCACAAACAAACCTGGTAGCCACCCAGCGTGGCAAGGCTGAATTCGATAATCATCCGGATATCGGGGTCATCTTCCACGCACATCACTCGGCGCAGTTCACTCATGGTTGGCGCTCCTTGCCTGCATTGGCTATGGCTGGCCGCAAGGCAGCCATCAGTTCCTCGCGCCCACAATGGGCTTTTTGCAACCACCCCACTCCCATGCGACGCACAAAAGTGGCATCGACTGCGTCGGTAAAAAGAACCACCGGGCGACCCTGCGCCGTCCTGCGCAGAGCAGCACAAAACTCCTCGGCCGAGCCCTGCGCCTGCGGGTCAGCGATGATGATGGAGGGTGGTGTGCCAAGCAAGAGGGCTTGCGCCTGTTCGAGGTTGGCAGTGCCTTCTACCCGACATAGGGACGACAACCACTCGGCCACTCGGCGTCGCGCATCCAGATCAGTGTCAATATGCAGCAGCCAGGGCTCGGGCACCTGCAAAGTGGAATTGGCTACAGGAAACTCCACAAAAAAAGTTGCGCCCTGGTCAGGTGCCGAATCGACATCGATTCGACCTCCCATTCGATCCACCAGCATGCGCGTGATGTAGAGGCCCAAACCGGTACCGCCCTGGGCGCGTCGATCCGAGGTGTCGGCCTGAGAAAATTTCTCAAACATACGCGAACGGAACTGAGGATCAATGCCAGGCCCGCGGTCGCGTACCCTGACCCGAACCTGGGTCGGCGTCCATGCCAGGCTTACGCTCACCGTGTCACCCGCAGTTGAATGCTTGATGGCGTTGGAAAGCAAGTTGGCCATCACTTGCAAGAAGCGGTCGGCATCGATGCGCACCGGGGGGCTGTCCGGTTTGACTTCGATGTCCAGTTTGACGCCCGAGCGCTGCGCGTAACCCATGTTGGCGGTCATCGCCTCCTGCAATAAGCTGTCGAGGCCGGTCGGGCGTAGATGCAACACCATCTGGTTACCCTCGAGCTTGGTGATGTCCAGAATGTCATCAATCAGACGGCTCAATCGTTCACCATTGCGTTTGGCCACCTCGGCCAGGGGAATAGCCGCTTTGGGCAGCGCGCCGGCGGCGCCGGATGCCAGCAAACCAAGAGCACCCAACACCGAGGTCAGCGGTGTGCGCAACTCGTGGCTGACGGTGGCCAAAAACTCATCCTTCATGCGATCAATGTGGCGCTGCTCGGTAAGGTCACGAATGACCATCGTGTAGCGAACCCGCTGTGCCTCGGACCACTGGCTCAGCGCCAGTTCGGCCGGAAATCTTGTCCCATCTGATCGGGTGATCGACATTTCGCGCAGCCCCAGCAAATCAGACAAAGGGGTCCTTAGAACCGTCTCGCAGTGCTGCCCATCGAGTCGGCTGCTACCGTTGCCAAAAATGCGCATGGCAGCAAGGTTGCTTTCCTCAATAGTCCCGTTGCCATCCATGGTGATGACGGCATCCAGAATGTTGTCGTGAATGTCGCGTTGTCGCTGGGCCAGCATCGCCAGGCGTGACTGCAGGCCCAGGACTCTGGCGTAGTGGCGCAACTTGGCATCCAGCAGAACGGGATTGATGGGGCGCACCAGATAGTCATCAGCGCCGCGCTGCAGGGCGTGAATAAAGTGCTCCTCCCCTTCCAGCGACGAGGTCACGATCACCGGAAGCCAACGGTCGGTGACCAGGGCGCGAAGCTTCTGCGTAACCTCGAAGCCGTCCATATCCGGCATCAGCAGGTCAAGCAAAACCAGATCAGGTGTCTGCTGAAGCACTTGCGCTACCGCTGCAGTGCCACTGCCAACGCCGTGGGCCGCATGACCGGATTTGCGAACCATCTCGCACAGTTGCAGTCGTGACGCCTCGATGTCATCGGCGACCAGAATCTGCAGAACGTGCGCAGAGGCATGGTGGTTTTGCATGAAATGGTCGGCTAACAGTCTTGGCAGAGATTCGGTGCGTGACAGTTTAACAAGTCGTTCACAAAGTCGCCACAACTTCAAGCCGACAAAGACCTGTAATCGGTCTCATACCACCAACGGAGCGCTCCATGTCAAAAAATCAATCTCCAGAACTTAGTGCCCCCATCACCAATCGTCTGCGCGCAAGGCGCGACAGATTGGTCTGGCTATGGTCCACCCGAAAATTTCCGTTACTCAAGCGTTTGCTGGACCTTGCTCTGATTTTGCCGGCACTGCTGGTGCTGGCGGTCCCGCTTTTGATTGTCGCGCTGGCAATCAAACTTTACGATCGTGGGCCGGTTCTGTTTTGGCAACAGCGGGTTGGCTTGAATGGGCGGACCTTCAGATTCCCCAAGTTCCGCTCCATGTGCGTCAATGCAGAGGCAGTACGCGCGGCGCTGCTGGCAAAAAATCAGCATGGCAGTGAGGGTGTTACGTTCAAGATGAAACATGACCCCCGGATCACGCCCATTGGTCGTCTGATTCGCCGCACCAGCATTGATGAACTGCCGCAGTTGTGGTGTGTACTGCGAGGCGACATGAGCCTGGTAGGGCCGCGCCCACCCTTGCCCAGTGAAGTCAGCCGTTACACCATGCTGGAGCGCCAGCGTTTGTCAGTTGTTCCTGGGCTCACCTGCATTTGGCAGGTCAACGGACGATCTGAAATTCCGTTCCCGCAACAGGTGCGCATGGACATTGACTATATCCAGAATAGGTCGATGGGTGCAGACGTCAAGTTGCTCGCCAAAACCCTGCCCGCGGTCATTCGTGGTCGCGGTGCCTACTGATTCAGGAGTAAGTCATGACAAGTTGGTTGACTGAGAACATACGACTGACCGGCGACCTTGGCGCAGGCTTTGACGAGCGTGTGGACCGGCATCTTCGCGCTATGGACATTACGCTGGCGCTGTTGGCGCTTACGCTGCTTGCCGTTCCTTTGGTCTTAGGTATTTTTGTTGGTCGACTTTCTGGTCAGACGTATCTGAGTTGCGACAACCAGGTCTTTAAACGCTGGAGGATCGACTTTCCCGACACTGTTTTGGGGCGCCTCTTGAACGGCATTGGGATCGGAAAATGGCCGGTACTGTTTAATATATTGAAGGGCCAGATGGCCTGGGTTGGGCATAAGCCGATTGGCGCAAATTCGTACGAAGACTACCCCCCCAGACTGATAAAAGTGAGGCCCGGCTTGATCAGCATTTGGGCGATGCGCCGGCGCACTGCGGTGGACTTTGGTTCTGAACGCGATGCCGACCTCGAATACCTTCGTCGACGCGGGCTTCGCCACGACTTTGCGTTGTTACTTCGCACGTTGCTCGTGGTATGGATGCCTTCACCTCGAGAGGCCAATGCCGGACGGATTTGTGTGGGCGATGTTTCATTTGACAACGTCAACATGGAACAGGCAGTGGCCCGGATTTCGAAAATGATCGATGGCACCAACGCGCAACAGGTGAGCTTTGTCAACCCGGCCTGCGTCAATATCGCAGCGCGTGATCGTGGTTATCGGCGGTTGTTGGCGCGCGCCGCATTGGTGTTGCCTGATGGAATCGGTATCAAGATCGCAGCAGATATGCTGGGGGCCCCGCTCAAGCAAAATGTAAACGGGACCGATCTCTTCCCGCGTATGTGCGAGATGTTTGAGCGCCGGGGTGTGAGCGTCTTCTTGTTGGGTGGGCAACCAGGCGTGGCCGAACGCGTGTCGGAGGTGATCAGGGAGCGGTGGCCGCGACTTCGCATTGTCGGAGTCCGGGACGGCTTCTTCAGCGTCGCACAGGAAGGCGAGGTTGCGGCGGAAGTGAGCGCCAGTTGGGCAGACGTGGTGTTGGTGGCTCGCGGCGTGCCCATGCAGGATGTATTCATTGATCGGCATCTTCATCATCTCGGAGTGAAAGTGGCGATAGGCGTGGGTGGACTGTTTGACTTCGTGTCAGGGCGGATCAATCGCGCACCACCCTGGATGCGAGACAGCGGCCTGGAGTGGATTTACCGTCTGATGCAGGAGCCATCACGCATGTGGCGCCGCTACCTGGTCGGCAACTTTACCTTCCTGGGAAGGATTGTTCTTCAACGTCTGGGCTTGCGGTCTCCCGCCGGCGACAATCCTGTCGAGGAGCCATTGGTTCAGCCCGCAGTGGTGGGGGCGTTGAATGGCTTGCGTACCGTGCTTTTCGCCACTTCGACTGCACCTAAAGACGTTCCGGTCTCAAGCGATTTTCCGTCGGCCCTGTTACCTTTCGGCTGGACTACTTTTATTGAACGCGCGATTGAGCAGCTTGCCAATCTCGGGGTTCGCCATATCGATCTGGTGGTGAGTTCCCGACCGGAGGAGTTGCGCCGGGTTTTAGGCCAGGGCGAGCGCTGGGGTGTTCAATTGCGCTGGCACCTGGCCAAGAATTCTGCAACTCCCTACGGACTTTTGCGTTCAATGGGGCTGCCCAGTCAGCAACGGGTACTGGTGGGCCACGCAGACAGGTTGGTGAATGACGAGGCACTGTCGTCGCTGATCGAAAAAGACCAAATGGCAGCGACAGTTCATGAGCAAACAGGGATGGTCTGGGCCGGGTGGGGCAGTACAACAGCGGAAGTGCTACAAACGCTTGCCCAGCACAGCGATGAATGCTCAATGGGTGCTTTCCTTTGTCAACGCGCTACGCATCTGCATGTACTTGATCCAGGTGAGTTTGTAGGTGTTGCCGATGCGGCGCAGTTGCTAAAGGCGCAGCACATAGCGATGTCCAAGGAAGCGATGGATACCGTTCCGGCCACCTGGCTGCGGACCGACTGGGGTGCCCACAGTCCGGATGCCACTATTCATGCGGGTTCCGTCATTGATGGCCCCGTGCTGATCGGCCCCGGGTGCTTCGTCGCGGCAGGTGCCAGGGTGGGAGCTGGCACGGTGCTGACCCATGATGTGGTGATTTCAAGCGGCGCCACGGTGGTCAATAGCCTTGTGCTGCCGCAAACTTTTGTAGGCCAGGGCTTGGAACTTGATGAGTCGGTGGTCAATGGGTCCAGTGTTCAGCACTTGCGGCTAGGGGTGAGGACCACATTGCCCAGGTCGGATGGGCTGCTGCTCGACCTGCAGCCAACCGGGGTTGTTCGCGCAGGATGGTTCTCACGCTTCACCGCCGCTGTCACTTGCCTCGTTTTTCTGCCGTGGCTCGTCATCGACACCGGACTGCGCCGCCTTCGTGGTTTACCGCCCCGCTGGAACAAGCGCCTGGTAGCAATGGGGCGCAGCGCAGATACCGGAGAGATTCAGTTGCAGACCCTGCGCTGCGCCCGCTCGACCGGGTATGGAACCCGCCAGATCCTGTCTCACTACGGCGAGTGGCTGGATGTGGTGGCGGGCCACAGAAGCTGGTTCGGCTCGCGACCCAGAAGCCAGTCTGAGTGGTATGCACTGGGGCGGGACTGGCAACTGGTTTTGGCGAGCACCTCGGTAGGCTGTCTGCATGCACCCGCTTGGTCAGACGGGTCTGGCGAAAGTCTGGAGTCGCGCGCCGCCGCCGACGTTTTCTATGCGGTTAGCCAAAGCTTTGTCGCCAGAATGCGAATTGTTCGGGCAGCCTTTTTTGGCGCATTGACCCAGGGTCCGAAAGTTGGTTGACTCGGCATTTGTAAGCAGGGTGCAGGGGGCTCCAATTGGGTTATTCCATTTGCCTTTTTGCCCCAGCGAATCAGCCCCTGCGCAAATCCCGCGTAAACGGAAACTCCTTGCTGCCCGGCACATGGATGGTGGCGGGCGGCACGTTCATTACACCCGGCGTGTGACCGGTGTTGGTGAAGCGCGTCAGGCGGCGGCTTTCGGCTTCAAACGAGTTGACCGGAAAGCTCTCGTAGCTCAGGCCGCCCGGGTGGGCGACATGGTACTGGCAGCCACCCAGCGAGCGTTTCATCCATGTGTCCACAATGTCAAAGGTTAGCGGTGCGTGCACGCCAATGGTGGGGTGCAGGCTGCTCGGCGGGTTCCAGGCCTTGAAGCGCACGCCGGCCACATATTCGCCCACTGTGCCCGTGCTTTGCATGGGCAGGGCGCGGCCGTTGCAGGTGATGACGTAGCGGCTCTCATTCATGCCCTTCACGTGCACCTCCATGCGCTCCAGTGACGAATCCACATAGCGGGCAGTGCCGCCGGGTGCTCCTTCTTCGCCCATGACATGCCAGGGCTCCAGCGCGCAACGCAGGGTGAGTTCTATGCCGGCGGACTGGACTGAGCCGACCAGCGGAAAGCGGAACTCGACGTGCGGTGCAAACCAGCTGGGGTCAAACGGATAACCCGCCGCGCGCATATCTTCCACCACATCGTCAAAGTCTTGTCGGATGAAGGTGGGCAGCATGAAGCGGTCATGCAACTCGGTTCCCCAGCGGGTGACCGGTGCTTTGTAGGGCGCCTTCCAGAACCGGGCGACCAGTGCGCGCAACAGTAGCTGTTGCACGATGCTCATGCGCGGGTGCGGCGGCATCTCGAAGGCGCGCAGTTCCAGTAGCCCCAGGCGGCCGGTGGCCGAGTCGGGCGAGTACATCTTGTCGATGGAAAACTCGCTGCGGTGGGTGTTGCCGGTGGCGTCGATCAGGATGTTGCGCAGCGTGCGGTCGACGATCCACGGCGGCATGGACTGGCCGTAGATTTCGCGGTTGGCGTAGATTTGTTCAATTGCAATTTCCAGCTCGTACAACTGGTCGTTGCGCGCCTCGTCCACGCGGGGTGCCTGGCTGGTGGGGCCGACAAACATGCCGCTGAACAGGTAGCTCAGCG
>CAIYDK010000353.1 GCA_903924955.1 uncultured beta proteobacterium | reverse complement strand
AGGTGATTGACCACATGTTGCCATTGGCAAGCCTGGACGGCGTGCACATTTTCTTTCCCGACCCGTGGCACAAAACCAAGCACAACAAGCGCCGCCTGATCCAGTCGCCGCTGGTGGCCAAGCTGGCGCGCAGGCTCAAGGTAGGCGGCTACCTGCACTGCGCGACCGACTGGCAGCCCTATGCCGAGCAGATTCTGGAAGTGCTCAGCGCCGAACCCTTGCTGAAAAATCGCGCGCTAGCTACCCACCCCGAGCTACATGGCTACGCGCCCAAACCGCACTACCGCCCGCTCACCAAGTTCGAGAACCGCGGCATCAAACTGGGCCACGGTGTGTGGGATGTGGTGTTTGAGCGGAAATAGAGATGGCCTCAAACATTCCTGCTGCAAACGGTTTGGGCGGCAGCGGGTTTTGCGCAGGTCAAGGAGGAGCCCGCAGCGCGGGCGGGGGACACGGAGCAAAATCCGCTGCCGCCCAGACCGTTGGCTCTCACGTTGGGACTCGCGCTGACCATGGCCCTGCACCGGCCTAACGCTCCCCCCAGCCGAAACGGCGTGGGCGCCAGCTGCGTGGTGCTGCCCGCCGGGCCGTGGGCGCGGGTGATCGACTTTTTGCCACAGCGCTTTCCAGGCGTCAGCACGAACACCTGGCTGCAGCGTCTGCACGCGGGCGATGTGATCGACGACCAGGGACAGATACTCAAGGCCGATGCGCCCTACCGCGCAGGACAACGCCTGTACTACTTCCGCGCCCTGGTGACCGAACCGCACATTCCGTTTGAGGCCAACGTCCTGTGGCAGGACGAGCACCTGCTGGTGGTGGACAAGCCGCACTTCTTGCCGGTGGTGCCCTCGGGCAAGTACCTGCAAGAAACGGTGCTGATCCGCCTGAAGAATGCGCTGGGGCTGGAGGCGCTGTCGCCCATCCACCGCATCGACCGCGACACCGCCGGACTGGTACTGTTCTCCAAGCAAGTGGCCAGTCGCGGCGCCTACCAGGAACTGTTTCGCACGCGCCAGGTGGACAAAACCTATGAGTGCATCGCCCCGTGGAACGCAGACCTGCCTTGGCCCGTCACCCGACAAAGCCGCATTGTGCCGTCGGCCCACTTCATGCAGCAGACCGAGGTGCCCGGCGTGCCCAATGCGCTAACCCACATCACGCCCATCGAGGTGTTGGGCAACCTGGCACGCTATGCGTTGAAGCCTGTCACCGGGCAGCGCCACCAGTTGCGCGTGCACATGGCGGCGCTGGGCCTGCCGATACGATGGGACGGCATCTACCCCACGTTGACACCCGAAGGCAGTGTCGACTACAACCATCCACTGCAGTTGCTGGCCCGATCGATTGCATTCAGGGACCCGATCAGTGGCGAGCAGCGCCAATTCAGCAGTGCGCGCGTGCTGACTACGCTCGACGCGCCATAGCGCCCCTCAAAGCAGACGCCGCAGGGCAAACGCACGCCGGCAAGGCATCGTGCGAAAAGTGAGTGACATTTGCAAGTAAGGGCTCCACAATGGCGACGAACCAGGGATCGTCAGTAAAAATAGAATAGGAGCGCGCACTATGTTTCGCCTTCATTCCATCACGCTTGCCAAGCGCCTGGGCCTTCTCATCATTAGCTCCATTGTGGGCATTGCAATTCTGTCAGGCATATTTTTGTGGACAGAGCGAACGGTTGTACTAGAGGAACGTCAGCTCGGCGTGCGACAAACGGTCGAGAGCGCGCACAGCCTCATAGTTCACTTTCACAGCCAGGTAGTGGCCGGCAAGATGCCCGAAGACGAAGCCAAGCAGCGCGCATTAGCCGCCCTCAAATCAATGCGATACAACGGGGCAGAGTATTTTTGGGTCAATGACATGCAACCCAAGATGGTCATGCATCCCATCCGGCCGGAGCTCGATGGCAAAGACCTGACAGACAACAAGGACCCCACCGGCCAGCAACTGTTTGTCGAATTTGTCAAAACAGTAAAAGCCAGCGGCTCCGGCTTTGTGGTCTACCTCTGGCCCAAACCGGGCAGCGAAAAGCCTGTGCAAAAAGTCTCGTACGTCAAAGGCTTTGAGCCCTGGGGATGGATTGTGGGTTCTGGCGTCTATCTGGACAACGTCGACACCACCATCGCCAAAAGGGTCGTGAACGCCGGGCTGGGAACCCTGGCATTGGCGACCGTCCTGCTCGTGCTCAGCGTTCTCATCACACGCAGTGTCATGGGGCAACTCGGCGGCGAGCCAGGGGTTGCCGCTGATATTACGCACCGTATTGCGGCAGGCGACCTGGCCGTGGACATCACGCTCAAGGACAACGACACAACCAGCCTGCTGCACGCCATCCGGTCCATGCGCAACAGTTTTTCAACCATCGTCGGTCAGGTTCGATCCGGATCGGAAGAAGTTGCCACGGCCAGTGCCGAGATTGCACAAGGCAATCACGATCTGTCGGCACGAACCGAACAGCAGGCCAGCGCACTGGAAGAAACCGCCGCTTCCATGGAGGAGTTGGGCTCCACCGTCAAACAAAACGCCGATAGCGCGCGCCAGGCCAACCAGCTCGCGCAAAGCGCTTCATCTGTGGCTATCAAAGGCGGTGAAGTGGTTGGTCAGGTTGTGGAAACCATGAAAGGCATCAACGAGGCTTCACGCAAAATTTCCGACATCATCAGCGTCATCGACGGCATCGCGTTTCAAACCAATATCCTGGCGCTGAACGCAGCCGTCGAGGCTGCACGCGCGGGGGAACAGGGTCGCGGTTTTGCCGTTGTTGCATCCGAAGTGCGGGCGCTCGCAGGCAGGTCGGCAGAAGCTGCGAAAGAGATCAAAACCTTGATCGGGAACAGCGTGGGTCGAGTCGAACACGGAACAACGTTAGTCGATCAGGCGGGCTCCACGATGAACGAAGTCGTCAACGCCATTCGGCGTGTCACCGACATCATGGGAGAAATCAGTGCTGCCAGCAGCGAACAATCCATGGGCGTCGCCCAGGTGGGCGAAGCCGTGTCCCACATGGATCAGACCACGCAACAAAACGCGGCCCTGGTCGAGCAGATGGCCGCCGCCGCCAGCAGCCTCAAGAGTCAGGCCCATGAGTTGGTGCAGGTGGTAGCGGTGTTCACGCTGGACACCGACCGACACGCACACCGCACGGAACTCATGCTGCCCCGCCCGCCTCGCTAACGGTTTAAGCCCACTGCACCTTGCCGGCGCCGCTATACCAACCATCAACCTTGGCAGTGACATCGCCTTCAATACGGGCCCGACGGATCTTCATGGTGGGTGTCAGGAAACCGTTTTCGATTGTCCAGGGCTGCTGGGCAACGACGATCATCTGCAGCTTTTCGTGGCTGACCAACTGCGCGTTGACATCCTTGAGCAACTGAGCCAACTGGGCTTCCACATCTTTTTTGAATCCTGCGTCCTTAAGCTTGGGCCGTACATCTTCACCCAGCACCACCATCGCATACGCAGCAGGTTGTCCTAAGCCGGAGACCATGCTCATCTCAATCAGCGGATGCGCGTTCAGGCTGTTCTCGATGGGCGCGGGCGCCACATACTCGCCCTTGGATGTCTTGAAAATCTCTTTGACCCGCCCCGTGATCTTCAGCAAGCCATCGGCGCGGCGTTCACCGCGGTCACCCGTGCGGAAGTAGCCGTCGGCCGTAAACACTTCGGCGTCCAGATCCGGGCGCTTGTAGTAGCCCACCAACTGGCCGGGTGATTTGATCAGGATTTCGCCCTCTTCACTGATTCGCACTTCGACCCCTGGCAACGGCAGGCCCACGCATCCGGGTGAGTTGATTTCAGGTGTGGAGTTGTGCGAATAGGCAAAGTCTTCCGACATTGCGTAACCTTCAATCAGGTTGAGCCCAAGACGCTGATACCAGGAGATGAGTTCGGCAGGAATGGGCGCGGAGCCGCTGCCCGCGAGCAAAGCCTGGTCAAGACCCAGGTTCTTCAAGACCTTGCGCTTGACGATACCGCTCAAAATTGGAATGCTGAGCATCCGGTTGAGCTTCTTCGGTGGCATTTTGGCAAAAACACCCTGCTGAAACTTGAGCCATAGGCGGGGTACCGAAATGAAGGTGGTTGGCCGTGCCCGGTTCAGGTCGGCCACGAAGGTGTCAAGGCTGTCCGCAAAAAAGACATGCGTCTTGCCGTCGACCATGGAGGCACACTCCACCCAGGCCCGCTCAAACACGTGCGCCAACGGCAAATAAGACAGGATGCGGTTGTCGTCGATATCGCCAATGCGTGATTTGATGTCCTTGGAAATATTTTCGGCAACCTTGGTAATGCGCTCAAAGCTGTGCATCACGCCTTTGGGTGTGCCGGTTGAACCCGATGTGTACAGCAGAATGGCAATGTCTTTTCCATCGCGCGCAATGCGACCGGTCAAGGGCTTTGTGCGCGCCACGATGGCGTCCCACTGCTCGTAGCTGTTCTTGGGAGCAAGTGGGAACGAGATGCACGGCAGTGTTGCGGGCACACCCGGCTTTTGCTGCGCCCAGCTATCGAGTTTGCCCACAAACAGCATGCTGGCGCCACTGTGCTCCAGGACGTAGCCAATGGTCTCAGCGGTCTCGGTCGGAAAAATCGCCACGGTCGTGCAGCCCGCCATCCAGATGGCCATCTCTGCCATAAAAAAATGCGCACAGTTTTTGGACAAAAGCGCGACCCGCGCACCGGATTCCAGACCCTGTGCCTTGATGTGTGCAGCCATGCGGCGCGCCTGATCCAGGGTTTGGCTCCAGGTGTAATCCACAACCTGAGCGCCGCCCGTCGGTTGAGTCAAGTAGACCCTGTCAGCCAGTTTGGCTTCGTGGTCGTAAACATAGTCCAGAATCAGTTTGGGTTTGGCCACCGCAGCTCTCCTTGTAATGAATCAGAAAGAATACCCTATCAATAAGGCGCCTGACACGGGGAAAAGCCCCTAGAGACAGCGCCTGGAATGGGAAAAAATGGCCCGAAAACGGTATATTCGACACTCCGCAGTCCCACGTGGGACACCTTCCCTTTCAAACTCCCCCTTTTTGGACGTTATTTGAGCCCTGAAAATTTGGCGCACCTGTCGCTGACGGCCTTCGAAAAGGTGGTCGGCGCTACCCCAGGCTTTCGCCCACGCGCCGGCCAGCATGAAATGGCAGACTGTGTGGCCTGCGCACTGGCCCGCGCCGATCTGGGCGAGCACCCTGCACCCACCAAAGCCATTGCCGTCATCCAGGCCGGCACGGGTGTCGGCAAGTCTGCCGCCTACTCATCCACGGCCATCGCTCTAGCGCTGGAACGCAAGACCCGGGTACTGATCTCCACCGCCACCGTGGCGCTGCAAGAGCAGTTGATGACCAAGGACCTGCCGGCGCTGGCCCATATGATGGACAAGCCCTTTGTGTTCGCACTGGCCAAGGGGCGTGGTCGCTATGTGTGCAAGCTCAAGCTGGAGCGACTGGTGGGCAACGGTGGTGTGCCCGAGGATTTGTTTGATGCCGACAACGACGCGCCCAAGCCGGGCAAGTTGGGTTCGGTGCTGTCACAGGAAGAAGCCGAAGAGCGCCGCATCCAACTGTATGAGTCCATGGCGTCCACGCTTGCCACCGGTAGCTGGGATGGCGACCGCGACAGTCTGAGCGAGGCGCCCGACCCGCGCGACTGGTCTACCGTGGCGGCCGAGCGCCACACCTGCACCATACGGCACTGCCCGCGCTTTCGCGACTGCAGCTACTACGAGGCACGCACCCGCCTGGCCGAGGCCAATGTCATCGTCGCCAACCACGACCTGGTGCTGGCATCGTTGGGTATGAAAACGCTGCCTGATCTGGACAACTGCCTGGTGATTTTCGACGAAGGCCACCACCTGCCTGCAGTCGCCTTGGACCAATTCGCCAGCAGCATGGACCTGAGCAACTTGCGCTGGCTGGACAAGCTGCCGAAAATCTTGACCGAGGTCAGCAACACGCTGCAACTGCATGTAGGAGAAGACGTGGCCACCGTGACCAGTCAGCTCAAAGGCGCACTGACGCAGTTGGCCCGCATGACGATGGACCTTGTCTGGACAACGACCGGAAAAAACGCGCAGGGCGAAGGCCAGGATGGCACGCTGCGCTTTGCGCACGGCGTGTTGCCCGAAGCTTTGACTGAAACAGTGACACAGATTCAAGCGCAGGCGGACGGACTATCCAAGGCGCTGGAAGCGCTGGGCGCCGAGGTGAAAGCCGTCGCAAAAGAAGATCCGGCACAGGCTACGCAGTGCGCCCAACAGTACGCCAAGCTCGGTGGACTGGTGCCACGCCTGGGCACCATCGTATCAACGTCCAATCTGCTACTGGAGCACGGCGAGCAACCTTTGGCGAAGTGGCTGCAAGCGAATAGCGAACATGGCTACCTGACCATGACAGCACACGCGTGCCCCATCGTGCCCGGCGACCTGCTGCGCCAATTTTTATGGAGCCAAGTGCGCGGTGCCGTGGTGACGTCGGCGTCACTGACCAGTTGCGGCAGTTTTGACTACTTTTTGCACGAGGCCGGGCTCATCAACAACCCCAACGTGCAGGCACTGGAAGTGGCCAGCCCGTTTGACTACGCCAAGCAAGGCCTTCTCACCGTCGTTCACACCACCGCTGACCCGAAACAGGCCGATGCCTACACCCGCGAAATGGTGGCCGAGCTGATGAAAGACCTCGCGAATGTAGAACGCGGCGCATTGGTGCTCTTCACATCGCGCGCGCAAATGCGGGTGGCCACTGAAAACTTGCCTGCCTCTTTGATGGACGTCGTGCTGGTCCAAGGCACACAGTCACGTGCGCGCCTGCTGGGCAGCCACACGGCGCGCGTGGAGTCGGGTTTTCCGTCAGTCATTTTTGGCATGCAGTCGTTTGGCGAAGGGCTGGACCTGCCTGGCAAGCTGTGCGAAACCGTGTTCATCACCAAGCTGCCGTTTGCACCACCGTCAGAACCGGTGGACGAGGCCCGTGCCGAGTGGCTGCGCAGCGTGGGGCGCGACCCTTTCAACGAACTGGTGATTCCGGCCACCGGCATCAAACTGCTGCAATGGACCGGCCGGGCCATCCGCACCGAAGACGACCACGCCGCCGTCATTTGCTACGACAAGCGTCTGCAACTACAAAGCTACGGTCGGCGCATGCTGGCGGGGCTGCCACCGTATCGTGTTGAGCAACGCAAGGTCAGCAACTACTGAACCGAGCAACTACCCTCAGCCGGCGCTGTAGCCTGGGAACTGCCTTCATTTCCCGGTGCTTGTTGATTACTGGCCACTGAAGGGCTCGCCTCCTGCGCGCCCGGGGCCTGGTTGATGGCGGGGGATTGGTCAGCTACCTTGGCTGCTTCCATGAGCTTCTTCTTCTCGTCGAGCACCGGAAAAACCGCTGGTGGCGTAAAACCTATGCCGGGATTTCGGGGCAGCAGTATGGGCGCGTGTTCAGGTGGAACATGTGCAACCTGCCCAGCTGCAACGGCAAGGCTGCCTTGTGTATTGCTCGCATTAACGGCACCAAAGTGCACCGCAAGGTAGGTTCCGTTGGCCAGTGCGCCGCAGTCGGCCAGGCAAACGCGGACATCAAATTGCGTGCCACGAATGCCGATCGTAGTGGTTGCCGTTCTTAACTTGTACGCATCACGGTTTCCACGCTTGCTGATGAATCCGGTGATGGCACGCAATCCGCCCTTCAGCATGGAGAAGACAAAGTTGTCCTCGGCAGGTGCTTCTTTAGCAAACTTGTAGCTCTCGATCTTGAGCTGCGAATCAGGACGCAGCACCATTTCGCCACCGTCGGTCATGGCAACGCGTACATAGCCCGCTTGACCAGTTATTACCGTGTCGCCAACACCAACATGGGCACCGGTGGCACCAGGCAGGGTCTTGCCATCGGATTGTTGGACCGAGACTTGGCCAGACAAGTGCGTGAGGGTGCCATCTGCCCAAGCGGGTAATGCCATCACGGCAAAAAATGCAAACACCACCATGTCGAGGCGAAAAGATTTGAATTTCATTTCTTTGCTCCCCTTATCGACAAACCAATTGACGCCCTTTGGGCTGCTCAGTTTGAATAACCTGCTCAACCGGTCGCTCGACAACGCTGTTACCCACCGTGACCGTCAGGAACACCTGACTGACAAGCTCCGCAGTGTCTTTCTTGTCGCTGAACTCGGTGGTATTGGTGGTCAAGTTGTTGGCAGTTTCTATTGCGGTGCTTACAACGCTAGTCGCAGTGGAATCGGGTATGACACTGGCCACGCTATTGCTGGCAACGATGGCGCTGGGTAACTCCGATTGAATGACTGCTATTACGGATGCCACCTCAGAGTTCACTGTTGGTGTTGGTGTTGGTGTTGGTGTTGGTGTTGGTGTTGGTGTTGGTGTTGGCGTTGGCGT
>CAIYDK010000352.1 GCA_903924955.1 uncultured beta proteobacterium | reverse complement strand
TCTTGAAAACCGGCGACGGGAAACCGTCCGTGAGTTCGAATCTCACCGCTTCCGCCAGAGACCCCTATCACGGGGTTTTTTTACGTCTCAAAATCGACCTTCCCCCCATTCTTTTCACTGTTAGTTCGAATCACACTGTATCATCCCGTCTTAATCAAGCGCATAATTCAATGGGGGGATGGATGGTGGTTTAGGGGGGACGGGCAGTTCAATGCACAAGAAATGCACCAAGTGGACAGACCCGAATGATGATTGTCGCAACGTCAACCAAGTGGGGTACATATGGCACGAATAGCAAAAGCATTGGGAGCAATGGAGGTCAAGCGCCTGACCGAGCCTGGCCTGCACGCCGTGGGCACCGTGCCCGGCCTGCGCCTGAACGTTACCAATACGGGTGCAAAGTCCTGGATTTTGCGCACCATGATAGGCACCAAGCGCAGCGATATAGGGCTGGGCAGTTACCCTGGCGTCACCGTTGCCGCCGCCTGGGAGCGTGCAAGGACTGCCCTGGACAGCATCCGCAACGGCAAAAACCCGATTGCAGAGCGCGAGAGTAAACAGGCCGCAATCACTTGGACGTTCAAGACCTGCGCCCTGGCCTACATCCAAACCCACAAGCCAAGTTGGAAGAACGCCAAGCACGGCCAGCAATGGGAAAACACCCTTGAAACCTACGTTTACCCGGTATTCGGCCACAAGCACGTCAAGGACGTGGACACCGAGGATGTTGTGAGCGTTATTCGGTCGGAGTGGAGTACCAAAAACGAAACAATGGTCAGGGTGCGCAATCGCATTGAACTGGTGTTGTCCTGGGCTGCTGCCCAAGGCTACCGCCCCAAGGGGTTCAACCCTGCGCAGTGGCGTGGACACCTTGACCAAGTGTTACCGCGCCCGAGCAAAGTCAACAAGCGCAAGAGCTTTGAAGCACTCCCGATTGATGATATGTACGTCTTCATGCAGCGCCTAGCGAACGTGGAGGGCACAAGCGCCCGGTGCCTTGAGTTCACGATACTGACCGCCTGCCGTTCTGGTGAATCCCGTGGGGCTCTGTGGTCAGAGATTGACTTGGACGCTGCGACCTGGAGTATCCCGGGCACGCGCATGAAATCGGGCAGGCCGCACCGCATCCCCTTGAGCGACGAAGCCATAACCCTGCTGGAAATGCTGCCCACGTTCGTCAACGATGACGGTGAACCAGTTGACCTAGTGTTTCCCGGCCTGCGTGGTGACAAGCCCCTGAGCGACATGAGCCTGACCGCCGCGATGCGCCGCATGGAATTGAGCGCAGTCCCCCACGGGTTTCGATCTACCTTCACCGACTGGTGCGCCGAGCGTACCGCCTACCCTGCCGAGGTACGCGAGATGGCGCTGGCACACGCTATCGGCGACGGCACCGAGGCCGCTTACCGTCGTGGTGACTTGTTCGACAAGCGCCGCAACTTGATGACAGAGTGGGGCAAGTTCGTTTACGCTGCGCCAGTCAAGGGCAAGAACGTGGTCAGTATCAAGGCCGCATAATCGTTTTTGCCTCAGCTAGTCGGCGACTAATTACCGCTGACGAAAAGCCAGACACCCCGCTGGCCTGCTGAGGCTCCTCCTCGGGGACGGATGGGGGTGCATTGTGGGTGTACGCAATTCCAAGTGGGACAAAGCCCTTGGCGTCAGAGGCACGTTCTTCACAAAGGCAGAGCAAAACGCTGGCTGGCCTGAGGTAATCCGGATAGAGCCAATCGCCGCCCTACAGAGCAATGGTGATGCTCCCTTAAGAAGACGTTTCACGGCAACGATGCTGGCCGCTTGCAACAGTGACCAGCTGCCCCACAACATCCAAAGCCTAGACGTGCTCGACCATTACGACAAGGCGTATCTCGGTTACCAGATTGTTGAAAGTTTCGTCGGTGGCGCCAAGCGTGTGGACAGGTTTCGACAAGACCCCG
>CAIYDK010000351.1 GCA_903924955.1 uncultured beta proteobacterium | reverse complement strand
TCAACACCACGGGGCAGTGGCAGGCCCGGCGCACGGTTGGCCCACCAACTGGCTGCCTTTTGCCGCGCATAGCCCTGGTGCTCAATGCACACCCACTCACTGTGGGAACTCAGACCGCTCCAGTAATCGACCCGAAGTGACGGCGGTTTGCCACTCTTGTCGTGCCGGGCATAGCTCACCCGTGTCACCGGGACCCACTCGGGTGGGCCACCGGACAGGATGTCCAAAGTGCTGGCCTTTGCATCAATCTTGATTTGCGGCTCAGGAAACATGTGGCCGCAGTCCGGGCACTGGCGCACCGCCGCATGAACGATGCTGTCGCACTCTGGGCATGCCTTGGTGGGCGCATCACCGTCTTCACCCGCTTTGGGTGTCTTGGGCTTGATTGCGTCAATGGGTCCGTGGCGCGCAATGTTTCCGGCGAAGTCGAGCACCAGGCAGTCAGTCTTGCCCAGTGCAAGGCGGCAACCACGGCCCACGATCTGCACATACAAACCCGCCGACTTGGTGGGGCGCAGCATGGCAATCAGATCCACCGCAGGCGCATTGAAGCCGGTCGTCAGCACATTGGCATTGGTCAGGCACTGAATGCGTCCAGCCTTGAAGTCGTTGATGATGGCCTCGCGCTGGGCACTGGGCGTATCGCCCACAATCGTCTCGCAGGTCACACCTCTGCTGCGTACCGCATCACGCACGTGGTACGCGTGGTCTACGCCAGCACAAAAGATCAGCCAGCTTTTGCGGTTAGTTGAGTACGAGAAGATTTCATTGACTGCACTTTGTGTGATGGCGTCCTGGTCAATGGCCGCTTCCAAGTCCTTCGGGATGAACTCACCGCCTCGCGTACCCACACCGGTGAGGTCAATTTGCGTTGCCATGCGCTTGGAGATCAGTGGCGAGAGGTAGTGGTCGTCGATCAACTCGCGCACCGATACCTCGTAGGCGATGTCGGTGAAGATCGCCTCGTCACCTTCATGCAACAGTCCAGAGTCCAGGCGGTAAGGCGTGGCAGTCAACCCAATGACTTTGAGGTCGGGGTTCAGGCGCTTTAAACCATCAAGAAATTTTCGGTACATCGTGTTCGAAGAACGTGGAATCAGATGCGCTTCATCGATCAGCACCAGATCGCATTTCTGAACGTCGTACACGCGCTTGTGGATGGACTGGATGCCAGCAAAAAGAATCTGTGCGCGGATCTCACGCTTTTTAAGGCCAGCGGAATAGATGCCAGCCGGTGCTTGCGGCCAGAGCTTTTTGAGTTCAGCAAAGTTCTGCTCAATCAGCTCACGCACATGCGTCACGATCAGGATGCGCTGATCGGGGTAGGCCTTGAGCACACCTTCGACAAAGGTGGCCATGACCAGTGACTTGCCACCAGCGGTGGGAATCACCACCAGCGGGTTGCCGCTCTCATCTTGGAAGTAGTTGTAGATGCCTTGAATGGCAGCGCTTTGGTAGGGGCGAAGGGAAAAGCTCATAACAGGAACTCCTTTTTCAATTGCGTTTAGGTTTGCGGTTGGGGATTCAGTTGGCGGC
>CAIYDK010000350.1 GCA_903924955.1 uncultured beta proteobacterium | reverse complement strand
GTCTACCAGACGTGCGTGACAGCGCTGGTGGGTGACGACATTGAAGTGGTGTGCAAGCGCGCCTCCGAGAAGTTTGGCAAGCCCGTGATTCCGGTGAATGCCCCAGGCTTTGCCGGCCCCAAGAACCTGGGTAACAAGCTCGGTGCTGAGGCGCTGCTGGACTATGTGATTGGCACGCGCGAGCCAGAGTTCACGACACCGCTGGATATCAACATCATTGGCGAGTACAACCTGGTCGGCGAGCTGTGGCAGGTCAAGCCCCTGCTTGACGCTTTGGGTATTCGCATCCTCTCGTGCATCTGCGGCGACGGGCGCTACAACGACATCGCGAGTGCCCACCGTGCCAAGGTGAACATGATGGTGTGCTCCAAGTCGATGATCAATGTCGCGACGAAGATGGAGCAGCGCTGGGGCATTCCCTACTTCGAAGGTTCGTTCTATGGCATCAGCGACATGAGCGACACGCTGCGCCAGATTGCCAAACTCCTCGTGCAGCAAGGCGCTCCCTGCGATTTGCTCGATCGCACCGAACGCCTGATCGAAATAGAGGAGGCGCGCGCCTGGAAACGCATCGCCCAGTACAAGCAGCGCCTCAGTGGCAAGCGCGCGCTGCTGATCACGGGGGGCGTCAAGTCCTGGTCGGTGGTGGCGGCGTTGCAAGAAGGCGGGATGGAGATTGCCGGCACCAGCGTCAAGAAGAGCACCAAGGAAGACAAAGAGCGCATCAAGGAGATCATGGGTGACGACGCGCACATGATTGATGACATGACGCCGCGCGAGATGTACGCCATGCTGCGCGATGCACGGGCCGACATCATGCTTTCGGGAGGGCGTTCTCAGTTTGTGGCGCTCAAGGCGCGTATGCCCTGGCTGGACATCAACCAGGAACGCTACCACCCCTATGCGGGCTACGAAGGCATGGTGGCCCTGGTGCGGGAGATCGACCGGACACTTTCCAACCCGGTTTGGCAGCAGGTACGCATTGCGGCACCGTGGGACGAGACCCCTGCTGCGAGTCCCGCCGCGGCCAGCATCACACCGTATCTGACCGATGTGGCCGCCCGGTCCATGGGGCTGTCGGCGCAAGAGGTTTGCGCCTAAAACCGAAAGCGAATCCCCATGGCCCGCGTTGTCGAATCCAAGAAAGCCTGTGCGGTCAACCCGCTCAAAATGAGCCAGCCACTGGGCGCCAGTTTTGCGTTCCTGGGGCTCGACGCCTGCATGCCCGTGATGCACGGCTCGCAGGGTTGCACCTCCTTTGGTCTGGTGCTGCTGGTGCGCCACTTCAAGGAGGCGATACCGCTGCAGACCACGGCGATGAACGAGGTTACCTCCATCATGGGAGGCTACGACAACATCGAAGCGGCCCTGCTCAATATCCGCAAGCGCGCTGCACCCCGGTTGATTGCCATCTGCTCTACGGGCCTGACCGAGACCAAGGGCGACGATGTGGATGGCTACATCGTCACCGTGCGCAAGCGAAAGCCCGAGCTTAACGACACGGAAATCGTCTACGTCTCCACGCCCGACTACAGCGGCGCCTTCGAGGACGGCTACAAGCACGCGGTCACTGCCATTGTGCGCACACTGGTCAAGCCACTGTCACTCAAAAGCGATCAGGTCACGCTGTTGCCGGGCAGCCACCTCTCGCCGGCCGACATCGATGAACTGCGCGAGATCATTCAGGCGTTTGGCCTGTCGGTGATGGTGCTGCCCGATATCTCGGGTTCGCTTGACGGCCATATTCCGCCCGACTGGCGCGGTACCACCCTGGGCGGCACCACGCTGGAAGACATTCGCGCCGCAGGTGCGTCGGCCTTTACGCTGGGCGTGGGCGAGCAGACGCGCGAGGCAGCACAGGCTTTGCAGGAAATTAGCGGCGCGCCACTGGAAATCTTCGAGCGACTCACGGGGCTGGAATGCAACGACCGTTTCTTGCAGCGCCTCTCGCTCATCTCGGGGCGGCCCGTGCCTAACAAGTATCGCAGGCAGCGCAGCCAGTTGCTTGACGCCATGCTCGACGGCCACTTCTACACCGGCGGCATCAAGGTCGGCATTGGTGCGGAGCCCGATTTGCTGCTGGCCCTGGGCGGTCTGCTGCATGAGATGGGGGCTGAGTTGTGCTGCTGCGTGAGCAGCACCAAATCTGCCGCACATGCGCTGCTGCCCACGGAGCAAGTGGTGCTGGGCGACCTTGAAGACCTGGAGCAGGGCGCTGCGCATTGCGATCTCCTCATCTCTCACTCGCATGGCCGCCAGGCCGCCGCGCGCTTGAACAAGCCGTTGCTGCGCGTGGGCTTTCCCATATTTGACCGCGTGGGTAATGCGCACCGACGCATGGTCGGCTACCG
>CAIYDK010000349.1 GCA_903924955.1 uncultured beta proteobacterium | reverse complement strand
TGCCGCGCAAGACGGTGGTGGAGTTGCAGCGCCTGCTGTCGGATGCCGAGGGTGCCATCGAAATGCAGTTCGCCAACAACCAGGCCAAGTTTGTGTTCGACGGCATGGAGTTTGTGACCAAACTGGTCGAAGGCAAGTTCCCCGACTACAACCGCGTCATTCCCAAGAATCATAAAAACAGCATCACACTGGGTCGCACAGCCCTGCTGGCTACATTGCAGCGCACCGCCATTTTGACCAGCGACAAGTTCAAGGGCGTTCGCCTGAACATCGACCCCGGTAGCCTGCGCGTAGCGTCCAACAACGCCGAGCAGGAAGAGGCTGTGGACGAACTGGACATCGACTACGGCGGCGACAGCATCGAGATTGGATTCAACGTGACGTACCTGATCGACGCGCTAGCCAATATGAGCCAGGACATGGTCAAACTGGAACTGTCCGACGGAAACAGTTCTGCGTTGTTCACCATTCCCGACAACGCCACGTTCAAGTACGTGGTCATGCCCATGAGAATTTAATGCTACAAAAATCGTAGCTAACTGCGCAATCAAACCCTCGGTATCCGAGGGTTTGGTCATTCAAGAATACTGAAAATTGCGGGACAGCCTTTAATTCTGTCCCCAACTGATTGAGAGAGAAGTGAGTCATGACCGAAGAAAACAAGCCCGACACCAGCCCCAAAAACAACGATGCGCACGTGCATACGGGCGAGGGCGGATCGGACAGCTCCAACTTCCAGCCAACGATTGATACCAACCAGGCTGGTGCAACCGAGGCCTATGGCGAAGGCTCCATCCAGATCTTGGAAGGCCTTGAGGCGGTGCGCAAGCGCCCCGGAATGTACATCGGTGACACGTCCGACGGCACCGGTCTGCACCACCTCGTGTTCGAGGTCGTGGACAACTCGATTGATGAGTCTCTGGCCGGACATTGCGACGACATCCTGGTCACCATTCACTCCGACAACTCCATCAGTGTGGTCGACAACGGGCGGGGCATTCCTACCGGCGTCAAGATGGACGACAAGCACGAACCCAAACGCTCGGCGGCCGAGATCGCGCTGACCGAACTGCACGCCGGCGGTAAGTTCAACCAGAACAGCTACAAGGTCTCTGGAGGCCTGCACGGCGTGGGTGTGAGCTGCGTGAATGCGCTCTCAAAAATGCTGCGCCTGACGATTCGCCGCGACGGCAAAGTACATGTGATGGAGTTCAGCAAGGGCTTTGTGCAGAACCGCCTCATCGAGACGGTCAACGGCATCGAAGTTTCGCCGATGAAAGTCATCGGTGAAACCGAAAAACGCGGCACTGAAGTCCACTTCGCACCCGACCTGGAAATTTTTCAGACCAACTCCGACTTCCACTACGAAATTTTGAGCAAGCGCCTGCGCGAACTCAGCTTTCTGAACAATGGCGTGAAGATTCGCCTGAAAGATGAGCGCAGCGGCAAGGAAGATGACTTCTCGGGCGCCGGTGGCGTCAAGGGCTTTGTGAACTTCATCAACAAAGGCAAGACGGTGTTGAACCCCAACATCTTCCACGCCATGGGCGACCGCCAGAGCGACCAGGCCACCAACATTGGCGTGGAAGTGGCGATGCAGTGGAACAGCGGGTACAACGAACAGGTACTGTGTTTCACCAACAATATCCCCCAGCGCGACGGTGGCACCCACTTAACGGGTTTGCGCGCAGCCATGACGCGCGTCATCAACAAATACATCGACGAGTCGGAGGTTGCCAAAAAAGCCAAGGTTGAGGTGACGGGTGACGACATGCGCGAAGGCCTGACCTGCGTACTCTCCGTAAAAGTTCCCGAGCCAAAATTCTCCAGCCAGACCAAAGACAAGCTCGTATCGAGCGAAGTGCGCGGCCCGGTGGAAGACATCGTCAGCAAGTTGCTGGCGGATTACCTTCAAGAGCGCCCTGCGGACGCCAAGATCATTGTTGGAAAAATTATTGAAGCCGCCCGCGCCCGTGAACTTCACCGCGTTTGAGGCCTGCGGGGGACAAGGTAACCGCACCACCATCATGCAAATAATTACCGCAGCACTTCTGAAGTGAAGTCCCGTTCGTTGCCTGCTGGACTTGCA
>CAIYDK010000348.1 GCA_903924955.1 uncultured beta proteobacterium | reverse complement strand
CGGGCGGATCGTACTTTTCGATGATCTCGCGAATGGACTTGAAGAGGCGCTTCTCGCCGCCATAGATGACGTCTAGCTCGCTGATGTCGGTGGTAAAGCCGGTACGGTAGAGCTGTGAGCCGGAGGAGGCACTGTGGCGGTTGTCCCAGGAGTTGCCTTCACAGGCGATAGGGCCATGCACCAGATGCGCCGCGTCAGCAATGGGTTGCAGCGCGATCTTTGCGCCGTCAAAGGCGCACCCCCCCGCAGCGGCACCAGGGCTGAGTTGTTTGGTGCAGCCCTTTTTGCGTTCCTTCTCGCTCTTGCCCTGGTTGATGTCGCAGCCAGGCTCGTCGAACACCTCAGCGATTTTGATCTTCAGCGCGACCGACATGGAAAACTCCTGACACCGTTTATACACACCCCATTGCACTTTTGATGCCAGGCAAAAACCTACAGGAAGGCGCCGCGAGGGCAGGCTTTTGAAGCGCATGGCACCAAGCCTTGGCAGGTTTGAAGGGATTGCGACAAACGGGTTGTTTCAGATCGAGTTGTGGCAAGCGCTTGTCACCGTTGACCTTGCGAGCACCGTTAGCGAGTTGGAGGTCGGATATCGAGCAGCCACCTCAAGTGCGCCGCAGCGGCTTATCCGCAGCAGATCAGCTCGCCGGTGGCAGCTTGGCTCCGCTGGCGTGCAGTTGTATCCAGCGTTTGAGTTCGGTCACGTGTTCGCCCTCTTCTTGTACAAACTCCTTGGCCAGTACCTTGATCTCGGGGTTATCGGTGGCGGCGAGCACATCGGCGTAGAACTCCAGGCCTGCGGTCTCTGCGTCCAGCGCGACCTTGAGTGCTTCTTCAATGCCAATGGATGGGTCGGCGGCCCAGATGGCGGCGGCTTCGGGGCTTTCGATGTCGGGCCACTGGTAGTCGCTGGAGGTCATCGTGGGCAGGGTGCGAAACCCGGCGCGTGCCTTAGCATCGCCCAGGTGCAACAGCGAGTAGTCAGCCAGCCGTCTGAACAGCCGCCCCACCTCCTTGTTGCCTGCAGTGGTCATGGCGTCGGCCAGTTGGCCAAAGCGCAGGGCGGCCTCGGTTTCCAGTTGGATGGTGTGGGCCAGAAATTCTTCTACGGATGTCATAGATGTCCTTGATCGCGGTAAGCAGTTTCAAACCAGATGGGCTCGCGGGTACGCAGCGCGGCTATAAGCTGCAGTGTGGCCGGTACCAGGGCCTGGGTGCCGTACCAGACCTCGGCGCGCCGGGGTTGCAGGTCGGTCTCCAATAGTCGCAGCAGGCAGTTCCAGCCATGCCAATCCACCTGCAGCAGGCGCTGACGCAGCGCCTCGGGCAGGTGCACCAGGGTTTGCGCAAAGGTCAGCAGTCTGGCTTCCACATGCGCCAGGGTATTGGGGCTGGCAAACAGTTCCTCTTCGCCCTGCATCTCGGCCAACAGCAGCGTCAAGTCGCGGCTGGCGGCGAGCAGGATGTCGTACTGCATGCGGGTGAGCATGATCAGCAGTCGTCGGCCAGCACTTCCAGCGCCACCAGTTGCTCGTACAGCGCGCGGCGCGCGCGCCATTGCGTGGGCTTGGCGATGCGCGGGTCATGGCCCTCAAAGGCAGCCACGGCCTGCGCCTCGTTCCAGTAAATACAGCGCTCGTCCTTGGCATCCAGCGTCACACACTTGCGCTCCAGATCGTCGGCATCAAAGGCAAACCAGGCACGTGGTGCGCTGATTGGCGAAAGGTCCAGGACATAAATCATGAGGGATGTCTATTCCACTCCTTCGGCGCTGGCGCGCTCCCACATGGCCTGGCGCATGCGTTGGGCCAGAGCTTGGGGACTGGCGTCAAAGGCGCACTGCGCCTGCGTGAGTGCGCGCCGTGCCACACCCGCCTCGACCAGTGTGAGCGGCAGCCGACCGGCCACAAAGGCCGCACCCGGCAATGCGCGGGCAATGGCCTGCTGGTTGGGGTGGTCGGCGAGAGGGATCAGAGACTGTGCCTCGCGCACCCCTCCCAGACGGACCCAGCCGTCCACCACCTCGACCCGGCGGCCATCAAGCGTGGTCTTGACGAAGACGGCTTCCATGCTCAGAACGTGACCAGAATGTCCTCGTCGCGTACCACCATCTGGCAGGCCAGTCGCCACGGGGGAGGTAGGTCCTTGGTCTCTGCGTCAGCGATTTGCTGCGCCGTAATCTTGCCCGCCAGTCGCAGCACGGTCTTTTCCTTTTCGGTCATTGCCACGCCGATTGGCGTTTTGCCCGAGAGCACCGCCACCTGCACCTGGCAGGAGCCGCATTCGCCGTTGCCGCACTCGGAGTCCACCGGTATGTTGTTCGCCTTGGCAACAGCCAGCAGTGTCTTGGTGTCGCCAGCGACGGCGTACACCGTCACGTCCTTCTTCATGCGGGGAGAGCTAAAAGTTACGTTGGCCATAGTGCGTTGCCCCTAGCGGATGATGTCGTAGCTGTAATCGGTCTTACCGATTTCCATGGTGTTGG
>CAIYDK010000347.1 GCA_903924955.1 uncultured beta proteobacterium | reverse complement strand
TCAGTTGAAGGCCATCTGGTACTGCCGGCCATCGACCACGCCGGCACCCATGAGTTCACTCATTTGTGCCAGCATTTCGGTGATCTGGTCGTTGTCCGCGTTCACTGCGATCAGGGTGGCGGAGCTGTCCTGCTCCCTGCCAATAATGACGGCGGCGCGCTGGCCGTCGTTTACATAGCAACTCAACAGCGCTTTGGACAGCAGCCGGTAGTGCTCCCTTTGGCCATCATCGAGTCGCTCAATGGCCTGTGCCAATTCCAGGATCAGTTTTCCGGTAGTCATGTCGTCCTCCGATAGTTCGAAATGACTTTACCCACTACAAGGCTCATGAGGTGAGCCTCATCGTTTTCAGTGGAAAATGCTCTTCATGGCCCGCCTTTGCCCGTCCCTCCCTCCGCGCGCAGCATTGAATGCTGGTGAGTACGCTGAACTTGACTTGCTTCAGACACTGGAACGCGGTCTACCAGACGCCTACACGCTGTTCCACAGCGTCGAGTGGTCAAGAGGCGCAGGTGAGAAAGAACAGCACGGCGAGATTGACATCGTGGTGGTCAACCAGGCCGGTGATGTCCTGCTCATGGAAGTCAAGTCCGGCAACGTCGATTTTCAATCCGGTGGAATCTTCAAAACCTATGGCGCCAAGACCAAAGACATCAAGGCGCAGGTCGGGCTTCAATACGGCGCTTTGCGCTCCCGTCTGAAGGATGCCAACATATCCGTCCATTTAAACCACCTGTTGGTGCTGCCCGACCTGAAGGTGAAATCGGAAACAGCCCAGTGGCCACGCGAACGCATCATCGACAGTGAAGATATCGGGAACATCGTCTCGCGTATTGCGCAATTGCTCGGGCCGGGGCTCCATTCAGACGATCTTGGGCGCGTGCTGGCCTTTTTTGAGAATCGTTTCCGGGTTGTACCCGATGTGTCTGCATTAGCGGGACGCCTGCAACAACAGGCGTCGCGACTGTCGTCCGGTCTGGCGACCTGGGTGCCACGCATCGACGTGCCTTCCGGCGTGATCCGAGTCGTTGGCACCGCTGGCTCAGGCAAGACCCAATTGGCTTTGCGCTTGCTGCGCGACGCGGATGCTGCCGGCCAGAAGGCTGCCTACATCTGCTTTAACCGGGCGCTAGCCGACCACATGGGGCGAGTATCGCCAGTCAGAACACCGGCCGAGACTTTCCACGAGTACGCAGTCCGCGTTGTGCGTCGATCTGGTCAAGCGGTTGATTTCAGCATACCAGACGCATTCCAAACTATCGCCACCCAGTGCATAGCAACACTTCCCGGTTGCGACCCCGATCTGGATCTGATCATCCTTGATGAAGTACAAGACTTGCAGCCAGAGTGGGTGCAGGCCATGCTGACCCGACTGCGCACCAACGGAAAAGCCTATTTGCTGGAGGACCCCGAGCAACAGCTCTACAAAGATCGCGAATCGTTTGATATTCCTGATGCAGTCACCGTCACATCACATGAGAACTTCCGATCACCACGCGCCCTGGTCAAGCTCATCAATCTGCTGGCCCTCACCAGCACCGAAGTTGAGGCTATCTCAGCACATGAAGGAGAGATGCCAGACCCCATCG
>CAIYDK010000346.1 GCA_903924955.1 uncultured beta proteobacterium | reverse complement strand
TGCATACGCAGTGGCTTGGACAAGTAGTCGTCCATGCCGCGCGCGCGGCAGCGCTCCGATTCGCCTTGCATGGCGTTGGCGGTCACAGCAATGATGGGCAGGCGGATGCCCGGTGGCTCAGCGGCGCGAATGGCCTCGGTCAGACCAAAACCGTCCAGATTTGGCATGTGACAGTCGCTTAGCAGCAGGGCGTAGCGCTTGGGGTTGGTTTGCCACATCAGCAAGGCAATGGCGCCGTCTTCGGCCATTTCGCAGGTATAGCCCAGCAGTCGCAGTTGCTCCTGCATCACATCGCGGTTGGTTTCGTTGTCTTCGGCCAGCAGGATCAGGCAGCCGGTTTGAGCGGCATCTTCTACCGTGGGAGCGGTCGGGCGTTGGCCTTTGCGGCATTCAACGGCAATACCAGTGCTACCAGCGCTGGCGGTGTTCAGGCGACCGCTGGCGCGGGCTATGGCCTGTAACAGGTCGTGTTGCAACAGGGGGCGCACAGACAGGACGACATCGGTGGGATAGGCCTGACTACCACGCGGTGCCTCGCGCACCACGCTACTCGCAGCGCTCAGCCCGAGCGCTGCCGTGGCCAGGGTCACGGTTTTATCGACCAGCACCACCCAGGGCTCAGTGGGTGACGATTGGGCCAAAAATTCATGCGCTGCAGCGATATCAGGCACCACGCTAACCACCGCACCCGCATGTTCGCAGTAGGCCCTGCGCACCATGATGCCGAAGGCGCTGCGCGTGATGATGAGCACCTGCAAGCCAGCCAAGCTGGGCTCGTCTGCCACCGCGCGCGCTGCCGGGGCCACCTGCAGGGGCAGCTCCACGGTAAATTCAGAGCCCTCACCCAGGATGCTGCGCACGGTGATGCGCCCACCCATCAGCTCGACCAGGCGCCGGCTGATGGATAAACCCAGCCCGGTGCCGCCAAACTTGCGCGCCGTGCTCTCGTCGGCCTGGCTGAAGGGCTGAAACAGCTTGGCCACTACCTCAGGCGCCATGCCGATACCGTTGTCCACCACGTCAAAGCGCACACCGCCAGCACCGCCCTCGAGCACGCACGGTGTGACGCTCAGGCTTACTTCAACACGATCACGGCCCTGCTTGCTGCTGAACTTGATGGCATTACCCAGCAAATTAAGCAACACCTGGCGCAGGCGACTGGCGTCGCCAAAGACCCAGTCCGGCAGTTGCGTGGACACAAACAGGGAAACTTCCGCGTGCGAGCCCGGCAGCGACACCAGCAACTGCGCCACGCCTTCAGCCACTTCGCGCAGGTGCATCGGTACGCTCTCGACTTCGAGTTTGCCGGCCTCGATCTTGGAGAAGTCCAGAATGTCGTTCAGGATTTGCAGCAAGGCCATCGACGACTGGCTGATGGTGCCCACCATGCGCTGCTGTTCGGGTTTTAGCTGCGTCTGTTGCAGGATTTCGACCATGCCGATGACGCCGTTCATGGGGGTGCGAAGCTCGTGGCTCATGTTGGCCAAAAACTCCGACTTGGCCTGGTTGGCCGCGTGTGCACGTTGCTCAGCGAGCTTTCGGTCGGTAACGTCGGTGTGTACTGAGATGTACTCGCGCGGGCGACCCTGCGCATCCAAGAAGCGGGCACAGGACATAACGACCCAGTAAAGGCTGCCGTCCTTGGCCCGGTTGCAGACCTCCGCGTGCCAGATGTCACCACGGCCAATAGTCTGGTACATATCGGCAAAAAACCCCGTGGGGTGCTGCCCGGAGTTGACCAGGCGGTGGTCTTGCCCGATGAACTCCTCGGGCGTGTAGCCACTGATTTCCGCGAACTTGTGATTGCCGTAGGTGATGCGACCGTCCACGCTGCAAATGGTGACACTGGCGTGTTCGTCAACCACACGGCGTTGCTGCCAGAGTTCGAGCATGGTTTCGTTGGTTGCCTCGAGGCTGGCCTCCAGAGCAGCCGTCTTCTGCGCTACCAGTTCGCCAAGATTCTCGCGACTGCAGCTGATCTCGGCCAGGCCGCGCAAAAATTGCCCCAATATGCCGATCAGCAGCACGCTGGCGATGCCGGCCACCCACAGCAATGCGTGTTGCTGCTGGTTTACAGGTGCCAATTGTTCGTCCATCCCGGCCCCAACATTCAGAGTCACGCCGTAGGCCGGCATCTTGAAATAGCTGAAACTGCGATCGATGCCATCAGTTTGCGCCAAGCGGCGAAAATTTCCTTGCTGCGGCACGCCGGGGGCGGTAAAGGGCGTGGTGTCGATCAGCTTACCGATGTGCTTGCCCGGTTCAGGGGAGCGCGCCATGATCTCGCCACTGTCACGCACAACCGACACCGTTCCGTGCGCGCCGAGATCCACTTTTTGGTAAAAGCGGGTGAAATAGCCCGGGTCAACCGACATCACAATGACCCCGGCAAAGTAACCCTGGTTAAAAATCGGCCGCGTCAGCTGAATCGACCACTTGCCCGACACCCGGCCTTGGACTGGCCGACTAACAAACAATTTGTCTTCATGCCAGCTCTGTGCCTGGACCCTGAAGTGCTCGCGGTCAGACAGGTCAATGCGTGGCCCGCCCAGATTGGAGTACACCAGCAGACCATCCGCATCAATGATGCCGATCTGCAGGACGGCCTCGCCCAACAGGCTGCTGCGTGCCGCGATCACGCCCGCGATGGCGTCCGGCTTGCTCACCCAAACTTCCCGAAGCTCAAACAGGACGTGGTTGACACGCTGGAAGACGGATTCGGTGTGTTCGGAAAAGGCCAGCGCCAGGCTTGCAGCGTGCTTGCGAAGACCCGCCTCGGCCTCGGCCTCGGCTTTTTGGTGTTGCCAGAACAGCAGCCCCCACATCCCCGCCAGCATCAACACAACCAACAGTACCAGCACCTTGCGCAGTGAGGCGTGGGTGCGCGGCTTGGCGAGTGGTTCGGCGCGGGTCATGGTGCTTGCTCGGCCAATAGCGTCATGTCGTCAACGTTCAAAACATGCTCTGCCGCCAGGAGAACAATGAACTCGCCCTTGACCTTGCCCAGACCGTGGATGAAGTCGCGCGCAATGGAGCTGCCAAACTGTGGCGGCGGCTCGATATCGCTGGCTGCAATTTCCAGCACTTCACTCACCGCATCCACCATCAAACCCAGCTCGGTCGTTTCGCCATTCTGAACGGCGTCGAAAATGACGACGCAGGTTTTGCCGCTCACCGCAACATTGCCGCGCCCAAAACGCGATTTCAAGTCAATAACGGGCACCACGGCACCGCGCAGATTGATGATGCCGCGCACAAAGGCGGGCATCAGCGGGACCACGGTCATGGCACTGTGCTGGATGATCTCGCGCACCGTGCGAATCTCCATACCAAACACCTCATCACCCAGAATAAAGGTGAGATATTGCGCCGGGGCGGACTCATTGGTCATGGTGGGCCGCTTCAGTAAGGCTTGAAGTTGCCACCACCGCTGCCACCACCCCCGCGTACGGCGGTGGCTTTGAGTGGCGCGTTCAGCCGGGGAGCGGCACCGCCCCTGCGCTCGTTGCCCGCAGTCTCCTGGTGTTGCGCATGGCGACTGGCGGGTTTGTGGACGCTGTCGCCCAGGTTGAAGAAAGCGACCGACTGCTGCAACTGCTCGGCCTGGCCCGATAGCTCTTCGCTGGTGGCGGCCAGCTGCTCTGAGGCACTGGCGTTTTGCTGGGTGGCCTTGGAGAGTTGCCCCATGGCCCCGCCAATTTGCACCACCGACTCACTTTGCTCGGCGCTGGCGGCTGCAATTTCCTGAACCAGCTCGGAGGTTTTTTGGATGCTCGGGACGATTTCGCTCAGCAGTTTGCCGGCACGCTCGGCCGTGCTCACGCTGTTGCCGGCCAGCTCGCCAATCTCCTTGGCCGCCTGTTGGCTGCGCTCGGCGAGTTTTCGCACCTCTGCGGCCACCACCGCAAAGCCCTTGCCGTGGTCACCGGCTCGCGCCGCCTCAATGGCGGCGTTCAAAGCCAGCAGGTTGGTCTGGTAGGCAATGTCATCGACGATGCCAATCTTGGCGGCAATTTGCTTCATGGCGACGACGGTTTGGTCGACGGCGCTGCCGCCGTCGGTGGCTTCAGTGCTGGCTTTGGTGGCCATGCCATCGGTAACCTTGGCGTTGTCCGAGTTTTGCGTGATGCTGGCCGACATCACTTCAATGCTGGCGGTGGTTTCTTCCACGCTGGCCGCCTGTTGGCTGGCGGCTTGCGACAGGGATTGGGCGGTGGCTGACACTTGGTTGGCCGCACCGGTCAGGGCGTCGGCGGCGCCACGCACTTCACTCATGACGCGGGTAAGATTTTCAGCAGTGGAGTTGGCGCTGTCTTTAACCCGGCCAAACAGGCCGGCATAGTCGCGGTCAATACGCCGGGTGAGGTCGCCCTCGGCGAAGGCGGCCAATACCTCGGCCACGTCGGTCAATCCTTGTTCGCTGGTCTCAATCAGCTGGTTCATGCCGGTAGCCAGGTTGGCAAAGAAACCGGTCTTGCCTTCGGTGCTAAGGCGGGTGCTGAAGTCGCCTTGCGAGGCCGCCAGCACAATCGCCGCGACTTCGGTTTCCACCCCCACTTCGGCGGTGCGGTCGGCCCACTCGACCACGCTACCCAAGCGCCGCCCCTGCACATCGAGTACCGGGTTGGCGATCAGACCAAAGTACAGGTTGCCAACCTTGATCTGGTTGCGGTAGGTGGTTTTAAGGGCGCTCAGCAGCCCGCGCTGGTGGGCCGGATTTTTGTGGAACACATCGATGTTTTTGCCCATCAGGTTGTTTGCGTCAAATTGCGGCAATGCCTTGCGGAGCTCGGCTTCGTTGCGCTGCAACATGGCCGTGACGGTCTCGTTCATGTAGATGATGTTGAGGTCGTTGTCGGCAATCATCACGTTGGTGGTGCACTTGTCCAGCGCGTTGCGGATGCGCAGATTGGTGTTGGCGGCAGTCGCTGCGTCTTGCAGCGTCAATTGCACCTTGTCAATGGCTTCGGAAATACGCGCCTTTTGACCGGGCAGGCGGTCCATGGCGACCGCCAGTTTGCCCTCTGAATATCCGGCGACGACATCCACGGTTTTCATCGTCAAGGCGATGTTGGATTGCACCAGCCGGTTAATGCCTTGCGCCATGACGCCGTAGCCCCCGGGCAGGTCGGCTACCGGCATCTGGTGGTCCAGCATGCCCAGCTCTTGCTGCTGCGACATCTCGGTTTGCGCGGCCTGGAACTTGGCCAGCACGGCCTGCATTTGCGCCAGGGCCGAGAGCAATTGCCCGGTTTCGTCGTGGCTGTCAACGGCGATATCTTCATCGAGCTTGCCGGCGGCCACGTTGTTGGCGGTGGCTACTGCGCGACCCAAGGGGCGCGTGATGCTGCGCACCAGATAAATGCCAAACAGCAGGGCAAACAGCAAGCCACCAACGATGGATGCAATGGCCAGCGTGCGAATGGTGTGGTAGCGCTCCACGGACGCGACAAACTCGTGTTTGGACTCGTCCAACTGGAGCTTGAGCAAAGCGTCAATGCCTTCGCCCACCGGGACATACAGGGGCCGGATTTTTTCCATGATCTGGCGCTTGGTGGCCACCATGTCATTGGCGCGCAGGGTCTCAAGGGCCGGGCGCAGGCCGTCTTTTACAAACTGAGCGCGGTCTTCGGCAAACTTCTTGGCCAGCAGCGCTTCTTCAGGAGTGAGCGATGTGGCCATATAAGCATCCCACACTTTGCCAATGGCGCTGATATTGGCCTCGACCTCAGCGATGTTGCGTGCAACATCTTCAGGGGCCGGGTTGACGACGCTGGTGGCGATGGCCAGGCGGTTACGCAACAACCGCTTTTGTATGTCGGCAATCTGGCCCATCGGTACGCTGCGATCCTCATAAATACTCTCCATGGAGGCATTCGATTTGCTGATGCCATACAGACCCACCAAACCAACCGCGACCAGGAGAACGGACAGCAGACAAATCAGGACGGATAGTCGGGTGCCAATTTTTAGATTTTTGAAATTCATGGTGACGCTCCTGTTATGCATTGGAAACAAATCAATTTTTTAATAACTTAACGCGACTGCCTGTGCCTGCACAGTGAGGGTCGCCAGATCTCGCAGTGGGTCGATATCCAGAATCAGCGCCAATTCGCCGCTGTCCAGGACGCTGGCGCCCGAGATGCCGCGCAGGGTCTTGAACAAGCGCCCCAGTGGTTTGACAGCGGCCTGCTGCTGGCCGAGCAATACTTCGACTTCAATGCCATATTGCCCGCGCCCGGTTTGCACCACCACCACACTGACTCGCTCGGGGAGGCTGGACTCCACGCTGTACAGGGTGCGCAAGCGCACCACCGGCAGCACGGAGCCCCGCAAATCAAGGCAATGGCGGCCAGTGGCATCGACTTTGACGCTTTTGCTACTGGACTCTATGACCTCGACCACCGACTCGTGTGGCAGCACAAACCAGGACTTGCCGACGCCTACGAGGAAGCCGTCGATGCGAGCCTGAGTGCTCGGCAAACGCCTTTCTCCCGCCTGACTCAAACGTATGCCCAAGGTGGCACTTTGAATTTTTTCGATGAGGCTATTCATGCCCACGATGGTCTCAATCAGACAGCAGTCATGACCAGCGCGTGTTTGCATCGAAGCACCCGCGGCGGCCAGTTCGCGCAACAGGTTGACAACGACATCCAATGGATCCAACTGGGCAGTGCGTGGTTTGGATTCAAGTTCCATAGACACCACGCAGTGCTTCGTCACTTCTCGTCATGCCGCACCGGCCAATGAGTATGGATAGTCGAACACCAATTTTCAGAATTTGCATTTGGATTTTTCCTGACCGGATTTGGCTTTTGATTCTGGCCGCCAGGACACCCCCCGACAATCGGGCGCGCCCTACTGCTGGTAGGGAAATTCTGACGACGTGTGGGGCACACACCACGACTGATTGACCTTGGTCTGAAAGCGCAGACAAACCTCGGGCGCAAGCGCCGCTGTGATTGCGAATTCTGGGGCAGTGCTGTCCGCCGGGTGAGGCTTGTCATAGGGACGATCACGCGCGTCGGCCAACACCAGCACGTCCGGAGCCAGTGGACGGTCTGGGCGGTGGCGGGTTACAACGGCCATCTCGTCATTGGCCAGGCGCACGATGCTGCCCGCGTGGTAGACACCAATGTGGGTAGCTATCGCCTCGATGGGGGCCGGCGCGTAGCGGGTGAGGACGTACTTTCTCAGGTCTCTGATGATGGCCTCGCCCAGTATGCGTTCACGGTAGGGGCGGGGACGCATCATGGCCGCAAAGCCATCGGCCACCGTCATCAGGGTAGATGCCGACTGCAGGCCCACCACAATGCCGTTTGGATAGCCGCTGCCGTCGACGCACTCGTGGTGCTCCTGTACCGCTTGCAGCCACAACGCATCGGTCACCCCAAACTGGGTCAGCAGTTGTGTGCCGGTTGTTGGATGTTGGTGCACAAGGCTCTTTTGCGTTGCGTCCAGCGGGGCTGATTGGCCCAGACTGTCGCGCATGGGCAGTGCGCCAAGATCATGCGTTAGCGCGGCCGCGACCAGAGACATGCGATCGGTACCGGACCAACCGAACACCTTGGTCAGCACACTGACCACCACCGCAACCAGGATGTGGTGCAACACCGAGTACGGGTGGTGGTAGTTCAGGTAGGACTGCGCCAGCGCCGCGTCGGCATCTTGATCGCAGCAGCGGATCAGCTCCTGCGCCAGCGCCCGAAATTTGAGACTGAAGACGCCCACATCCTGACCGGTTACCAACGCGCGTTCGAACTTGAAGAGCTTGTCTGCGATGTCGCCAATGCGCAGGAAAACCGGCTCCTGCGGGTGCTTGGCAGCACCATGCGATTGCCCCAACTTGAAACCCTCGGTTTGCAACTTTTCCACCGTATCGGCCCGATAGACGGTGGCACCCCGCGCCAAAAACATCTGACCGCCCGCGCTGTAAATGTCCAGCCGCGTGGGCGAGCCCAGGTACACGTCGTGTGATTCGATTCGAACAAGGTCTCTCGGATTGCGCAGTTGCATAGGGAGGTTTCCCCGCAGTGGTTCTGACACCAATTTTCCGAGGGAAGGCACCCCCCGACAATCGGGCGCGTCCTACTGCTGGTAGGGAAATTCTGATGCCCGCTCAGCCATTGAGCTGGTGCTTCTGGGCGTAGTTGATCAGGTCCACCATGTTGGAGAGTTCGAGCTTTTCCATCAGTCGCACTTTGTGGGTGCTGACGGTCTTGTTGCTGATACCAAGTTGGGTGGCGATGTCATTCACCGACACGCCGTTGAACAGCAAGTTGAACACCTGCATTTCGCGGTCCGTCAACAACCGAAAACCGCCACTACTCGCGTGGGCGGAGTCAGAAAACAGCATCTTTTCTGCCATTTCAGGGGCGACATAGGTTCCGCCTGCCGCCACCTTGCGAATGGCTGGAAGCAGAATGTTCAGGTCGCAACCTTTGTTGATATAGCCCGAGGCCCCGGCCTTGATGGCGCGCAAGGCGACGCTGGATTCGTCGTGCATGCTGAGAATAAGAATCGGCAAATCGGGGCATCGGGCCTTGCTGCGCTGGATCAAATCCACGCCGCTGGTGCCAGGCATGTCCAGGTCCATCAGCAGCAGGTCCAATGCGTCGTGCCCGAGGTGCTCCAGCACCTCATTGGCGTTGACCGCCTCTGCCACCACCTGAAAGTCGGGCACCTGCTCAAACAGTTGCTTCAGGCCGTTGCGCACAATCGCATGATCGTCGGCAATGAGTATTCGAATCATGGTGTCCCTTTCGTAGCCCCAGCGTCCACGGGAATCACTAGCCGAATGGTCGCACCCGAGCCGGATGCGCTTTCAATTTCAACCCGGCCCCCCAGAGCCATTGCCCGCTCACGCATACCCAGCAAGCCGAAGGTCTTTTTTTGGCGCGTGGCAGCCACGTCAAAACCCTTGCCGTTGTC
>CAIYDK010000345.1 GCA_903924955.1 uncultured beta proteobacterium | reverse complement strand
CGTGATGATTGCCGACAATAGCAACGACATCATCTACATGAACCAGACGGTGACGGCGATGATGCAGCGCAACGAGGGTGAACTGCGCAAGGTGCTGCCGCAGTTCGATGCAAGAAAGCTCATCGGTCAGAACATCGATGTGTTCCACAAGAACCCTGCGCACCAGCGCAATATGCTGAGCGCATTGACAACGAACTACCGAACCCAGATCAAGGTGGGGTCGTTGACCTTTTCGCTATCGGCCAACCCTATATTGAACGCGGCTGGCGAGCGTCTGGGAACGGTAGTCGAGTGGGCTGACCGTACTGTTGAAGTTGCGGTTGAAAATGAAGTTGCCGGGCTGGTCGATGGGGCCAGCCAAGGTGACTTTAGCCAGCGCCTCAAGCTCGATGGCAAGGAAGGGTTTTTTGCCACGCTGAGCCAAGGCATGAACCAGTTAATGGAGACCAGTGAACGCGGCCTGACCGATGTATCGGAGTTGCTGGCAGCTTTTGCCGAGGGTGACCTCACGCACCGAATTACCCGTGACTATGCAGGACTGTTCGGCAAGGTCAAGGACAACGCCAATTCCACCGCAGAGAACCTTACCCGTGTGCTCGACGAAGTGCGTGCGGCAGCCGACGCGCTAACCGGTGCCGCCAACCAGGTGAGCGCCACCGCCCAGTCGCTGTCACAAGCGGCCAGTGAACAAGCGGCCAGTGTGGAAGAAACCACCTCGCAGATCGATGTGATGTCGGCCAGCATTAGCCAGAACAGCGACAACGCCAAAGTGACAGACGGCATGGCCACCAAGACCAGCAAAGAGGCGGTTGAAGGTGGAGCGGCCGTCAGTTCTACTGTGACCGCTATGAAACAGATAGCGTCCAAGATTGGCATCGTGGACGACATTGCCTATCAGACCAATCTGCTGGCCCTGAATGCCGCCATTGAAGCGGCCCGTGCCGGTGAGCACGGCAAGGGCTTTGCGGTGGTGGCTGCGGAGGTACGCAAACTGGCCGAACGCAGCCAGGAAGCGGCCAAGGAAATTGGTGGTCTGGCCAGCGACTCTGTGACCACGGCCGAGCGCGCCGGAAAACTGCTCGATGAGATCGTTCCCAGCATCCAGAAGACCAGCGAACTGGTGCAGGAGATTGCCGCTGCCAGTGCTGAGCAGAGCGAGTCGGTGGTGCAAATTGGTGGCGCCATGGGACAACTCAGCAAGGCTACACAACAAAATGCCAGCGCCTCGGAGCAACTTGCAGCCACCAGTGAAGAGCTTTCTGGGCAGGCCGAGCAGTTGCAGCAGAGCGTGTCGTTCTTCAATATCGGGGGCGAGAGTCATGCTGTGGTGCGCAGCCGCCACGATGTTGCCGCAAACACACGGCGCGCGTTGCCTCGTCGGTTGAATGCACCTGTGGCAACTGCTCCTGTGCGTGGCGGGGGCAGCGGCTCCAATTTCAAACCCTATTGAGGCAAGTAGGTCATGAGCACAGAAATTGACGCACGTGCTGGCTATGGGGCTGCCGGTGTGGCGAGCATGCAGTACCTAACTTTTGTGCTGGGAGATGAGGTGTTTGCCATGGACATCCG
>CAIYDK010000344.1 GCA_903924955.1 uncultured beta proteobacterium | reverse complement strand
CCGGCAAATGTGTAATCCTGTGGCAGCGTTTGCGGGCCTACAAACGGCGCCAGTGCACTGCCCAACGCGCTGAACAAGGGCAGGCCGTTGGTGTCCTTGCGGTTGGCCAGGGCAAACACCTGGTCGCGGTAACCGGTCAGTTGCGTGGCAATTGCCGCGCGTTCTTGCGCGGTGTGGGATCCGTTGCCTGCCGTGACCGCCAGTTCACGGAAGTTTTGCAAGGCATCGGTAACGTCGGCCAATGTGCTTTCGGCTTGCGCAATGGAGTTGCGCTGGGATTCGAGTGCACGTTGGTCCGTCTCGATGCGTGCCAGGCGGGTGATGGCGCGCTCGGCCTGCGCGGCACCTGTGGGGTCGTCGCTGGCACGCACGATTTTTTTGCCAGCGGTCAGATTTTCCTGCAAGCTGGCGAGGGATGACTGCCGGTTCATGATGTTGCTCAACGCGGTGTCGTAAGCGTTGGCAGAGCCTAGTCGCGTGAATGTTGTCATGGTGAAATCTCCTGCAGGCCCCGATTCAGCGGCTCAGGTTTTGGATAAGCGTGTCAAAAATGTTTTGCGCGATCTGGATCATTTTTGCCGACGCCTGGTACGCCTGCTGGTATTGCAGCAAGTTGGCGGCTTCTTCGTCCAGATTGACGCCCGAGACCCCGGCGCGGTCGCGCTCCACATTGGTCGCAATGGTCGCTGAAACCTTGGCCGCGTAGTCGGCACTTTGGGTGCGGATGCCAATTTGAGAAATCAGTCCGGCGTAGCCATCCGTCAAGGCCGCGCCGTCAAACATGGCTACATCGCGCAAATCCATGATGGCGGTGGCGTTGCCAGCCGACAGGGTGGGGTACAGATTGGTGTTCACCGTGACGGTGTCGCCAACTTTGGGTGTTCCTTGCAGTGTTAGCGACCAGTCGGCCAGCGGCGGACCGGTTACCGTGGCTTCGATGGCCTGGCCTGGTGTGTAGGTATAGACGGTAGCACCCTGATCGCTGCGGGTGTAGGTGTTGGATCCGGTAAACGTTAGGGTGATGCCCAATGATGCAGGCGGGTTGGTGCGCGCCGCGATGGAAACCTGCTGCAAGCTGCCAGTGTTGGCCGTGCCCATGGTGGCGGCCACCGGGCTGGCGACTGCCAAAGCGCGCGGCGTGGAAAAAACGCTGGCGATATTGCTGGCCGAACTGGTAAAGGGTTTGATCAGGAAACGGTCCCCTGCGGCTGCACCACCGGCTTGTGCAATGTCCAAGCCGTCAATATTGATGGGGTTCGTTACAGAAGTGTCAAACGCAGTCACTGCCCCGTCGGAGCGGCGTGTAACAGTTCCCGCGGTAGCGTTGGTGTATTGAATTTCGTAGTCGGATGCGGCAAATTTGGAGGTATCGGAAATACTCAGTGTCAGAGTTGCCGCGCCGGTATTCAGGATGGCCGGAGCTTTGGGAATCATGACGTTGCTATTGCCAAACACCGTGGGGCTGAACAGGTCGCCACCCACATTGCCATCCAGATCCAGACCCAGTTTGTGCTGATCGTTCATGGCCGTGGTCGTCGCCAGCGTCAGTCGGCCCAGCAGATTGCGTCCTTCATTGAGATCACTGTTTTGAAAGCGCAGAAGGCCTGAAACCTCACCACCGCCCAGCATATTTTCATCCAGTGTCAATGGCGTACCTGAGCGCATGACTGCCAACTTGCTGGTGCGCGAGTCACCAAAGTCGTCGTTAACGATGGCAACTGTGGACGCAGAATTTCCAAGGACCAGTTCCTGGCTACCGGCGATGTAGAGTCCGACCGAGCCATCATCGGCCTTGACCGAGGTGGTCTGCACGTACTGGTTGAGTTCCTTGATCAGCTGATCGCGACGGTCCAGAAGGTCATTGGGCTCTTGTCCCGAACCTTGGACCCGTGTGATTTGCTCATTGACGGCGGCAATGCTTTTTGCCAGGCTGTTGATGGTGGTGACTTTTTGCGCGAGTTCCTGCGCAACACCGGTTTGCAGATCATCGAGCTGCTGCGACGCCGACCGCATGCGTGAGGCTGTCTCGTCGATGCGGGTCAGCGCCACTGTACGGGCGGTCATGTCAGTGGGCGCGTTCGCAACGTCTGAAAAGGCGTTCATCATGTCGCTGATGGATGCCCCCAGACCCTCTTTGCCACCGGAAAAAATGCCTTCTAGTTGGCGCAGTTTGTCGGAGCGGGTCGCATCCGCCGATTGGGTCGATGCCGCCAGTGTCGATTGACGTGTCAAAAATTCGCTGAAGTTGCGCTGGATGGTCTG
>CAIYDK010000343.1 GCA_903924955.1 uncultured beta proteobacterium | reverse complement strand
GCACTTTTTGGTGCGCTTTGCCCTGATGCTGATCACATCCTGTGTGACGGAAGCAAGAACGATCCGGGCGATTTCGATTTCCTCGTCGCTGAACTTCGGCAAGTACTCGCCCCCCATCATCGACGGATGCAGCGATCCAATCACCTGACGGGTCGAATCATCCAGCTTGCTCTCGGTGAGCCAGTCCTCTCCTTCCAGAGAGCCGCCAGCGGCAAGACGCATTTGCACATCCTTGCGTCTCTCCTCGCCTAGGATCGATGCAACAACCAGTGCTTGTGGATCAAGGTTGCGAAAGTACGATGTCGGGCGATATGCGTAGTCAAAGCCCGATGGGTAGCGCGTGATGAGGTCTGTCATTTCATTCTCCTTTTATCAGCAGTGCCGGTATGGCGGGGGCTGAAAGTTGGTCAATAAATTCCCCAACCTGTTTCTCATGCGAGAGGTAGGTCACCCCTGAATTAACGGCAGTCAGGCAACCTGAACTACCAACTCCTTGTGCTTGCTCGTTGACTCTGCGTCATCCACCGGCAAACCCCGGATCGGTTGCAGGGCAGAATCCCCTGCTGGGCCGCTCTTGCGACGCCAACGCTTCGTGTCAGTACTCCAGATGATCGGTACGCTGCAACGAATCAACCAGACAGGCTCCTTCAGCTTGAGCGCGAGTTCACCAGACCCATCGTGAAGCTCAATCACGGTGACGATCTTGCCAATGTTGCATTTGTTGAAGGCGTCCACAATGACTGCCATGTCGCCGGGTCGGCATCTCATTGCATTGCCTCCCGTTGAAGCTGAACCGTGGTGAGCAGAACAAGATGCGGCAGTGGTCGGTCAACCACTTCATGTGACTTCCACTGAATGCCGTTCCACAGATAGGCATACTCCGCCCAGCAATCAGCACATGCGGCTGCAAAAGCTATTTCGTTGCGGCTGGTCATGGCAGCGCAATCCCTATCGTTTCTGTCCCTGCCATGAGCCGTACACCAGTCCCTGTGATCTCGATCATCAAAGTCGTGTTTGTCACCCAGCTCTGGGGCCAGACTGGACAAGCTCCCCAGTGCCAGCAAGGCGTTTATCCGTGCCTCGCTGCTGTAATGCTGGGTCAGGATCGGCAGATGGTGCGAGGGATACCCATCCCAATGTGTGTAGATGCTGGTGATTGAGCCGCTCGGGTTGATGCGACCAATGCGTGTGCGTGTTGACATGAACATTCTCCTTTTAGCAGCAGTGCCGATATGGCGGGGGCTGCAATCAGTCAAATCACCCCAGTCAATTCGCACCATGAGTGCTGGCATGACCAAGCCATTTATTGAAATCAGGCGTCCAGTCAGACAGCCATGTGCGATGCAGCCAAGCAGTGATCAATTGCGCTTCGCAGTTCGCTGAGTGCCGACTCGGTGACGATGACACGATGTTGCACACGCTTGGCTGTCGGGTCTTTCGCGCTGAGCAACTGACTTTGGATAAGCAGTTCAAAGCTATGGGGCAAGGCTGCGACTGGGCGCAGAGTCAGTGTCTGGGTGTAACCGCCGGATTTGGTTAATGTAGTCATCTGCTGCTCCCGGTGATGCTTGAGCGACTGTGGGCGAAAGCTTGTCGGTAACCCAATGCGGCGGGACGGTCACGCCAGCGGATCGGGTCTTTGAACTCGCTGCTGAACATCGCAAGCGGTGTCCGAGGTTGGATGGAAAGATGACGCGCCGTGACCAGCAAAATCTGCTGGATGGGCGATGCGATAACAGCCATGTGGCTACTCCTGTTTAGCTGCATTGACAAGGCGTCGAG
>CAIYDK010000342.1 GCA_903924955.1 uncultured beta proteobacterium | reverse complement strand
ACTAGTACATCAACACGTAAGTTGTGAAACATAATGACGTCCAAGCTTGCGGTCAGCCTCTTGTCGAGTGAATCGCCATTCAATGATGCGTCTGTCTGCGTTTCTCGCTTCTTGCCAGGCGTCAACTTCGGTTTGCAGGACATCGCGATTGGCAATGCGTCGATCCAAACACTGGCGAGCGAGGATTCCGATTTCTATCTCCGCCATGTTGAGCCAGCTCGCGTGCTTGGGTGTGTAGTGAAACTCTACGCGGCGCAAGAGTTTGTTGGCGGCCCGTCGACCCAGTACGTCATCAAAGCATTTTCTGAAATGGGTGTTGAGGTTGTCCAGCACCAAGTGAATGCGGCGCGCCTTGGCATAAGCACCTGTGAGCAATTCATCGACGAATGCGACAAAGTCAGCTTTTGCGCGATGTGCGGTGACCGAGACGACTCGCCGTCCGGCCTTGGGCTCAACGGCCACAAACAGGTTGGTCGTGCCATTGCGCACGTACTCGTAGTCCTGCTTGACGGGACTGTGCTGTGCCATAGGCAATCGCTCGCGACTGTCGCCGATGAGTTGCGGGCTCTTCTCGTCGATACAGATCACCGGCTCAGAACGAGATATTGGTCGCGCGTACAACTCAAGCAGCGCGTACATGCGTCGGCGGTACTCATCGCTCAAGACGCCGATGCACCACATCAAGCGGCGCCATGGTTTGAGGTCGTTTTTTTTAACATACGCCGCACCGTTTCCCTGCTCACACCCGCCAAACCTGGCTCCCGGCGGGCAACTCGTTCCAACTCGACCATCGTCCAGCGCTGCCTGCCCGCTGGGGGTGTCGAGCACGCCAACGCTGTGACTCGCGCTTCTGCGTCTGTGTCGTACTGGCGCGGACGCCCCGAGCGTTCCACATCGAAAAGCGCAAGGTCCAAGCCACCTTGCAGGTATGCCGCGCGTGTGCGCCACACCGCGGTGCGGCCAACCCCCAACACATCCATGATCTGGGACTCCGGGATGCCTCGGTCCAGGCTTGACAGGATATGTGCGCGGTTCACCTCTCGCGACTGGTGCAGTCCCTTGGCACGAATCCCATCGACAATCGAGCGAGCTTCCTCGCTCAGTTGCAATTGCGTTTGGCGCATGACAACTCCAGTGAATGCCGTTCGGCGACACGGAGAGTTTAATCATGTTTCGTTATTTGCGTGTTAAGGTACTAGAGTACCCCGGACACGCCCGTTCAACTGCAATACCTGCGCAACATTGTCGAAATCCAGCGCGTCGGCGCTGAAGCGGTCATTGCCGCGCAAAAGTTCGACTGGCTTGTGGGATTTGATTTTCTCGGAGGCCATGAAGGCGTGTAAAAATTCGCCCCGGTATTCCATGCGCGGCGTGGATGGGGACTGCGCCCGAACATGGGCCTCGCGAACCACTACTGCATCGCCCAGCAACTGGATTTCCGAAGTATCTTCATTGGTAAGCCCGCGCTGGGCGCTTGCTGTCGTCAAGTGTCCCTGTTCATCAAATGACCGAATCCGGATACCGTCAATCTCCAACCAGCGGTTGTCCGGGAAATGACGCGCCTCGTCACCCAGCACCTCGGTACGCAAACGTCCGGCAGGATCAAAGTTGCGCAAGGAGAAACCCCGCATGAAATAGTCCGGTTCATGGCGTAGTGTGCGCGGCGCGACCGGGTCGCTGATCACCGGCGTACTCTGCACCAGCCAATAGGTGCCCAGCGCCAAAACCACCATGACCGTAAGTGGCACGTACAGCAAAAAACGATCCCAAATATCGCGCAGAAAATTCATGGTCGGGAGTACTTTTCCAGCAAATGTCGGTAGCGACCATTGGCCACTAGCAGCACGTCGCAAAACTCCCGAACGGCACCGCTTCCTCCACAAGTTTTGGTCACGTAATGCGCGGCTGCCATTACTTCAATGTGGGCATTGGCCGGAGCGCAGCCGAAAGCGCTGCGCTGCATGACCGGCAGGTCAGGCCAATCGTCCCCCATCGCAGCGGCCTGATACCAGTCCAGTCCCAGCGCACTCAGTGTTTGCTCTGCGGCAGGTCGCTTGTCCTCGCAGCCATAATGCACATGCTCGATACCCAGCGCCTCCAACCGCACTCGCAGTGCCATGGAGTCACGTCCCGTGATCACCGCGGGAGTAATACCCCCCTGCTGCAACAACTTCAGGCCTTGGCCATCCAGAGTATTGAAGCGCTTAAGTGTTTCGCCCGACTCGGAAAAATACAACCCGCCGTCGGTCAACACGCCGTCTACATCAATAAAGGCCACCTTTATATTTTGAGCACGCAGCAGCAGTTCGGGGTCAAAGTGAATTGCAGGTGACATCAGATGACCTTTGCACGCATCAGGTCGTTGCTATTGACAGCGCCGCACAGCCGATTTTCCCTGTCAACGACCAGCACGCTGGTGATGCGCTTGCGCTCCATCAGATCGGCCGCATCGACCGCAAGTGCGTTAGCATCTATGGTGCATGGGGATGCGTGCATCACGTCCTGCGCTGTCCTGCCACGCAAGTCAACACCCTGCTCAACCAAGCGGCGCAGGTCTCCGTCGGTAAAAATCCCCAGTACCTGATCGGCCACACCGACCACTGCAGTAGCACCCAACCCTTTTGCGCTCATCTCACGCATCAGTT
>CAIYDK010000341.1 GCA_903924955.1 uncultured beta proteobacterium | reverse complement strand
TACTTTGAGCGCTGCATATTCAAAGTAGTAGAGGTTGTCGTCGTCGTACTTCTGTTTGCACACCAGAATCGGGGTCTCTCGACCCACTGCTTTGCCTCTGATTTGGGGCCATGTCTTGAAGGCCTTGGTGATCTTCGTCATCGACTTCAGTAGGTCAACACCACGTCCGGCAGTCACGTGGGACAGAGTACTGGGCTTAGCCGCATCCTTGCTCCAGGTGTAGTACTTGTTGCGAACGCTGTCATCGAATTCACTGGACCGCAACTCATCTGTCAGCACTTGGCTTGCATCCGAAACTTGATCCCACAAGAGCGCCATGACCCCCTTTGAACCTGCAGTCGCAACACGCAGTGACAAAGGAAGAATGTAGTAAGAGCGTCCGCGCAACGAATTCCGCGCCAGCTTCACCGCTCCACGCTTTGTTTTAATGAAAGAAGGGTATTGGACCGGGTCAAAGTCATTGTCGGCAAACACTTTGGCCGATGCCTTCAGAATGGATTGAAAGTCTGCTTCGTATCCGCTCACCGCATCCGGCGATGAATGAAACTCGTCATACCAAGCATACAGCTGCTGCAATGTCACGATGCAGCCTTGCCTAGCCTGCATGGCAGCCGCATGCTTCTTCGTCAAAAACCGATAGAAGGCATTGGTCCTGTGCCGTTGGTGCATACGTGACAAGCTCGCACTGTTGGCCAGGCTCTCTGCATTGGTCTTTGGGTCCGGAGCACCGGCCGCAAAATAGAAATGTACTGAAGCGACGTCCATCTCGCCAAAACGGTTGACACGTCCTATGCGCTGCAGTGCATTTTCTCCGTGGCACATCTCCGTGTGCATGGTCCGGGTGGTTATGTTCAAACTAGCCTGAATAATCGGGCCGGCGATCAAAATCTCGTCCGCGACGACGCTCTTACTGCCGAACACCCGCAATATCCGCCCAAGTATTGCTGACTTGTCGTTCGGCGTGAACTTGCTGTGAAAGCAAATGACGTTACGCCCGGCGAGGCGGTGAGCAACACTGGCTTGCTGGGCCACCGTGGCGGTGTTGCACACGACGAACGCACCGTCTTCCAGAACGACACCCCCCGCATAGAACGGGTGCGGCTCGGCCTTCTGGCCGCCAGCGTACACCTGCGCGTTCCACGGCGTGAAATGTATTGCCAGTGGCCTTGTATTGAAAGATGCGACCTTCACCACAGCCGGTGAATGCACTTTCAATAGGGCAAGAAGTTGCGGGTTAGGTGTCGCTGACACTAGCAAGGTGCCGGTGCCTGCAAACCGGCGCAACCGCATGATCTCCAAGAACAGCAGAACAATGCCTGGCAGCTCGATCAATTCATGGAACTCGTCAAAGATAACGTGGCTATCGGCCAGCTGCGTCACCAGGTCAATCTTCTGATGCGACAGCATGGTCTTGCAGAGCTGGTCAACGGTGGTGATAACCAAGTTGCCTGTGCCCTGCAACTCCTCTGGTGTTTCGATCGTTTCAAACCCGCTCGCACACCGACGGCTGATGAGTTTTTTGGATCCGGATAAGAATTCCACTCCCGCTGACACGCCGTAGTTATCGATCAGTTCGTGAAATAGCCCCTCGCCAATAGCCGTGCGAGGCACAAATATGAAGACGCGTTTAGGTTGCTTTAAGGCACTCAGATATTGCAGGGCAATCTTGGTTTTGCCGCAACCCGCAGGGCCTTGCAGGCAAGCTATGCCTACCCTCGCTGAAATGCCAGCCAAGTCCAGCGCAGCCTGCCCTTGCTCGTCAGAGCGTTGCCCGGGATACCGCTCCGAATAGTCTTCCGACATGGCACCAATTTGCCGGTAGATCACATCCAGATCAATCACTTGAACGCGGAACTCCGGTAGCGACTGGAGGACAACATATTCATCAAGCTCAACAGCCGTCAGACCAGACACTATGCGGTCTGCAGTCACCACTGCGGAACGAATGGCGGTTCGAGACATCTCGACGGACAGGCCTTGCTCCAGCTTCGGCAGTCCGCCTAACAGCAGTGCTTCGTCTTCGTAGATCGCCTTGAAGGCGGGCGTGTTGATTGCGTCAGTTACTGCCTCATCGGCGCCGCACATCAAATCAACCAGAGTTGTCGAACCAATCGCGTCAATTTGCTTTAACAACTCATTTAAGTCAGAGTACGCTGAATCATTAAGCCACGCAGACCGGCCCCCCAGGCGGGCGGCGAGCTGCTCGGAGGTCCCGAACTTCTTGGTCTGCGATTCAAACGCACGCAGGGGCTTGGCGTGGTGCCAATACACCGCGTGTTCCAACATGGAAAACCGACTGAAGTGGTGTGCGCCTGTGGGGTTATCGCCGGGCAGCACTTGCTTTTGCACCTTATTTTTTTCCAAGAACCGCCGAATTAGCATCCAGCTAACTTCCTCGTGGCGCGGATAGTCCTCGAAGGAAAACCGCTTCTTCTCGAAGCCTTCGGCGATCTGAGCCCCATCCTCCAGCGCGTCTATGCTGAGAGCCCTTACTTTCTGCACCGTACGAATATATGACTGAAACTCCTGGTCTGCCTTGCCAACGTCGTGCAGAAGCCCTGCCAGCTTTGCCACATGCTTCATTTGCTGCACCTTCGCCTCTCCATCCTGCAGGCTGTGGGCAGACTGCCCGTACATCTGTTCGATGATGGCTTCAGCCAGCCGACTAACCAACACGCAATGCGCTGCAAGGCTTTGTCCATGCTTGTTGGCCAAGAAAATTTTCATGTAAGGGAAAGTGATGAGAATCGGATTGCGCGCCGGAACTTGTAGACGAAGAGTCCACTACGAGGGGTTGGCAGCCACCCCATAAACATATTTGACAGGTCGGATCGGCCAACGGCCTTCGAGCCACCGTTCTCAATGGCACTGGCGGGCTTGCATTCGTGGGTGCTCCAATCCTCTGGCATTATTCTCTTCCGTTTGGCCTCGCTGTGACAGAGCTTTATGGCCAAAGTGAACGATAGACCTATTTTTCTTGAAATTTCCGAATTCAAAAAAATATTCTTTTGCCCATACGACCGGCGGCAGCGCTATCGTGCGGGTCACCCTGCCCGTAGGAAGTTGCTCTGCGCGCAGGGCGGTGTGACCAACACAATGGCTTTGGTGTGAACGTACTTGACTTGGTATCGATCAGCTTGGCGAGTTCTAACTCTTGATGCAATGAGTCGGCGATGTAGTCTCCCAAATTGATCTCGGTCGGCTTCGCGATTCTTCTAGGGCCGCAGGGTTGGGTAAATTCTGCAAAATGGGTACGATCGCAGGACTGATAGGGCAATCGTCGAAAGCCGAAGTACCCCCCGGGGTACCCTCCCCTGGAATTAGTGAGGGCCTCGGCCACGGCCCGGCAACACCGACATGTGTGTGTATCGAAACCCGGACTGTGGGCTATCCGGTTGACGCCTTTCTCGCCTACTTTTCTCAAGCTTCTTTGTGTGGCTTGAGTTCTTCTTTACATTACACATTCGGGACAGTCTGATGAGAGGAGACCGTAAGGTGCGTCTTCAAAGCCGTTGACCATTTAGTTGGTGTTCATTGCAAATTCGGAGTCAAACGGATCAACTTGGGAAGCCGATATTCACTCGATATGGAGGCAGACTGAGCAGTAGCCTGTGTAGTGCAGGCGTCCTTCCGGACGCTCGGCGAAAAGTAACAGAGCACCTGAGAACTGCACTATTCGATGGATTTACTCCACTGACACAGCGATTTGGGCAGCCGAGCACGTTCGAAATTGACAGTCTCTAGATCTCTGCGACAGCGATCGACCGCGCCCATGGCCTTGGCATTAACACCGTGCACAGCCGATGAAGCCTCGGTTGCATCGGTACTTCTTGATTGGTGAGAGAAGTCCTCGAACTTGTCTAGAAGTTCTCCAGGCGTTGCAGAAGTTCTGACGAAGTTCTACAGAACCTCCTCAGAAGTACCAGCCGATATACCAACTACCAACAACACTTGTGAGAACAACCATGAAAGTCAATTGCCTCAAGGATGGTGACAAGACGCTGACCCACCCTGCACCAAAGCACCGCATGCAGCAGATGTTCCTTGAATGACCCTGAACCATTAGCCTGTTGCTCGAAGAAAGACGAATGGTCACACCGATCCATCGGCCCGATAGGAGGATTGCAGTCTCGACCCCAACTGCTGAACCAAACCGTCCGGCAATTGGCAACTACATGCCATGCCAAAAACCCCAACCAAACACCAGCCCACTTCGGTGGGCGATTCACATTGGAGAACAGAATGACTATTCACACCAAGGTCAACGGCACCAGTTGCCGGTGCCAGGTGATGGGCTCGCCCGACCAGAAGTTGTATTACCGGCTGCTGGACACGAACGGGCGGCCCGCCCCGTGGCTCAAGCAAATGCAAACGCCGCAATCCGAACAACAGTTTCTGCAGGAGTACCGGGGCATCAATGCGACCGAGTACGATGTTGCATCATGACCAGCATGTTCCTAGACCACGAGGAGGTCAAACGGTTAACCAACAGTACAGGACGGGACGCCCAGTCCAAGGCTCTACGCGCGATGGGTATCGTGCACAAGATCCGACCGGACGGCAGCATCGTAATCCTGCGCGACCACATCAACAAGATCTTTGGTGGTGATTCTGCTTCCAATAGAAAGCCGATAAAGAACCAAGAGCCTAACTGGGATGCTATCCGATGAGAGAAGTGGCTCCGCAAATTTGAACAGGTGAGATCACTACTGTCCGGTTAATTGGTCCACGCCGAGCCAGAGAACAAGCACTGGTGCGGCTTGCGGGCCGATTTTGTTTGGTGCCGACTTGAATTTTCCTCTCCGAAAACCGAGTACTTTCCGGGGATTGACTTTTCCGGGGAAT
>CAIYDK010000340.1 GCA_903924955.1 uncultured beta proteobacterium | reverse complement strand
TTAAGGTACTGGAAGAGCAAATCATCCCCAAGCTGTTTGCGAACAAGCCCGCCAGAACTGCCGTGCGGGTCTGGTCCACCGGTTGCTCCACCGGAGAAGAAGCCTATTCGCTGGCCATCCTTCTGGTCGAGCGCATGGAGGCGCTCAAGCAAAGCTACACCGTGCAGGTGTTTGCCACCGACATCGACAGCCGCGCCATTGCCAGCGCGCGTGTTGGGCTGTTCCCGGCCAGCATTGCGGCCGACCTCAGCCCCGAAAGGCTGGCACGCTTCTTCACGCTGGAGCCCGGGGGGCAGGCTTACCGCATCCACAAGGGCATTCGTGACCTGCTGGTGTTCTCCGAGCAAGACCTGATCAAAGACCCGCCATTTTCCAAGATCGACCTCATTAGTTGCCGCAACCTGCTGATCTACCTGGATGCGAACCTGCAAAAAAAACTCATCCCCCTGTTTCACTACGCGCTCAACCCCACCGGAATCCTGTTTTTGGGCAGTTCCGAAGGCGTGGGCGAGTTTGACAGTCTGTTTGCCGTGCTGGACCGCAAGGCCAAGCTGTACCAGCGCAAGGAAGACCTGCTCGGTGTGCAGCGCACCACCTTGAGTCGATTTATGGCTCCCGTCAAGGCAGTTGATGAATCCCTTCCCAGCCGGGGTGTGCAGAAGTCAGCATTCCCCACCAAACTGCCACTGCGCGAGCTGATGGAGCAGGCGCTCTTGCGCCACATTGCCCCGGCCAGTGCGCTGGTCAATGCGGGTGGCGACATCGTCTACCTGCACGGACGCACCGGGATGTACCTGGAGCCCACTGCCGGCGAGGCGGGCATTCAAAACATCCTCAAAATGGCGCGCGAAGGACTGCGCCCGGCCTTGAGCACCACGCTGCACCACGCCATGACCACGCAAGCCACCAGCTTTGCAAACAACCTGCGGGTCAAAACCAATGGGCACTACACGCAGGTGAACGTCAGCGTGCACCCGGTGGCCACCACTGGAGCGGGCGTGCCAGACGCGCCGCTGTACCTGGTAATGCTGGAGGACGCACCCGAGCGGGCGGAAATGGCCATGGTCGCACCAAGCGGCAGCCAAACAAATAAAGCGCCCGACGCCCAGGCCCGCATCGAGGCGCTCACGCAAGAGCTGCGCGCCAAAGACGAGTATTTGCAAAGCACGCACGAAGAGCTGGAAAGCTCCAACGAAGAGCTCAAGTCCAGCAACGAAGAAATGCAGTCGGTCAACGAAGAGCTGCAAAGCACCAATGAAGAACTGGAGACTTCAAAAGAAGAACTTCAGTCCGTCAACGAAGAGTTGGCCACCGTCAACTCGGAGCTGCAAACCAAGGTGATTGATTTGTCGCGCGCCAATAACGACATGAACAACCTGCTGGCCGGCACTGGCGTCGGCACGGTCTTTGTCGATTTTCAGCTGCGCATTCTGCGTTTTACCCCGGCGGCCAGAGCGATCATCAATTTGATCGTGACAGACGTAGGCCGCCCTGTGGCGCACATTGCGTCCAATCTGGTGGACTACACCGGCCTGTTGGTCGACATCAAGGCGGTGCTCAATACCCTGGTTCCGATCGAGCGTGAAGTCCAAACCCCCGAGGGCCAGTGGTACACCCTGCGCATCCAGCCCTACCGCACGCTGGACAACGTGATCGAGGGTGCAGTGATCTCGTTTGTGAACATTACCGAAATGGTCAACACACGCGATGCGCTGCACAAAGCCAACGACCTGCTGCGCCTGGCCGTGGTGGTGCGCGATGCGCATGACGCCATCACCGTGCAAGACCTCTCGGGCCGTATCCTGGCCTGGAACCCCGGCGCAGCGCGTCTGTATGGCTGGACCGAGGCCCAGGCGCTGCACATGAATGTGCAGGACCGCATACCTGAGAGCCAACGTGAGGGCGCACTGGCCAAACTCGCCAGCCTGAGCCGCAGTGAAGTCTTGCAACCCTACCTGACCCAACGCCTGACTTCCGATGGCACGGTGCTGGAGGTGTCCATCGTCTCAACCGCCCTGCTGGATGAAGCCGGCAAGTTGTACGCCATCGCCACGACGGAACGCGCCAAGCCGGGCGACGCACCAGTCGACGCAGCGAAAGGCGAAGCGTGAGCCACCCCACCCCACCCAACGACGAGCCACCCAACGACGAGCCTGCGCCTGCCGCGCCGGACCGTCAGGCGTTACGGCGTCGGGCACAGGCGCTTGCGCTGAACTACGAGACGGGTGCGTCAAGGGACGACATTCACCTGTCGCGTGAGTCGGCGCGGGTAACGCTTCATGAGCTGCGCGTGCACCAGGTCGAACTGGAGCTGCAAAACGAAGAGTTGCGCCAGGCAAGGGACGCGCTGGATGCCTCGCGGGCTCGTTATGTCGACCTGTACAACCTGGCCCCGGTCGGTTATTGCAGCGTGAACGAAGGCGGGCTGATTACCCAGGCCAACCTGACGCTGGCCACCTTGCTGGGCGTGACGCGCAGCAATCTCGCCATGCAGCCCCTGTTTTCAAAATTTGTCATACCGGAAGACCAGACGAGCTGGTACCGACTGCACAAAGCGTTACGGGAGGCCGACGCGCCCCAAACGTGCGAGTTGCGGTTGCGCCCGGCCAGCACAGGCACCGGGGGAGGCGCGCCGGGTGCCGTTAGCGCGGCACTATGGGTTCAACTGGCCGTTACGGTGGTGCATGACGACGCGGGTGCCCGACTTCTGCATATCGCCGTGAGCGACATCAGCGAGCGCAAACGCGCAGAGGCCAAACTCCATCTTGCCGCCAGTGTTTTTGAACATGCCCGCGAAGGCATTTTCTTCACCGACACCCAGGGCATCATCCTTGATGTCAACGATGCTTTTACCCGCATCACGGGCTACTCGCGCGAGGAAGCCATTGGCCAAAGCCCACGCATTCTCAACTCGGGTAGACAGGACCAGCATTTCTATGCTGGCATGTGGACCGCATTGATCGAGCAAGGCCATTGGAGCGGG
>CAIYDK010000339.1 GCA_903924955.1 uncultured beta proteobacterium | reverse complement strand
GGGCTTGCTGCCAGGCATGGTGGCAAAAAAGAGGGGCCATGTCGTCAATATCAGCTCCATCGGTGTTCTCACCAATGCGCCGCGTTTCAGCGCCTATGTCGCTTCCAAGGCGGCGCTTGACGCATGGTCGCGCTGTGCTTCCAGCGAGTTTGCGGATCAGGGGATTTCCTTTACCACCATCAACATGCCGCTGGTGCGCACCCCCATGATTGCGCCCACGGGCCTTTACAACAACGTGCCGACCCTGTCACCCGAAGAAGCGGCCGACATGATTGCCCAGGCCTGTATCTTCAAGCCGGTGCGTGTGGCCACGCGACTCGGCATCACGGGGCAGTTGCTGCACGCACTGTTGCCGCGTGTGGCGCAAATTGCCATGAATACCAGTTTTCGCATGTTCCCGGACTCCGGCGCGGCCAAGGGGGCCAAGCCAGGCGATAAACCGGCTCGCCAGCAACTGTCGCCGGAGGCGATTGCGCTGCAGCAGATGATGCGGGGCATTCATTTCTGATCGTGGCCTGAGCGCGGCGATAATCGGGGGCGCTTTGGCGCCCCTTTTTTTGCATGTTTGATAGCGGAGAGCAAAAGCAATGATTCTGGTAACCGGTGGTGCGGGCTTTATTGGCGCCAATTTTGTGCTGGATTGGCTGGCACAGTCCGACGAGCCTGTGCTTAACCTGGACAAGCTGACATACGCCGGCAACCTGGAAAATCTGGCCTCGCTTGAGGGTGATGCGCGTCATGTGTTTGTGCAGGGCGATATCGGTGACGCGCCACTGCTGGAGCGCCTGCTGGCGCAGCACCAACCGCGTGCGCTGATCAATTTCGCTGCCGAGAGCCATGTTGACCGCTCTATTCACGGCCCCGAAGACTTCATTCAAACCAATGTCGTGGGCACGATGCGCTTGCTGCAGAGCGTGCGCGCCTACTGGCAGGCTTTGACCGGTGCCCAGCGCGCCGAATTTCGCTTTCTGCACGTCTCGACCGACGAGGTCTACGGCAGTCTGTCACCCACGGATCCGGCTTTCACCGAGAACAACAAGCTTGAGCCCAACAGCCCGTATTCGGCCAGCAAAGCCGCCAGCGATCATCTGGTGCGCGCATGGTTGCACACCTATGGCCTGCCGGTTCTGACCACCAACTGCAGCAACAATTACGGGCCACTGCATTTCCCCGAAAAACTGATTCCGCTGATCATCGTCAATGCCTTGGCTGGCAAATCCCTGCCGGTCTACGGCGACGGCCTGCAGGTGCGCGACTGGCTTTATGTCAAAGACCATTGCAGCGCCATTCGCCGCGTGCTGGCAGCCGGGCGGGTTGGTGAAATCTACAACGTCGGTGGCTGGAACGAGAAGCCCAACATCGAGATCGTGAAGACCATTTGCGCCCTGCTCGACGAGTTGCGACCCAAGGGCGATGGCAGCAGCTACCAGACGCAGATCACTTACGTGCAGGACCGACCGGGGCACGATAGGCGCTACGCCATCGACGCCAGCAAGATCGAGCGCGAACTGGGCTGGAAGCCGGCTGAGACTTTCGCCACCGGCATCCGCAAAACCGTGCAGTGGTACCTGGACAACCAGGACTGGGTGACCCATGTGCAGTCCGGCGCGTACCGCGACTGGGTGCAGACCAACTACGCGGGCCGCTGATGAAGATCCTGTTATTTGGCAAGGGTGGCCAGGTCGGATGGGAGTTGCAGCGCAGCCTGGCGCCGCTGGGCGAACTGCTGGCGCTGGATTTCGACAGCACGGATCACTGCGGCGACTTCTCCAACCTCTCGGGTCTGGCCGACACGGTGCGCGCGGTCAAGCCCGATGTCATTGTCAACGCGGCCGCGCACACGGCAGTCGACAAGGCCGAGAGCGAACCTGAATTGGTACGCACGCTCAATGCCCTGGCGCCCGGCGTGCTGGCGCAGGAGGCGGCTCGCGCCGGGGCCTGCATGGTGCACTACAGCACCGACTACGTGTTTGACGGCAGTGGCACACGGGCCTGGACCGAGACCGACCATCCCTCTCCGCTCAACGTCTATGGCCAAACCAAGCTCGAGGGCGAGC
>CAIYDK010000338.1 GCA_903924955.1 uncultured beta proteobacterium | reverse complement strand
TTGTTTCACAATAGCCCAGTGCCCGAGTGGTGAAATAGGTAGACACATCGGACTTAAAATCCGCCGCTTCGTGAATAACGGGCGTACCGGTTCGATTCCGGTCTCGGGCACCAACGATTTTTTCAGGCAGCGCCTTGCTAAATGGTAGCTACACTTCATCTATGCCACGCTACAACGCCCCTTTTGAGATTCATGTCCATGGACAAGTGACATTGCGCAAGGATGTGCGCTTTGAGCACCTGCAGGATGCACTCAAACCTCTCTGGAAGTATGCAGGAGCGCGGTCGCTTTCTGATGGGGCCGATAGCGCCTATGAGGATGAACCCGGTATCAAGCTGGATGCGCAGGAGCACCTGCTCCAGATGTGCTGGACGGTTGCCGGCGATCACGATTTTCGACAAACGCTAGATGAACTCTGTATGAATTTGAATGAGATAGCTGATTGTGGCGCAGCGATTGAAGTTACGTTTTACGATGCAGACTTTGACGAAGAGGACGGACCTACTGGTAGTGAATCAAGAGATGATTTTGTGATGTTGTTTGTTGGCCCCAACCCGGCTGCGATCATGCAGGTACAGCGGGATTTATTGGTGCAGGACGTAATTTCGCTAATGGAGCGGCACTTCGACGGAGCAGAGTTGAACGGGGTGGTGGGTGAGGTGGATAAGTTGTTCGCGCAAAGATTCGATGCATTGGTCAGTTCGTTGGCGCTGGGAAAGCCACCCAGCGGGTCTGGCGGCAATCATGGTGGGGGGCACGGAGGTGGTGGGCGAAAGCCGCGCCACTTGCATTGAAGATGCTTGCTAGGGCAGGGTGCAAATGCTTATGTTCTGTCAGAATGTGTTGATGTTTGGCGGTAGTGGAATTTTCTAGGTTCTGTATGGCCGGTAAAGTTTAAATGCTAAAGAAAATTACTGTCGAACAGCTTTCTGTTGGTATGCACCTCAAGGAGTTTTGTGGCTCCTGGATGGAGCATCCGTTCTGGCGAACGGGTTTTGTGCTGGTTGATCCAAAGGATATAGAAACTATTCTTGCCAGTAGTATTAAAGAAGTCTGGGTTGATGTAAGCAAGGGGCTGGATGTGCCTCTTGGTCAGGAAGCTATATCTGAAGCCGAATCCGAGGCGCAAGTCGAGGAGCAACTGAAGCAGGCAGTTGAAGAAAAGCGGGAGTTGGCACCAGTTTCCATGGGCGTGGAAATCGAACGTGCGACCAAGATTTGCTTTCAATCCAAGCAGGCAGTGATTTCCATGTTTCAGGAAGCACGGATGGGGAAGGCGGTTGACACTGGCGGTGCACGGCAATTAGTGGAAGAAATTTCGGATTCAGTGGCACGAAATCCTGGAGCACTGATCAGTCTTGCGCGCTTAAAAACTGTTGATGACTATACCTACATGCATTCAGTTGCCATGTGCGCCATGATGGTTGGACTCGCCAAACAGTTAGGCTTGGATGAGTCGCAGGTACGACTGGCTGGAATGGCTGGCTTGATGCATGATTTGGGCAAAGCCTTGATGCCAATGGAGGTTTTGAACAAGCCAGGAAAATTGACCGACGCAGAGTTCAATATTATCAAAACACATCCTGTCGAGGGACATCGCATGCTTCTGACAGGGCGTGATGCGGATCCGATGGTTTTAGACGTCTGTTTGCACCATCATGAAAAGGTGGATGGCTCTGGTTATCCCAAAGGGCTGAAAGCCGATGAAATCAGCTTGTTTGCCAAGATGGGTGCTGTTTGCGACGTTTATGATGCCATCACTTCAAACCGTCCTTATAAATCGGGTTGGGATCCTGCTGAGTCATTGCGCAAGATGGCGGAGTGGGCCAATGGGCACTTTGACGGAAAAGTTTTTCAGGCGTTCGTAAAGAGTTTGGGCATTTATCCCATTGGCTCTTTGGTTAAGTTGACCTCGGGGCGATTGGGGGTAGTTGTCGAACAGACCGGGAAGTCACTCACAACCCCATCGGTAAAAGTTTTTTTCTCGACGAAGTCCAATTTGCGGATTGTTCCTGAAGTGATCGATTTATCTCTACCCGGAGCCACCGAAAAAATTATTAGTCGCGAAGATCCTGCCAAATGGAGATTTTCGGATCTAAACGAGTTGTGGTCCGGGTTGAATAAGGCTCCATGGTGAGAAAAAACGGCGCTAATTGCGCCGTCTTGTTTGACCTACTTATACCGATTTGGGTTTCGGGTTGTATTTTCCCAGTTCAGCCTTTGCAATGGCATTGCGGTGGACTTCATCTGGCCCATCGGCAAAACGCAGCGTTCGTGCATTGGTATAACTGTAGGCCAATGGGAAGTCGTCGCACATACCGGCGCCGCCGTGCACCTGGATCGCCCAGTCGATCACTTCACAGGCCATACTGGGCGCTACGACCTTGATCATGGCAATTTCATTTTTTGCAAATTTATTACCAGCGATATCCATCATCCACGCCGCCTTAAGTGTCAGCAAACGAGCCATGTCGATTTTGCAACGCGCTTCGGCGATGCGTTCCTGTGTCACCGTTTGTGCGGCAATGGGTTTACCAAAGGCAACGCGCAACGAAGCACGCTTGCACATCAATTCAAGGGCCCGCTCTGCCAGCCCAATCAGTCGCATGCAGTGGTGAATGCGTCCGGGGCCAAGTCGTCCCTGGGCGATTTCAAAGCCACGGCCTTCGCCCAGCAAGATGTTGGTGACCGGGACACGTACATTTTCAAACAGCACTTCCATATGGCCATGGGGCGCGTCGTCGTAACCAAATACGTTGAGCGGGCGAACCACCTTGAGGCCTGCCGTGTTGGCGGGTACCAGAACCATGCTTTGTTGTGAATGGCGAGCCGCTTCGGGGTCGGTTTTTCCCATGGTGATGTAGATGGAGCAGCGTGGGTCACCCGCGCCGGAGGTCCACCATTTGCGCCCATTGATCACGTAGTCATCGCCCTGACGTTCAATACGGGTTTCGATATTGGTTGCGTCACTCGATGCGACCTGGGGTTCGGTCATTGCAAAGGCTGAGCGAATCTTGCCTTCAAGCAATGGTTTGAGCCACCGTGCCTTGTTCTCCTCCGATCCATACCGTGCAATGGTTTCCATATTGCCCGTGTCAGGTGCAGAGCAGTTGAATACCTCGCTCGACCACATGACGCGGCCCATGATTTCGGCGAGTGGTGCGTATTCCTGGTTTGTCAGTCCTGCACCCTCATAACCGGATGCCTGCGCACTGTCAACTGGCAGGAATAGGTTCCACAGGCCGGCCGCTTGTGCTTTGGGCTTCAGATTTTCAATGGTCTGTAATGGTGTCCAACGCTTTCCGGCTGCGGTGTTGGCTGCGATTTCCGCGTGGTATGCGCCTTCGGATGGATAAATGTGGTCATCCATGAACCGCTGCAAGCGCGCTTGGAGGTCTTTCGTTTTAGGGGAATAGTCAAAATCCATGTGATCTCCAGTTGAGTTATTTAAAAAGAGGGAAATTCAAGTGGCGCAGGCAAATTTCCATGCCATTTGCGCCAGGGGCCGGGCCCCTGCAGCCGAGCTGACGGCCTGCGCGCTGGATGCTGTTCCTGCTTCCACCCGCTTGGCAATGCCTTGCAGAATGGCTGCAATTCGAAACATGTTGTATGCCATATAAAAATTCCAGTCGGCTTTGAGTTGTTCGGGCGTTGCAAGGCCGGTGCGCTCGCAATACAGTCGGATGTATTCCTCCTCGCTGGGGATCCCCAATTCGGGCAAATCCAGGCCTGCAATGCCGCGGAAGGCCCCGGGTGGTATGTGCCACGCCATACAGTGGTAGCTGAAGTCCGCCAGTGGGTGGCCTAGCGTTGAGAGCTCCCAGTCCAGTACCGCGATGACGCGGGCTTGTTCCGAATCAAACATGAGATTGTCCAGCCGGTAGTCACCGTGCACGACGCTGACCATGTTCTCATTGCGTGCCATGGCTGGTATATTCTTTGGCAACCACTCCATCAGATGGTCCATTTCCGTAATCGGCTGCGTGACTGAGGCTACGTATTGTTTGCTCCAGCGGCCGATTTGCCGTTCAAAGTAATTGCCGGGTTTGCCATAGCTTCCCAGTCCCCGCGCCTTAAAGTCAACCTTGTGCAAGGCAGAAATGACACGGTTCATTTCGTCATAAATGGCGCGCCGTTCCGCTTTTTCCATGTTCGGTAAGGACTGATCCCACAGGACACGCCCTTGCATGAATTCCATTACATAGAACGCTCTTCCGATAACCGATTCGTCTTCGCACAGGCAATACATATGGGGAACAGGTACCCCGGTATCCTGTAGCCCCCGCATGACAGTGAATTCACGCTCGACGGCATGGGCTGATGGCAGTAGCTTGGCCACTGGCCCAGGCTTGGCGCGCATGACAAAGCTCTTGCTGGGCGTAATCAGTTTGTAGGTCGGATTGGATTGCCCACCTTTGAACAGTTCTACTGTGAGTGGGCCAGAGAAGCCGGGTAAATTTTTTATGAGCCAGGTGCTCAGTGCGTCCAGATCAACGGTGTGCTGTCCGGTGACGGGGCGGGTACCCAGAAAATGGTCGAATTCGGTCATGGAATGTTTGGCGGGTGTAATGTGTGGGCGACTAATTGTCAGAATCAATGATGTGCATTAACGCATTGCGGTCGCGTATCACTAAGCCGCCTTGCTCGATACGAATTGCACCCTCTCGCTCCATCGATTTCAGCTCTTGATTGACGCGTTGTCGCGAAGCGCCCAATAGTTGTGCCAACTCCTCTTGCGCCAATTGAAGGCCAATGCGAACTTCCGAAGCATCGCTGAGTGATGGCACACCATAGCTTCGTACCAGATGCAATAGCTGTTTAGCCAGACGTGCGCGCAAGGGTAATGTGTTGAGGTCCTCTACCAACCCATAGAGTTGACGAATCCGGCGGGAGTGCAGACGCAGCAATGCTTCGTAGAGCTCCGCATGGAGCGCCAAAATTTTCTTAAAATCCGCTTTCGCAACGCACAAAATGGTAGTCTCGCCGTGCGCATAGGCGTCGTGGGTTCGACGATCTCCATCGAAAATGGACACGTCTCCGAACCAGATGCCTGGTTCTACATAGGTCAGGGTGATCTGTTTTCCGGAGATGGAGGTGGAACTCACCCGCACAGCGCCCTTGGCGCATGCAATCCAGTCTTCTGGAGGCTCCCCCCGAGCAGCAATCAAGTCGCCGTCTTTGTGGCGTTTGACGTAGGCGCATCGAAGAATATCGTGCTTGAGCGAGGGCGACAGAGACGAAAACCAGCGACCTGCATTGATTGCTGAACGTTCGTCGATGGTAAGGATGGGTTCGTCCATAGCTTGTGTTTTGGGTGACCGAATGTGTCGGTGTTGATGGCGCTATTGTGACCCGTGAGTGATTTTTTAGGCGAAATCCTTGTCGCCTGCGTGTCTGTCACACTCGAGTCTCCGATACAAAGGAAGGACTCACTGCGCCAGATTCAGTGGGCTACGAATGCCTATGCGAAAATCGACGTCATTAATGAATCAGCGTAAAAATATTCGATTTGCAATCTTGGGCGTAGCGCTGTTGTGCGCTGCTACCGGCAGTTCTGCTATGACGCTGGGGCGAGCACGGGGTGCCGTTCTGTTGGGGCAGCCGCTTAAACTCTCGGTACCAATTCAACTCGATTTGGGAGAGGGGCCCTCTGCCTTGTGTTTTGAGGCGGATGTTTTTTATGGTGACACCCGAAAAGACGCCAGTCGCATTACCGTAAGTAGTGACTATTTGCCGCAATCCGGTTCAGCCCTTGTGTCCGTGATTTCACACGACAATGTGGACGAGCCAGTGGTATCGGTTTATTTACGCGCTGGATGTGAGTACAAGGCAACGCGTCGTTTTGTGTTACTGGCTGATTTGGCGTCTGAAGTGGTGACGCCAGTTAGTCGTATGAACGATGCCCCGCAGTCCGTTACTCCTACGGTTTTGCCACAACGTCAGGTCACTTTTGTTGATCGCCCGCTCAATTCTGTGCCTGTAAAGACGCAACGTTCGCCAGAGCCAGCTGGTGGGCAAAAAGCGGTCAGTCCAAAGCCGCCTGTGCCTAGAACGTCTCCCGCACTCCGACCGCATCTGAAACTGCTACCGCTCGATTTGGCACAGGAGCGAGATCCAATTTTAAAGTTGAGCAGTGAATTGATTTTGGGAGAATCTGAGAATTTACAAAAACGTGCTGAGGCTGCAGCAATATGGCGGTCGCTCAATGCGACTGCTGAGGATATTTTGAACTCCGAGGCTCGGCGCCAATCTATGGAGGTTGATCTCAAGGGGTTGCAAGTTGCAAGTTCAAAAAACAGCCAGACCCTCAAGGAGCTTGCGGGGCGGTTAGAGGCAGCAGAATCGCAGAGATACGCCAATCCCCTCGTCTACGGCCTGGTTGGAATGCTGTTCCTTTGCAGCCTTTGTTTGGCCTTCGTTCTTTACAGGAAGCGAAACGGTGGAAAGGAGACGGCTTCATGGTGGGGCACTGACGAAGCTTCGAAAGAACCTCACCTGTCGCCTAGTGACCGCAGCAAAGCTGCTGTTCTGGCTCCAGATAGCAGCAGTGTTGCGGTTGCAATGCCAAATGTGGTCGCCATGCCGGTTGCTGGTAGCGCCGGTGCATTGACGCGAGTCGATATTGACTTGCACCTGGATTCACCCAGTTTCGCGTTGAAGGGCGAAGTAGCAGGAAGCGGCGAAGTGGTTACCAGTACCCCGACGCCCACCTCAGACTCATCGTTGCGAGCCTCAGGTCATGTTGATTTTTCGCACAGCATGACGTCCGGTTTGCGTGCGGTCAACACGCAGGAAATGCTCGATGTTCGCCAGCAAGCTGATTTCTTTATGACCCTGGGGCAGCATGATGAGGCTTTAGGTTTACTGAAGGATTGCGTGGATGGCAGGGCTGAATCGAATCCGCTTGTGTATCTGGATTTGCTCAGAATCTTGCACATACTGGGTCGTAAAGCAGAATTTGACCATTACCGCAATGATTTCAACGCGCTTTTCTCAGGAAATGTTCCGACCTACGCATCCTTCAACCAGGGAGGAGAAGCTCTGGAGGCTTATCCCGATATTTGTCACGCCATTGAAGCGTTTTGGCCCACAGAACAGGCGATCGCGTACATTGAAAAATGTTTGGTTCGGGACATCAATGATGAGGCGAACCGCGGGATGGATCTGGAGGCATTTCGTGATTTGCTAATGCTGCATGGCTTAGCCACACGGCTCGCTTCAGACTCAGAGTCCACGCTGATCCCGTTTCTTGCATCTAAAGTGGGTCCGGTGGAAACGATGGCTGACCGTAGTGAGCGTGTTGGGGGGGGTGACCTACAGCAGGCTACCCAACCGGTGTCTGTGGATGGTCTCGATATTGGAAACCTCTCCGTGGATCTGGATTTATCTGAACCGCCTGGAAATCTAATCGACTTTGATGCAGCGGATTTCGCGTTACCGGGTCGAAATTTGCCGAGTCAACCTTAATACCTGATCACCGTCTGACTTGCAGTGCTCCCGGATTGACGATATTGGTAGGGGTGCCTTTAATGAAGTTGGTTACGTTGTCAAACGCGGCACCAAATATTTTTTCGTAGTTGTTTTGCTCCACATAGCCGATGTGGGGTGTACAAACGCAATTTTCCAGTCGCAGCAGCGCGTGACCCTGCAAGATAGGCTCGTTTTCGAATACATCGACCGCTGCCATGCCGGGGCGTCCTCTGTTCAGCGCGCTAATCAATGTATTGGTTTCAATGATCTCAGCTCTGGATGTGTTGACCAGTAGCGATGTGGGTTTCATGCGAGCCAAATCGGATTGATCAATCGAATTTTTGGTGGTGTCACTCAGTCGAAGGTGTATGGACAACACGTCGCTGTTTTCAAAAAAAGATTCACGGCTGGGTGCGCAGGAATAGCCATCTTCTTTGGCTTTTTCCATGGACCCATCGCTTCCCCAGATGACCACCTGCATGCCAAATGCACGACCATATCCCGCGACCAACTTGCCGATCTTGCCGTAACCCCAAATCCCCAGCACTTTGCCACTCAACTCACTGCCAATACCAAAGTTTGGTGGCATAGAACCCGCTTTAAGGCCAGATTGCTGCCACGCGCCGTGCTTCAAATTGCCAATATATTGTGGCAATCTGCGCATGGCGGCCAGAATGAGCGCCCAAGTTAGTTCTGCTGGCGCTACACCGGATCCAGTGCCTTCGGCGACTGCAATTCCCCTCTCGGTACAAGCCTGCACATCCAGATGAAGCCCAATGCGTCCGGTTTGGGAGATAAGTTTGAGTTTGGGCAGTTTTTCGATCAACTGCCTGTTGATGTGGGTCCGCTCGCGAATTAAAATGATTACGTCCGCATCTTTGAGTCGAACTGAAAGTTGCCCAATGCCTTTCACCGTATTGGTGTATACCTTTGCCTGGTATTGTTCCAACTTGGCAGCGCATTCCAGTTTGCGTACAGCATCCTGATAGTCATCCAAAATCACGATATTCATGGATGCCATTGTGCCTTGTTACAGGACCCGCTTGCACCAACGTCCCGGTGCCGATGGCGCTTGATTCACACATCCGGAACGTGCTTCAATTAAGGAACTGCGGCTTCTCCAGCGGCTAAGCGATCCAGTTCTGCGCAAACGTCGGCCATACGTCCCGATATGACAATTCTTCCGATGCTGGATCGGTTTTGCCCAGATTCCACCACGCGGATCACGCGTAGCGGTTTAAGTATGCTGCGGCAATCGGCTGTAGCCCCCGTCATCAAAGAAGAACTTGCTATCGATTTCGGAACGACGTTGGGACGGCTTTGTGTGGGGGGTGTTACTCGATGATGGGCTGCTGGGCTTCTGTCAGTCCACCAGCGCACCAGAGACTGAAGAGATCCGAAAATTCCCGATTGGGCAAATAGAGCGATGTTCATAACAGCAAATTTCCAACAGGTTTACATGAGCATGGTGTTACGAATCAAACCAACCGCGAGACCTTCTATTTCGAAGGCTTCGCCCGGTTCTACGATGATCGTTTGATAGTCAGGGTTCTCCGGGTGCAACTCGATGACGTTCTTATTGCGCCGAAATCGTTTGACGGTTACTTCATCGCCCAATCGAGCGACGATGATTTGACCATTCTTTGCATCTTTGGTGGATTGGACAGCCAGTAAATCACCGTCCATGATCCCGGCATCGCGCATAGACATGCCACGCACTTTCAGCAGGTAGTCAGGTTGGCGTTGAAACAGGCTGTTTTCAACATAGTAGGTCTTGTCCACATGTTCCTGGGCGAGAATAGGGGAGCCCGCTGCCACACGGCCTATCAATGGCAAAGCCAATTGGGCCAACCCAGGAAGCGGCAGAGAAAATTGTTTGAAGCGGGATTCATTGATAGACCGCAAAGCTTCGCTCTTGAGTCGGATGCCGCGAGACGTGCCACTGACTAACTCAATGACACCTTTGCGGGCAAGGGCTTGCAGGTGTTCTTCAGCAGCATTGGCAGACTTGAAACCTAACTCATTGGCGATTTCTGCGCGCGTGGGGGGGGCGCCGGTACGCGCAATCGCACTTTGAATCAGATCCAGAATCTGTTGTTGTCTTGCGGTAAGTTTGGGACTTTCAAGCATACGGTCTCCTTGGTTCTGGGCCGGGGACTGTTGGTCTATACACGCTGTTTCGGCATCCAGTAGCTGTATTTTTAACCAGTTTTATTTTGTTTGCAAGTAGAAAGCGCAAATATGTTGAAAAAGTTGGTTTTCTTGGGTATGGGCGGAACAATTGCGGGTTCGTCTGATAGCGCGTCCGACAATGTTGGGTACAAGGCGGGGCAGGTGTGTGTGACCGACTTGCTGGAAGTCATTGCCGGTCTTCAGTCGGTTCTTGGAGATCATCTGTTCGTGTCTGAGCAGGTTGCACAGGTGGATAGCAAGGATTTGGATCACCGTCACTGGAGGGAT
>CAIYDK010000337.1 GCA_903924955.1 uncultured beta proteobacterium | reverse complement strand
GCGAATTGGGCATGCCCTGCGTGCCCATGACCTGGCCGGTCGGTCAGGGCAAGGGCTTTGGCGGCATCATCAACCTGCGCACCAAGGCCATGACGGTGTTTGAGAGTGGCAGCGAACGCCGCCCGCAGGACTTTGACTGCGTGCCGCTGAACGATGCTGCATCCCTGGAAAAACGCTTCGGCGCCGAGTGGACCAGCGCCATTGACAGCATGGAACTGGCCGTGGGCGCCTCCCCCACCTGGGACCATGCCGCCTTTCTGGCCGGCAAGCAGACCCCGGTTTTCTTTGGCTCCGGCGTCAACAACTTTGGCGTGATGGAGGTTCTGGACGCCCTCGTCGATCTGGCGCCGTCGCCTGGCAAACGCACCAGTTCGTTTGTCGTCAACAAGCAGCCCGTGGTCAAGGAAGTGCTGCCCGACGACGACGCTTTCAGCGGCGTGGTGTTCAAGGTGCAGGCCAATATGGACGCCAACCACCGCGACCGCATCGCATTCGTACGCGTGGCCTCGGGCAAGTACACGCCGGGCATGAAGCTCAAGGTCATGCGCACCAGCAAGGAATTGCGCCCCACGTCCGTGGTCACATTCATGAGCCAGCGCCGCGAGGCGGTGGAAGAGGCCTATGCCGGCGATATTGTGGGCTTTACCACCCACGGTGGTGTGCAGTTGGGCGACACCATTACCGACGGCAGCGTCAACCTGCTGTACACCGGCCTGCCCTTCTTTGCACCTGAGATGTTCATGACCGTGGTGCTGCGTAACCCGCTGCGCACCAAACAACTCCAGCAAGGCCTGGCGCAGTTGGGGGAAGAAGGTGCCATCCAGGTGTTTCGCCCGGAGGTCGGCGGCAACATGCTGCTGGGTGCCGTCGGCCAACTGCAATTTGAAGTGGTGCAGCACCGCCTCAAGGGCGAATATGACGCCGACATCCGCCTGGAAGGCTGTCAGTACACCGGCGCACGCTGGATCACCGCTGACACCCCGCAGGAGTTGAAAGCATTTTGCGAGGCCTACCCCATGCGCATGGCGCGCGACGCGGCCAACACATTGGCCTATCTGTGCACCAGCCCGTATGACGTGCGTCTGGCGCAGGAACGTTTTCCCAAGATCCACTTCCATCCGCTGCGTGAGCATGCTGGATTAGCCCTGCAAACCGCCGGATAGATGTAGCCCCCCGCCCTTGTCGCCATGAAACCTCTTGCCGATTGGCCTGTTGAGGCCCGACGCCAAATCGTCGGTGTGTTTACCGACATCGACGACACACTCACGACGGACGGCGCCATCACGCCCGATGCACTGCAGGCACTCACTGATTTGAAATCGGCGGGGCTGGTCGTCATACCCATTACCGGGCGCCCCATTGGCTGGTGTGAGCGATTCATGGGAGGTGCGACCCCGTGGCCCGTCGACGCCATGGTCGCTGAAAATGGCGGAGTGGCGTTTGTGCAGAAGCACACGAAAGCCAGCATATGCCAAATTGGTCTGGAGCCCCCGTTAAACCTGCGTGAGCCGCTATCAAAACTATACCAACAGGATGCAACCACCCGCGCCAGCAACCAGGCGCGGATGCAGAAAATTGCCACCCGTGTGATGTTCGAAGTGCCGGGCGTATTCCTCAGCCGCGACAGCACCGGCCGCGAGACCGACATTGCCTTTGACTACAACGAATGCGCCCATTTGCCACCGGAGACCGTACAACGCGTGTTGGCGATCTTGCAGCGCGAGGGCCTGCAAACAACGGTAAGCAGCATCCACATCCACGGCTGCTTTGGCAACTTCAACAAATGGCTGGGCGCCAGCTGGATCGTGCGCGAGCTGTTTGGACGCGAGCTGGCGCACGAGCTGGACCGCTGGGTCTTTGTGGGCGATTCAGGGAACGACCAGGCCATGTTCGAGCACTTCACCCACAGCGTGGGTGTGGCCAACATTCGGCGGTTTGAGAGCCAGCTCACGCACCTGCCGCGCTACATCGCGCCGAGCGAACGTGGTGCAGGGTTTGCTGAGGTATCGACTGCCATATTGACTGCCCGCCACTCAGACAGGGATCCTTCGCATTTAAGTCGTCATTTTTGAAATTCCTGATTCCAGGATCGGGACCCATCTGTCAATGTGACGACGTTTCAGGGTCAAGGCCTCCTTGTGAAAAATCAGTTCCGATCCGAGCCGGGGGCAACACAGGGCAACCGCACGGTGAAGGTGGTGGCAACGCCGGGCGTGCTCTGGACTGTCATGCGCCCACCCAAGGGGCCGTAGACCATGTTATGCGAGATGTGCAAGCCCAGGCCCGTACCTCCCTGACCCAGTTTGGTGGTGAAGAATGGGTCAAATATCTTTCCGATGTTTTCAGGCGAAATGCCAATCCCGTCGTCCGTGACGGTAATGCACGCGCGCTCACCCTCCCGCGCGCAGGTGACGGTGATGGTGCCAGGCTGTGTGCCATTGAAGCCGTGATTGACCGCATTCATGACGAGGTTGGTCAGCACCTGGCCCAGCGGACCGGGGTAGCTGTGCATGGAAATACCGGGCTCCAGTTGTTGGACCAGGTGAATAGGCGTCTTTGCCACCACATGGGTGATGACGGACAACACCTCAGCCATCTGGCGCGCCAGATCAAAATCGCGTAGCTGGTCGGTCGTCTGATCCACCGCAACCTGCTTGAAATTCTGGATCAGGTCTGCCGCGCGCCGTGAACTGACGAGCATCAGACCGGCACCCTCGCCGATTCTGTCAACCATGGCCGCCAGCGCGGTACGCGTGAGCGAGCCGGAGGCGGCGGCCTGGACCAGCTCCCGGGCCACTTCCTGCTGCGCACTGGCAACCATCACGATATTGCCAATGGGGGTATTGAGTTCATGGGCAACACCCGCCACCAGACGGCCCAGCGAGGCCATCTTTTCGGCTTGCACCAACCCCTCCTGCGCGCTTTGCATATTGGCCAGGGCCATACGCGCTTCTTCCTCGGACTCCCGCCCGGCATCCAGTTCTTCACCGAGTCGCGTCGTAATGGTGTTGATACTGCGCGTGATGGCGCTAAACTCATTGGCGGCGCTAACCGGCAACGCAACAATATCAGATGCATCTTCCCGGCTTGCCGCAAGGTCGAGCGCGCGCTGCAGACGATAAACCCGCTTGAAAATCAGCCGGTCCACACCCACCCACACCACGGTTAACAACACTAGGTTGACAGCCACCAGTTGTGCCAGCGCCAGCCACAGGGTGACCCGCAAGGTCTGGCGCAGATTGGCATCGGACCAGGCCACATGAATGCGCCCGAGATGCCGTTTCTCCACGACGGGGATATCCATAACCAGTACCTCGGCATCCACTGGCACAGTGCCCCCGCCGACCGGAAGCACCAGGCCCTGCTGTGCCACCACCGCGCCCAGGTTATCGACCACCGCCAGACCCAGCACAGACCCGCCCAATTCCGCGCGCAGCACGGCATCCAGTCCAGGCAGGTCATAGACCCACAACGCCCTGCCGACTGGCGGCCCCAAATGCTGCCTGACCTGCTGCCACAGCGCACGCTTGTCGTCGTTGAGCCGCTGCTCGGTCAAAAAATAAGAGCCGGCCGACAAGGCCCCCATCAGCAAGCTCGATGCGATCAGTCCGATGGCGGCCAGCGTGGCTCTGGCGGAACGCGGTTTCAGTGCGTCAAACAATGAATGGGGCATGCAATGGGCTCGGATGGCAACAGGCTTCAATCGGCCTGGCGAAACAATGCCATGGCCTTCTGCAACTCGCCGGACTTTTCCATATCGCGCAAAGCGCGGGTCAGACGCTGTGCTGTGTCGGCATGCTGCGGGCCCAGCCAGATGTAGACCTTGACATTGTCTATGAGCACGCCGGTGAGCCGGTCTGCATACTGCGCCTGCAGGGGCCACGCGCCCTTGCGCTCAGCTGGCAGGATGCACCAGTCGACGCGGCGTGCAGCGGCCATCCTCAGGCAGGACTCATCCGAGTCGGTGACTTCGCGCCCCGGCACGGCAGCGGTCCGGATCTCGATCCCTTTGAAGCCGCGCACATAGGCTATCGAATAGCGGGTCAGGTCTGCCCAAGCCGCGGGTTTGGCGGTGGTGGAGATGCCTATGGCGTAAAAGTAGGTGTTTTGAATGTGGGGCTCAACGCGTATGGCTTGCGGGTACGACTGGTAAAAGCTTCCAATGCGGTTGACGTCACCGTCAAAACTGCCATCCTTAAAGCCAATCAGGGCACGTTCGGCGGGGTTGTACTCCAGCCCGAAGCCCAGGCCAACCCGTGCAAAAGCAGCATCCAGCACGGTCCTTTCAGCCACCATGATCGGCCGGTCCAGGGCCAGGATGGTGACCAGTTTCAACGGTGCACCTTGCGCCCACGCCGCGGCACAACCCAAGCTTGCCAGCACGGCTATCCACCAAAACTTGAACATTTCGACCTCCTGCACGTCGCCAGCAACCACGCGCTGGCAGGGTAACCGCTGCACACGGACAGCGTCAAGCCCCTGCACAGACAAAGCCCTCCAGCACATTGACGGCATTCACGCCCACCTCGGCCACGGCGTAACCGCCTTCGAACACAAACGCAGTGGGCAAGCCCGCTGCCGCAATGCGCTGCCCCACACGCAGGTAGTCGTCGCTGGTCAGCGTAAAGCCGGAAATGGGGTCGCCCACAAAGGTGTCCATCCCCAGTGAGACGACCAGCGCATCGGCACCGCAGTTCGCGATGGTTTGCAGCGCAGTGTCCAGCGCCTGCGACCACACGACAAACCCGGTACCACGCGGCAGTGGCAGGTTGAGGTTGGCACCCAGCCCCGCGCCGGCACCGCGCTCGTCCGCATGGCCCAGGTAAAACGGGTACTCGGTGAGCGGGTCGCCGTGGATGCTGGCAAAGAACACGTCGGGGCGGTCATAAAAAATGGCCTGCGTGCCATTGCCATGGTGGTAGTCAATGTCGAGCACAGCCACCTTCGATATGCCCGCCCCTTTTCCTGCGTCCAGCAGGTGCTGGGCGGCCAGAGCGGCGTTGTTCAAAAAGCAGTAGCCGCCAAAGAAGTCGGCCCCGGCATGGTGGCCCGGCGGGCGACTCAGTGCGAAGGACGCGCGGTCGCCTTGCAGCAGTTGCTGCGCAGCGCT
>CAIYDK010000336.1 GCA_903924955.1 uncultured beta proteobacterium | reverse complement strand
CTGCAATAGTTTGAGCATGCCCAAAATGGCATTCATCGGCGTGCGAATTTCATGGCTCATATTGGCCAGGAATTCGCTCTTGGCCTGGCTGGCCGCTTCGGCAGACTCCTGGGCCTTTTTAAGCTCCGTGATGTCGAAGCGAAATCCCACGATCTGGCCCAGCGCAGTCTTGCGCTCCACAATGCGCAGCCATCGCCCGTCCTCAACCTTTTGCTCCAGCAGGGCGTTTCCCTTGCGGTGCTGGGCAACCCGCTCGGAAACCCATTCGTCAACACGTCCCTGTGCAGCAGGAAACTGGCCCCGCTCGGCACCAAACCGGACGATCTCTTCAAACGAGCGCCCCGGAACAATAACCTCCGCCGAAGCACGGTAGACATCGCGGTACCGCTCGTTGCAAAACAGCAGTCGGTCGGCATCGTCAAAAATGACAAAGGCTTCGTCAAGCGCCTCCATTGACGTGATCAGCATGTTCTCGGTCGCTCGGCGGGCAACTTCCGCCAGCAGCAACTCGCTGGCAGACTCACTTTGTGCATTGAGTGCCAGTAGGTGTCGGTTGTAGCCCGCTACCAGCTGCCCAATTTCATCGTTGGCCCGGGGTGCTGGCAAAGGTTCGTGCAGCGCACCCGGGCGCCGTTGAAGCTGATTGAATCCATTGGAGACTGCACGTATGGGGGCCACCACGGTGCGCGCGTAACGCCAGGTCAGTGCCAGCACGCCCAGTAGGCCAAGTGCCAGCAGGGTGGCGGTGGTCAGCGTGAGTTGGTCAACCCGGCTGGTTACCAGTTGGCGCGGTGTCAACATCACGAGGTAACCATGGTCCCGGTCATGGTCCGCTGAATTGACATCCATCAAAACCTGCTGCCCGTCCAGGGTGAATTCCTGTGTCCCCTTCGCATCGCGCATTAACTCCAGCAGTGTTGGTGTAAGCACCTGCCCCACCATCTGGAAGTTGGAGTGCAGCGCCACCCGCCCGCTGGGGTCGACCTGCATCAATTGCTGACCAGCAGGCAGTGGCACGCGACGCAAATACTCTTTCATGATGTCATCGTTGAGGCTGACAACCAGGAGTCCTGCCACGTTGTATTTGCCGGACTTAGGTGAAAAATGCCGTATTGCCCGCAGCACGCTGGTGACTTGCCCAACGCGTGAGCTGCTGTTGATGTTGGGGCCAACCCCTTTCCACATATTGGGCGATGCGGATTGCGTGGCTTGCTTTAGCAATTCACTGGAAACCTCTGGCTGAACGGTGCTCGCATTGAGCGTTTCCCCAACATGAAAGTGCGTCCCGGCCACAGAAAATAGATCCAGTGAAACCAGCCCTTTGACGCGAATGTAGTTGTTCAGCGCATATCCAATTTGGGCGCGTGTATTCAGCGCGTCAAACCCACTGCTGTCGGGCTCGTCGGCGGTGTGCAGGGCTCCGCCAACCGCTTCGTTACCTGCGATGTTGGTGGCAAGGTCTTCTACCTGATCGCGGTAAAGTGAAAGGTAAGACGCAAAACCTCCTAACACGCGGATGTTTTCCGACTGCGCCTGTTCCAGCACGATGCGTCTTGAAATCTCCAGTGCGCTAAAACCCAGCACCGTCAGAGGCACGACGCCCGCCACCAGCAGGTACGCCAGTAGCTTGACGGTGATGTTGAGACGCAGCTTCACAGCGCGACGAATTGGTGGATTTATCTCAGCTCTGCCGCTGTGATCAGGCGGGTCTCAATCATGGTGACTGGCACCACAGACTCGCCCTTGAGCAACCGCAGCGCCAGCACCACACCCTGGTAGCCTTGTTCTGCCGCCTGCTGGTCCACCGTGGCCGCCAAGTGCCCGGACTTGATTTCGGTAAGGGCTTCGGACAAGGCATCGAAACCGACCACTTTTACGCTGACCTTGCCAGACTCCAGCAGGTACTTGCTGGCCCCCATCGCCATCATGTCATTGGCAGCAAACAGCAATTTGACATCAGGATGTTTGGCAAATAGCACCTTGCTGACGTTATAGGCCTCGTCAATTTTCCAGTTGGCCGTTTCCAGGGCTACCAACTTGATATGTTTGTTCTCGATCAATGCGCGCTTGGCCCCCTCCATGCGCTGGCGAGCGTTGTCGGCGCTGCGAATACCCTCCAGAATGGCCGCCTGTGTGGGTGTGCTGGCGTGCGTGGCCAAAAACTGGCCTGCTTTGTAGGCGCCCGCCTCGTTGTCCACTCCCACAAATGGCAAAACGCCCAGACCGGCCTGGTTGAGCGCATCGGGGTCGAGTCGGTTGTCAATGTTGACAATCTTGATGCCCGCATCCGCCGCTTTTTTTAGCGCAGGAATCAGACTCATGGAGTCTCCCGGGGCGATAATAATTGCCTCGACTTTGGCGGCAACAAGGTCATTGACCAGCTGAATTTGTTGCTCGATCGACGTTTCCTGGGCAGCGGCCTTGACGGTGAGCGCAATGCCCAATTCCTTCTCCGCTCTGCGTGCCCCTTTTTCCATCTCGATGAAGAAGGGGTTGGTCAATGTCTTCATGACCAGCCCGACAGGGTGTGCCGCGGGGGCGTTTGACACCTTTGCAGACGCGGGCTGCACGGGCGTTGCCACAGTGCTGATATTGGGGCCGCTGGACTGACCGCAGCCCAGCAAGCCCACACTCAACGCAGCGCAGGAAATGAGTCGGAACAGTTGCATCTTGAATCTCTTGGTAGCGTGTTGCGGTTTGACCACTCCATACTACCGCATGGACGTGGTCCAATAGGCGCATGAACCCCGATGCGCACAAACTCTGGCAGGCCCCGCAGTGGGCGTTTGCCATTCTGTTGGCCTTGTTGGGGATGCTGGGCCCCTTCTCGATTGACACGTATTTGCCGGCGTTTGCCGACATGGCCCGATCGCTCGATGCATCGCCTGTGCAGATGCAGCAAACCCTGTCGGCCTATCTTTTCGGTTTCGCCTTCATGAGCCTGTTTCACGGCGCCATCTCAGACAGCTTTGGACGTCGACCCGTGGTGCTGGGGGGACTGGTTGCGTTTACCGTTGCGTCGGTTGGTTGTGCGCTGGCACACAGCATTGGGCAACTGATTCTGTTCAGGGCCATGCAAGGCCTGTCTACCGGGGCCGGCATTGTTGTATCCAGGGCGGTGATCCGTGATATGTATGCCCCTTCGCAGGCACAAAAAGTCATGAGTCAGGTCACCATTTTCTTTGGAGTGGCGCCGGCCATAGCACCCATGGTGGGCGGATGGATGCTGGTGCACGTCAGTTGGCACGGCATCTTCTGGTTTCTGGCGGGTGTTGGTTTGGTGCTGTGGATCGCTATTTATCGCCTGTTGCCCGAAACCTTGCATGTCACGCAACGCCAGGCGTTCCACCCGCGGCATCTGATGGCGGGATATTGGCAACTGGGATCTGACCCGCGCTTTTTTCTCCTGTCATTGGCCAGCGGCATCCCTTTTAACGGAATGTTTCTCTACATACTCAGTGCACCGGTATTTTTGGGGGAACATCTGCAGTTGGCCCCGCAACAGTTCTTCTGGTGCTTTTTGGTGACGATTGGCGGCATCATGGGTGGGGCCATGGTCAGCGGGCGACTGGCCGGAAAAATTGCACCCAAGCGCCAGATTCGGGTTGGGCTTTTAATCATGCTGGTGATTGCGGTCATCAACCTGGCCGCCAATCTGGCGTTCAAGGCGCACGTTAGTTGGGCTTTATTGCCCCTGGGCGTTTTTTCGTTTGGCTGGGCTCTGATGGTCCCGGTTGTCACATTGTTGGTGTTGGACTTGCACCCAGAGCGACGCGGCATGGCGTCAAGCCTCCAGATGTTTGTTGGTTCCACTGCCAATGGCATCGTTGCCGGGGTGATTTCACCCCTGGTGATGCATTCCACGGTAGCGCTGGCGGCGGCATCCCTGCTCATGCTGTGTATTGGGTTGCTGTCGTGGGCTTATATTCGCCACCGTTGGCCAGAAATTGGACATACCATTGCGCATGGCTAGACGGTTGCCCCCCCTGCTATTTGCCGGTATTTGCGCCCTGCTCATGGCGGGGCATGGGGGTGCCATGGCGCAAACGGATGCCGTTGCGCGCATCGAAGCGCTGCAAACCCTGTCAGAGAAAGACAACGCGCAAGCCCTCAAACAGTTGCTGGACATGGGCCATGCGCAGGGGGCCACAATGCCCTACGCCGTACGCCGGGAGTACCTGATTGCCTTGATAGATATCCAGGTGGATGCCGCCAAGATGGAGGCGGCTGAAGCCTCGGTCACGGAACTGCAGCATCTGGCTCAGACCAACAAAGACAATGTGGGGGGGGTTCTGGCCGCCTCCAAATCTGCGTCCATCGTGGCATGGGCGGGAAAGACGGATGCCGCCAACGCCCAACTCATGGAAATTGAGGCCACGGCCTTGCAAACAGCCGATGCGCTGGTCCTTTGGCACTTTTACTCGGTATTGGGCCGTGTCCAACTGACCATGGGACGGTTCGAGGCTGCACTGGAGAGCACGCTCAAGAGTCTGCAATACGCCAAGGAACTCCCCAAGCACGTCAGAACCTCGCACCTGCGCTCGCTTAACCTCCTGGCCAATGTTTATATGGACATGACCAACTGGGATAAAGCCTCGCAAGTCATTGAAGATGGATTGGCTGTTGCCAAAGAAGTCGGCTCCAGCAAGCGCCAGGGCACGCTGTACCTGAGTCAGGGCGCGGTATTGGGCAGTCTGGGACGCGCTAAAGCCTCAGTTGATGCCTATGAGAAAGCGCTTCGAATCGGTCGCGAGTCGGGCCTGGTCAGCCTGCAGGGCACGGCGCTCAACAATATTGGTGACAGCTACCTGATCAGCAAAGACTACCCCAAGGCCGAAGTGTTTGCCCGGCAGGCGATGGAGGTCTACAAAGAGACCGGCGAAATGGGTGGCCTGGCGGCAGCGCAAAGCAATGTTGGTTTTGCATTGATGGGGCAGGGCAAAATCCGGGAGGGGGCGGCCGAAGTCCGCTCAGCGATTCAGTTCAGCCAGCAGTCGAACGCCAAGACGGACCAGGAGGCTATTTTGGGTGAACTGGGACGCATGTATGAACAGGTCGGCTTGTACCGTGAGGCTGTCTCCACTATCCGCGAACAGCAGGCACTGACGGCACAGTTGTTTCGCGCGGATCGCGAGAAATCAGTCGCCACGTTACAGGCACAGTTTGACGCTGTGCAGCGGCAAAAGCAGATTGAGCTGCTGGCGCGTGAAAACAACCTGAAGGACGCCGAAATCAGCAACCAGCGCCTGCAAAAGATTGTCACGCTACTGGGTGCGGTGGTCACCGTTATGGGGGGCGTGTTTGTCTTCTTGTTGTACCGACGCGTGCGCAAGAGCAACAGTAAGCTGCGCGAGGCCAACCAGCAGCTTGAATTTCATTCAGTGCGTGACCCTCTGACCGGCTTGTTTAACCGCCGGTCTTTCCTGGAACTGATGGGCAAGCGTTCAACTGCCCCAACCAATTTTCGACGTGAGGATGACAGCCCCGATGGGCTCATGATTCTGGATGTGGACCATTTCAAGCATATCAACGATACGCTGGGCCATGCCGGCGGTGACGTGGTGTTGGTCGAAATCGCCAAGCGTTTGCGCAGTGCGGTGCGCGACACCGACATGGTCATGCGCTGGGGTGGCGAAGAGTTTTTGATTTACTCGCCAAAGTCCAGCGCGGATCATCTCAAAAGTCTGGCGCAACGGGTGCTCAAGGTCATCGCTGAAACGCCCATGGATGTGGGCGACAAGGCAATGACCATTACGGTCACCTGCGGCTTTTTGACGCTGCCGTTTTCCGGTTTGCCGGAAACCGACTGCAACTGGGAAAAGGCCATGCAAATTGCTGACATGGCGCTGTACCTGGGTAAAGTCAACGGGCGCAACCGCGCCTATGGCCTTAACCGTTTACTGGCCCCCTTCGGGCAGGTCATGCCCGTGCTGGAGCACGACATATCCGCTGCGCTCAAGGCTGATATGGTGGAACTGGTCGAGGTGATGGGGCCGGTGTTGCGTGGGGACGAGACCGTGAACGACACAACCAGGGAGAGCACGGCGGTATGAGTTCGCCTACGTTGGATCGCGTTCTGGATGCCGTTTTCCGTGTGAATGGTGACTATGCCATCAAATACATTTCCGAGACCGGCCAGCGGTGGTTGGGTAGTCCTACTGCGCAGGAGCACCCCAGGAATTTTTTGACTTTGCTGCATACGGAAGATGTGGGCCGATTCACTGATGCCTGCAAGGAAAAGCCAGAAGACTTCTCCTGCGATGTCCGCGTCATCAAGAGCGGTGTCGAGTGCTGGGTCAATGTGCGCGCCTACCGATTGGCTTCGGTGGATCAGTATGTACTGTGTTTGATCGACATTTCATTATGGAAAACCAACGATGCAATCTATCGACATGCCGCAGAACACGATGAATTGACCGGACTCGCCAACCGGGGCTTTTTCAAAAAAACGGTGGAAGCGCAGTTGCATGCAGGTCAGTCCACATTTTCCATTGCCCTGCTGGATCTGGATGGCTTTAAAAAGGTCAATGACACCTATGGACATGCCATGGGGGATGCGGTCTTGATCGAAACATCCAAGCGACTCGCCCGCATCGCGGGACCCGATGATGTGCTGGCGCGCCTGGGTGGCGACGAATTCGTGCTGCTATTGATGGGCCAAGACGCCGCAGCAGCGCACGCTGCGGTGAAAAAGGCGCTGTTAGCCATCGCCAGGCCCTACGACACGGCGCCACACAGTGCCTACCTGGGCGTGAGCATTGGCATAGCGCAGTTCCCGGATCATGGTGAGGACTACTCCACGCTGCTCAAGAACGCTGATACGGCCATGTACCACGCCAAGAATGCCGGAAAAAACCGGGTCAGCATTTATGCCGCTGATGATGTCAGCGTCGATTTTTCGATCAAGGCTGCCATGCATGACGGAATTCAGGAGGGGGAGTTCTATCTGGAGTACCAGCCCCAATACAATGTGCAGCGCAAGTTGATCGGGGCGGAAGCACTGATGCGCTGGACCAGTCGCGACTTTGGGCGTGTGGCGCCTGATAAATTCATTCCCATCGTGGAAGAGTCGGGTCTGATGCCGTTTCTGGGCAAGTGGGCCTTGCGCTATGCATGCCATCAGTTGAAGAAGTTTCACCAGAAAATGCCTGGATTCGTTATGTCGGTGAACGTTTCTCCCGTGCAGTTTGGGGCCGATGGATTCGACAGCCAGGTGATGGATGCCATCACCGAAACGGGGGTGGATCCGACCACCGTGATTCTGGAAATAACAGAGTCCACCTTGATGCACAGCCAGGAAAAAACCGAAAGGGCATTGGCCTTGCTGCGCGAGCGGGGTATACGCTTCTCGATTGACGATTTTGGTACGGGGTTTTCCAGTCTGGCGTACCTGACGCGGCTTCCGGTGTCCAGCATCAAGATCGACAAGGCCTTTGTGCGCGCGATCGAGGAGCAGCGCACGGCCTCTGCCACCGATATGAAATTAATTACGGCCATGATTAATTTGGCACACAGCATTGATCTGAAGGTGGTTGCCGAAGGAGTGGAAAACGAGGCGCAGTTTGATTTCCTCAAGGATGCGGGTTGTGATTTGATTCAGGGCTATCTGCTGGGCAAGCCCATGTCGGCGGACGCTATCAGCCGACTACTTGATCAGCATGAGGGGACGCCAGCATGATTGATCGGGCCGCGACGGTTGAACGACTTCTTGGTGCCATGCGGGTTTCCAAAGGCTTCCCAGCCTTGGAGAACACCGTGGCATCCGTGATCAGTTCGCTGGGTAACGACAAGCACGCCGCGGGCGACGTGGTTCAGCATATTGTTGAAGACTTTGCGCTCACCCAAAAAGTGCTCAAACTGGCCAATTCAGCCATGTATGCGCCCTTCTCTGACGGCTCTGGCAGTGTGTCATCGGCGCTGGATGTGTTGGGGACTGACGCCTTGCTCCACATCGTCTTGAGTACCGCACTGGTCACCGATACTGATTTGCAGCGTGACGAGTCTCTCTCCAAGACCATGTTGTCGTCCGAGTTGGCTCGCAATGTTTGTGCGGGCCGGTCCGAAGACGTGTCGATTGCAGCCCTCATGTACAACCTGGGCACGCTGCTGGCGCAGAAATATCTGGCCGCCGAATCCACGGCCATCGCTCATCAAGTGGCGAACGGGGTCGAGGAAGCTCAGGCCGCCATTGAGGTGTTGGGCCTGACTCTGGAGCAATTGGGCGCAGAAGTGGCGCAGCACTGGAAGTTGCCCAAGAATATTGTCTCCGTCATCGACGGAACCGGCGACCCCGAGCTGGTTGCCATTGCCAGGTTTTCTAAATCCGCATCCACACTGATCCACGCGGGCAAGTTCGACGCGGTGGAGCAGTTGGTTGCGGATCTGGACGTCAAAGGGATAGATAAATCCGGTGTTGACAGGCTGATTCGCAAACGGTCTGAACAGATCACCCCGCAGGGGAAAGCGAGCCCCGATGTGTCAAACGAGGAAGTGCTGGACGATTTGTTGTCTGCGCTGGCGACCGACAAAAAGCAGACCGTCGAGGCCCTGGCGGCAGCCATGTTTCCGACCTTCGCCAAGACCCTGCAGACGGCGCACTGTCTGCTTTTCATGCTGACCAAGTCGGGGGATTTTGCTGTTCGCTATGGCTATGGCAAGGGTATTGACGAGTTGCGCAGCAAGTTGCGCATCAGCAAAGATTACCAGCCCACTGCTTTTCATGCCGCCATCAAGAACAATGTGGACGTCTCCATTGCCGATGTGTCCCGCCTGAAGGTCAGTGCGCTGCCCGATGGCTACACCGAGCTGATGCCCCACGTCAACAAGTTCGTCATCCTGCCCATCGCCAACAGCGCAGTTTCGGGCCTGGTTTATTGCGACTGGGACTCTGAAACGGTCCTGAGCGCGTCTGAGCTGGATGCGGTCAAAAAATTGCGGAGCCTCTTTTTGCCCTACTTTCCGTCCTGAGCATGGATTGCTATTTTTTTGATAGCTTTTCACGCAGTATTTACGGGAGCTGGCGGCAAATTTGATTCATAAAACCGGATGGCATTTCGACCCGCATCCTTGGCCTGGTACATGGCGGCATCGGCCCACTTCATGAGGTCTGTGGGACTGGCTTCGTGGTTAAGGAAGATAGCCGCGCCGATGCTGGCGCTGCAATGGTGCTGTACCGTGGAGTCCGCGGTGCCCGAATGCGTGACGGTCAACTGGTATGGCATGGCCAGCGCAGCCCTTATTTTTTCGGCCACAGCGCTGGCTTGCTCGGTGGATACTGCATAGTCAACGTTGAGTTCGCTCAGCAACACCACAAACTCGTCACCCCCCAGTCGGGCTACCGAGTCGGTCTCACGTACACAGTCGGTCAAGCGACTGGCTACCTCCACCAGCAGCAAATCGCCCACGCCGTGCCCATGCGTGTCGTTCAGCGGCTTGAAGTTATCCAGGTCCAGAAACATCAGGGCTCCATGCAGACCACTGCGCTTGCTGGCAGCCAGTGCCTGGCCCAATCGGTCGTCGAGCAGGCGCCGGTTGGGTAAATGCGTGAGCGGGTCAAAGTAGGCCATCTGGCGGATTTGCTCCTGGAGCGCATTGCGTTCGGCCTCCGCCAGGTGCCGCTCGGTGATGTCGGCATGCGTGCCAATGACGCGCAAGGGCTTGCCCGCCTCATCACGGCTGACCACCAGACCCCGGTCAAGAATCCACTTCCAGCTGCCATCCTTGCAAAGGATGCGGTATTCATTGAGGTAAATGGGCGTCAGTCCCTCCAGATGCGCTTGTACATCGGCCATGACACGCGCCAGATCGTCGGGGTAGATCCGTTGGCTCCATTCGTTCAGGCTGTTGCCAATCTCGTTTTGCGTGAAGCCCAGCATCGCTTTCCACCGGGCGCTGAAGAAGACGGTGCTTTGTGGCACGTTCCAATCCCACAGGCCGTCCCCCGACCCATCAATGGCAAACTTCCAGCGAAACTCGCTGTCCACCAACGCGGTTTCCCGATTGCCCAAAGTTTCCAGCAGATGATTGAAGCCGCCAATCATGGCGCCGATTTCGTCCTGGCGGGTGACCGGTAGTGGCTTGACTGGCAGGTTTGTAGTCGCCAGACGGGTTAGTTTTTGTGCCGTGTTGAGCATGGGTGATAGTTGCCGCCGCAGCATCCACCAGGTCAGCCCGCCGGTCAGCAAGGTCAGCAGAACGGTTGCCCACAACATGCGTTGCCGCTGCTGGTAGATGGGTGACAAAGCCTCCATGGTGGGAATCGTGACGACAGCCCGCCAGCCCGCTATGGGAATGATCCTGCCCGAATTCATGACCTCGTTTCCAAGTGCATTAGTAAAGATGTCGGTTCCCTCGAAACCATCAAGCATGCGGTCCATCCCCGCAATCAGGCCGACAGCAGGTAGTCGCTCCATGACTCGCTTTTTATCGGTGGCGGAGATGACCAGTCGCTCCGACGGTTCAATCACTAAAAACCCACCGGATCTCCCGTACTTGCCGCCGGTAATCTTGTCCAGAAAGTTGGGCAGGCCCAGGTTGACGGTACCTACCAGAGTGCCGATTACCGCACCTGCGCCATCGCGTATCGGGGCGCCAATGCTAAACACAGGTGCCCCCAGCTTCCTGCCCATCACGGGCCGACTAATCACCGCTTTGCCCAGTTTGAGTGGGCCGCCGATTGAATCGCGGTCCATGTAGTTGATGCCAATGCGGCCGGCGGACAGCGGTACATCGGCAATCGCCGTGCCGTCGGCTCCCGTGACCAAAATGCCACCGTTGAACAGGTGTTGCAGGAGTGGGCGCTGCTCCAGTCGTGCCTGCAACCCTGCCGGATTGCCGATCAGGGCTGTATCAATCTCCTCGGCAATGCGCTCCAGAGCCTCCACACGGTTTACGAGTTCGTCATTGACTTCTGCTGCGACAAGAGAGACGACCGAGAACTGTTGCTCGCCCAATACGCGTTGCATATCGTCTTGCAGCATGCGGCTTGCATAGAACGACAGCGCCCAGAGGCTGTTTACGAAAATGACCAGCGTGAAAACGGTTACCCGGTTTTTTAGCGAGTGCCACGGGGAGATTTTTGAGTTTGTTTGGTTTTCCATGGCTGAATCACCCCACTTGTACGCCAGCGCAGACTGGGGAAGTTGATGTGCATCACTGTTCAGTGAAAGGTTGGGCGATATATACTGTATAAAAATACAGTTTTAATGATTCCATGTCCGCCGCCGCCCATCTTCTCTCCCGCAAGGGCGTTCACCCGGACGTCTGGCAGGCCGATACGCTGGCGGGTGCCCCGGCACGGGTACTGGCCACCGGTGATGCGCTGCTGGACGCCCAGTTGCCCGGCGGCGGTTGGCCATTGGGCGCGCTGAACGAGATATTGCAGCCCGCTGGCGTACACAGCGAGTGGCGCTTGCTGCTGCCCGCTCTGGCTCGCTCGGGCACCGGTGCGGTGGTGCTGGTGGGGGCTCCATACCTGCCCTTCAGCCCTGCGTTGGGCGCGCAGGGTTTGGCACCCAAGCGCTTGCTGTGGGTGTCTGCATCACTGGGCGCGCAGCGTCTGTGGGCCACTGAGCAGGCCTTGCGTTGTGCCGATGTAGACGCCGTGCTGGCCTGGCTGGTGCAGGTGCGCCCCGAGCAACTGCGCCGCCTGCAAATGGCCGCTGCCGAGTTTGACAAGCTGCTGTTTGTGGTGCGTCCCGAGCAGGCACAGGCCGAATCGTCACCTGCCGCCTTGCGCCTGTGGCTGGCGCCGTCTGAGCAGCAGGGCGATGCGCTGGAGGTGCGCGCACTCAAGCGGCGTGGGCCGCCTATGAGCGAGTCGCTGCACCTGACGGCGCGCCCCGCACGTCTGTCAAGGCTGCTTGCAGCGCCGGAATATGCACTGGATCGCCCTTCAGCCCGCGTCTGACGTGGCGCTGGCCGATGCGACCACGGCCTGGGCGTGGTGGGCACTGCAGTTCACACCGATGGTGGCGCGCCTGGAATCGGCGTTGGTGCTCGAAGTATCTGCCAGCGAGCGTTTGTTTGGTGGCGTCACGGCCTTGCTGGCCCGGTTGTTTGAGTCAAATGGCCCTCCAGCCCCCGTGGAATATGCGCAAGGCGCTACATCTTTAGTAGCATTTGGTCGTCTGCAGTGTATGAGCCTGGCCGTGCGTTCTGCTGGTGACTTACCCGTTCCCATTCTTGCGGATGCCTTGCCCTTGCACACCCTGGTCGCCGCGCGTGCGCATCTGCCCACATTGGTGCGATTGGGCATTTCAAACTGGGGGCAGCTGCGCGCCCTGCCGCGTGGCGCTCTGGTTCGCCGCTTTGGCGCGGGCCTGGTGGACGCGCTGGACTGTGCTTATGGCCCGCGTGCCGAGGTCTACCCCTGGCTGACCCTGCCCGAAGTGTTTGACGCCCCGCTGGAGCTGGCCGCAAGCGTCGAGACGGCCACTGCCCTGCTGTTTGGCGCGCGCCGCCTGCTGGCGCAGTTGCAGGTGTGGCTGCGAGCCCGACAGCGTGGCGTGCTGGCGCTGGAGCTGCTGTGGGAGCTGGACGCCCGGCGCTCCAACGCCTTGCATGTGGACGCCCACCACAGCGGCGGTGCCCATGGCCGGCTGGAGTTGCGCACCGCGCAGCCCACGCAAGACATGACCCACCTGGCGCGTCTGCTGTCCGAGCAACTGGCGCGCGTGACCCTGCCCGCACCCGTGCTGCACCTGCGCATGCGTTCGCTGCAAACCCAGCCGCTGGCGGGCGAGAGCATCAGCCTGTTGCCAGACGATGTGCGAGTCGGAGACAGCCTGCACCAGCTGCTGGAGCGCCTGAGCGCCCGATTGGGGCCGGAGCAGGTTCGCAGCGTCACCCTGCACGCCGACCACCGGCCCGAGCGCATGCAGAGCTGGGGTCTGAAGGCTGCTACTAAATCAGGAGCTGCACACGCATATTCATCGGGAGCTGGCGGCCTATTTGACCCAAAAAAAATGCCCCAGAAGGCGCTTTACCCCACCTGGTTGCTGGCCATGCCTCTGCGTCTGACCGTTCATTCAGGGTTGCCGCAGTACCAGGGCCCCTTGCGCTTGCTGGTCGGGCCGCAGCGCCTGGAGGCCGGTTGGCTGGAGGGCAGTGCCGCTCTTCGTGACTATTACATAGCCCGCAGCGCAACCGCGGGGTTGCTGTGGGTGTACCGCGAGCGGCTGGGCGGCAAGGCAAATGCAGACCAGGCGCTTTGGTACCTGCATGGCATTTTTGCCTGAGTGGCTGCATACATGACATTTGACCTGTATCAATGGTCGTGATCGTCATCTGCCGCCACAACCACCCACGATGGCCCTTACAGGTTCATACTTAAATCGGTTCTCAGGAACCCTTTGCAACTTCAAAAATAACAGAAGGCCTGTATGAGTAGCTGGATGGTGAATGTAGTGGCAGGACTGTTCGTTCTGCTGGCCCTGACGGGCCTCTTTTTCTTTGTATTGACCCGGGGCGCGCTGTTGGTGCGCGGTTTTTCGTCGGCACAAAACAGCGCCAAGTCCCATGTGTATCCGCTGTACTCCGATATGTGGCTGATCAAGCTGGTGGACTTTCAACCCGTCATCGCGGCCATCTTGCTGTTTCAGTACAGCACCCTGGTGTCCAAGATCGTGGCCGGGCTGGGCGCAACCAGTTTGAAGAACAAGAAAGTGCTGATCACTTCTTGCGCCTTTGGCAACGTGATCCCCCGCGTGGTGGACGCGGCTGTGCAGTCAGGAGCCGAGCAGGTGCTCATTGCCGACATCATCCGCAATGAGCTGGACCATGCGGAAGGAAAACTGGGCCAGTACGCAGGCAAGGTTGCGTATGTGGAAGACAACGCCACCGCCATGACGCAGCAAGAGGGCTGTGCCGATGCCAACGTCATTTTCTTTTTGCTGCACGAGTTGCCGCATGAACTGAAGGACAAGGCCCTGCGTGAGGCCGGTCGCATGCTGGCCCCAGGCGGCAAGCTGTACCTGGCCGAGTTTCACCGCCCTGATGTGGCTATTTTGCGGCTGCTGAGCTGGACTTACTTCAAGGTGTTCGAGCCCTTTGGACTCGCCCTGTGGGACACGCATGACCCCGTCAAATGCCTCAACAAGATGGGTGGCTGGACGTGTGAGCGGCAAACCTATTTCTTTGGCAATTTCCAGGTCATTACCGCGACCAAACACTGAGAGCCTGGGAGCCTGGGAGCCTGGGAGCCTGTGCGGCAGAGCGCTCTGCTCCGTGTCCCCCGCCCGCTGCGCGGTCTCCTCCTT
>CAIYDK010000335.1 GCA_903924955.1 uncultured beta proteobacterium | reverse complement strand
CTACTCCTTTAATTGCGCTTTGCGGCTCACGCCACACTACGCTCCACATTGCAGCGACCAACTGTTAACAGAACTCACATTCCATTTGCAGCGGGATCGCCATCTGCGTTGGTCAGAGCCTTTGGGCGAACCCGCGAACTCGCTAATTAAGCACAGACAAGCTGCACACCAACGGTCTTGGATGGCCTGCTAAATCCGTTAGGTTCCAGCAGCCCACCACATCAGGTGCCCTTTCGAGGCACCCAAATTCCTGCAATTACGCTGCGATGGACTGGATGTCTACACGAACACCCACACCCATGGTCGACGAAACCGCAACCTTCTTCAAATACACGCCCTTGCTCGAAGCCGGCTTGGCCTTTTGCAACGCATCGACCAGTGCCGCCAAGTTGCCTTGCAACTTGTCAGACTCGAACGAACGACGACCGATGGTCGAATGGACAATACCGGCCTTGTCGACACGGAACTGAACCTGTCCGGCCTTGGCGTTACGCACTGCGGTTGCAACATCAGGCGTGACGGTACCAACCTTCGGGTTAGGCATCAGGCCACGTGGTCCCAGGATTTGACCCAAGGTACCCACCACGCGCATGGCGTCGGGAGCAGCAATCACGATATCGAAAGGCATGTCTCCCGCCTTCACCATTGCAGCCAGATCATCCATACCGACGATGTCAGCACCTGCGGCTTTGGCCTCTTCTGCCTTCGCACCCTGTGCAAAAACAGCGACGCGTTTGGTCTTGCCTGTGCCATTGGGTAACACAACAGCACCGCGAACCACTTGGTCCGACTTCTTGGCGTCGATGCCGAGTTGTACAGCAACGTCGATCGACTCGTCGAACTTGGCAGTGGCGAATTCCTTCACCAAACCCAGCGCGTCGGCAAGCGGATACAGCTTGTTGCTGTCAATCTTGCCAACTTGTGTTTTTTGTTTCTTGGTCAAATTGGACATTTACACGCCCTCCACATTCACGCCCATGGAACGGGCAGTACCAGCGATGGTGCGAACCGCTGCGTCCAGATCGGCGGCAGTCATGTCTTTCATCTTGGTCTTGGCGATCTCTTCGAGCTGCGCACGGGTGATCTTTCCAACCTTGTCCTTCAGCGGATTGGCTGAGCCCTTGTCGAGCTTGATAGCCTTCTTGATCAGAACAGTCGCTGGCGGTGTCTTGATGATGAAGGTAAAACTCTTGTCCGCGTAAGCCGTAATCACTACAGGCAACGGCAGTCCCGGCTCAACACCTTGCGTCTGCGCATTAAATGCCTTGCAGAACTCCATGATGTTCAGGCCACGTTGACCCAAAGCTGGGCCGATGGGGGGGGATGGGTTGGCCTTACCAGCTGGCACTTGCAGCTTGACAAAACCGACGATTTTTTTCGCCATGATTTCTCCTTACGGGTAATAACGCCTAGTTACTGAACCATTCAGGCCAGGCTTCCCGGGGTTAAAGACTCTCTTTACTGTTCACACCGAGTCGGAAAATGTGAACATCCACCAATCAGTCCTGCAATATCTCAGGTTTTCTCGATCTGAGAAAACTCCAATTCAACCGGCGTAGATCGTCCAAAAATAGTGACTGACACCCGCACCTTGCTCTTCTCGTAATTCACATCTTCGACCGAGCCATTGAAGTCGGTAAACGGGCCTTCCTTGACCCGAACAAATTCACCCACCACAAACTCAACCTTGTGCCGGGGCTTGTCAGTGCCTTCTTGCATTTGGTGAACAATCTTCTGCACTTCAGCTTCTGAAATCGGAGCGGGGCGGTTCTTGGCGCCACCAACAAAACCCGTGACCTTGTTGGTGTGCTTGATCAAATGCCAAGTGTCGTCATCCATCACCATTTCGACCAGCACGTAGCCAGGAAAGAACTTCCGTTCAGTTGTCTTCTTCTGGCCGTTTTTAACTTCAACGACTTCCTCCATCGGAACCAGGATACGACCAAACTTACTCTGCATTCCGGTGCGTGTGATGCGCTCTTGAATGTTGCGCTCAACTGCCTTCTCCATCCCTGAATAGGCATGCACAACATACCAACGCAGGTCTGGATTGACCACTGGTGCGGCCACAGATTCAACCAATGGGGTTTCTACGACATCAGTCATTATTTTTTCCACCCCAAAATTAAGTCATAAAGAAGCCACTCAAGCGTCTTGTCCGTGAACCACAAGAACATCGCCATGATCAACACAAAACCAAATACATAGGCCGTAATCTGGATCGCCTCTTTGCGGGCGGGCCAAACAACTTTCTTGACCTCACGCCACGCATCGCGACCGAAGGCAATCAGCTCCTTACCCGTCTCGGATGTAAAGAAAACCGCCACCGCCACACCCAAACCCACAAGCAATGCAGCCCACTGAACCAAAGGACCTTGTTTATCCAGCAGGTAGAAACCAGCCAACGCAGCTACCACCAATGCAGATGCAGCAGCCAATTTGGCTTTATCCGCCCCGGTGTTGACGGTTTCAATTTGTGTCGTGGCCATATTTTTTGTAATTCGCGGTTCTGATTCGATTCAAACTTACTCTACTCAAGACGCCAAAGCCCGCTACAGCGTAGCGGG
>CAIYDK010000334.1 GCA_903924955.1 uncultured beta proteobacterium | reverse complement strand
TCGCGGGTAGCCTGTCCCGCTATTTTTCCGAGCGCGGTGAGTTCCTTGACCAGCCGGATCATGTGTTCCAGCGGGGTGTCCGCAGGGCGCAGCACGTCAAGTTCCTGCTGGGCAAAGTAGCCAATGTTGAGGCCCTTGCCTTCGGTAATTTCTCCGCCGATGGCCTGCAGGTCACGGGCAACCGTCTTGACCAAAGTCGATTTGCCCTGGCCGTTTGCTCCAAGGATGCCGATGCGTTGACCCGCCAGCACCGATTTGCTGACGTTGCGCACGATCACGGTGTGCGGCGTGCCCTCAGGAGCATCTTCCGGCGGCGGGTAACCAAAGCTGACACCACTCATGGACAGCATCGGGTTGGGCAGATTAGCGGGTTCCTTGAACTCGAAGGTGAAATCAGCCTCACTGAGCAGCGGGGCGATTTTCTCCATGCGGTCCAGCGCCTTGACCCGGCTTTGTGCCTGCTTGGCCTTGCTGGCCTTCGCCTTGAACCGGGCGATGAACTTTTGCAGGTGGGCGATCTTGTCCTGTTGCTTGGAAAAGGCGTTCTGTTGCAGTTCCATCTGCTCGGCACGCATGTCCTCAAACTTGCTGTAGTTGCCACCATAGCGCACCAGCTTGCCGGCGTCGATGTGCAGGGTGACATTGGTCACCGCATCCAGAAACTCGCGGTCGTGGCTGATGACCACCATCGTTCCCTCGTATTTCTTGAGCCACGCTTCCAGCCAGACCAATGCGTCCAGGTCCAGGTGGTTGGTGGGTTCATCCAGCAGCAACAGGTCTGACGGGCACATCAGCGCCCTGGCCAGTTGCAGGCGCATGCGCCAACCACCCGAGAAGCTGTTGACCGGGTTGGCAAGTTCACTGGTTTTGAACCCCAGACCGAGAATCAGCGCCTGCGCGCGGGATGCGGCATCGTGCTCGCCAGCGTCGTGCAGCGCCATATAGGCGTGGGCCATGCGGTCGTAGTCTTCGGTGGCTTCGGATGCAGTCACTTCCTCGCGGGCCGCCAGCAACTGGGTGTCGCCTTCGATCACGAAGTCGGTCGCGCTTTGGTCGGTTTCTGGCATGTCCTGCGAAACCTGACCCATGCGCCACTGGGTGGGAATGTAGTACTCGCCAGCGTCTTCGTGCAGGTTGCCGTTGAGCAGCGCAAATAGCGATGATTTGCCAGCGCCATTGCGCCCGACCAGGCCGACCTTTTCGCCGGGGTTGAGGGTAACGGAAGTGCTGTCAAGCAGCACCTTGGCGCCGCGGCGCAAGGTGACATTTTTTAAGGTAATCATTTCTTGGGTTCTACTGCTGCGCTAGGAGAGAAAGGTGTTTCAAAGCCTCCCGCGTGACGACCAGAACCTGATCATCTCCTGCGCTGGTTTCCAGCCAGACCACTTCCAGGTTCGGAAATGCGGCTTCAAAGTGGTGTCGCTCATTGCCTACCTCGAGTACCAGAATGGCGTCTGGGGTCATGTGGGCTGGCGCGTCCTTGATCAGTGTGCGAATGAAATCCATTCCGTCACTGCCACCTAGGCGGTTGCCATCCAGTGCCATGGTTGGTTCGGCCAGGTACTCCGGCGGTAGCGTTGTCATGCTTTGGGCGTTGACGTAGGGCGGGTTGCACACAATCAGATCGAACGGGCCGTGTGCCGAAAGGGTCGGGGCTTTCAGTCCATCGGACTCCAGCAGGGTGATGCGGTCTTGCAGTTCGTGCTTGTCCACATTGATGCGGGCCACCGCCAGCGCGTCGGTTGACAGGTCGGATGCGGTCACAACCACTTCCGGGTAGGTCAGAGCAGCCAGAATGGCCAGACTGCCATTGCCGGTGCACAAATCGAGAACGGTCTGGGTTGATTCATGCAACCAGTAGTCGAGGCTTCCGTTTGCCATCAACTCGGCGATCAGCGAGCGTGGAACGATGACGCGCTCGTCCACATAAAACGACACGCCTTGCAGCCAGGCCTCGTGGGTGAGGTAGGCGGCCGGTTTGCGTGTGCTGATGCGCGCTTCGAAAAGCATAGCGCACCGCGCCGTATCGGCGGGGGCTACAGGGCTATTTTCCTTGTAGTCCTGGCCTTCGAGTGGCGTATCAAGCGGCAAACCAAGGGCCCACAGCACCAACCAGGCGGCCTCATCAAACGCATTGGTTGTGCCGTGCCCAAAGGAAAGTCCGGCTTCAGCGAACCGGGCAGCCCCAGATTCAATCAGTTCAATCAGCGTCATACGTGGGCCTGACGGTTCAGGTTCTCCATGGCACGCCTATAGATATTTTTAAGCGGCTCGATGTCCGACAACTTGACGCATTCATTGATTTTGTGGATGGTCGTGTTGGGAGGGCCGAATTCGATCACTTGCGGGCAAATCTTGGCAATAAAACGGCCGTCGCTGGTTCCACCTGAGGTGGAGAGTTGGGTCACGATGCCAGTCTCTGCCTTGATCGCGTCCTGAACCGCCTCGACCAGCGCGCCTGGCGCCGTAAGGAATGGAAGGCCGCCGACAGTCCACGTCAAGTCATATTCCAGTTCATATTTTTCCAGCACGCGCGCCAGCCGCATTTGCAGTGACTCGGGCGTGGATTCGGTGGAAAAGCGGAAATTAAAATCAATGACGACGGCCCCCGGAATGACATTGCTGGCACCCGTTCCGCCATGGATGTTGCTGATTTGCCAAGTGGTTGGCGGAAAAAATGCATTGCCTCTGTCCCACTCAACCGCGACCAACTCGGCCAATGCAGGTGCCGCCAGGTGAATCGGATTTTTGGCCAGATGCGGGTAGGCAATGTGGCCCTGCACCCCTTTGATCGTGAGCTTGCCGCTCATGGTGCCCCGGCGGCCGTTTTTAATCATGTCGCCGGTCCGCTCCACTGAGGTTGGCTCCCCGACGATGCAGAAATCCAGCGCCTCACCCCGCGCCTGCAGGGTGTTGCACACAATGACCGTGCCATCATTGGCAGGGCCTTCTTCGTCACTCGTCAATAGCATGGCCAAGTTGAGTTGGGGCTCGGGGTTGGCGACTAAAAATTCTTCAATAGCGACTACAAATGCCGCCAGCGACACTTTCATGTCGCTGCTGCCCCGACCGAACAGTTTGCCATCGCGCTGGTTGGGCGAAAAAGGCGCGCTATCCCATTCGCCAACCGGGCCAGTCGGTACGACATCGGTGTGCCCCGCAAAAACCAAGGTTTTTATTTTTGACTCGTTTGCTATTGATTTAATAGCTATAGACGCATGTTTTACGGGGGCTGCAACTCGTTTTGCCCAAAGGTTTGTAACGGAAAAGTCGGCCGGACCGCTAACGATAGTTTCGCAATGGAAGCCAATGGCCTGAAGCCGCTTGGCAATCAGTTCCTGGCATCCAGCATCTGAGGGAGTGACCGAGGCGCGTGCAATGAGTTGCTCAGCTAACCGTAGCGTATCGTTCATCAATGCTTGACGTCCAGGGTGATTTCAGTGAACGAAGCTTCTTCGTGTTCCTCTGGCGCAGACACCGGTTGTGTGGCCTTTGTAAAGTCATTTTGCAAACGCCACATCAAATTGGTTGGGGAATCGGCGTTGGCCAGGCCTTCTTTGCGGTCAACCACACCTTCAACGATGAGTCGGGCAATGTCGTGCTCGAATGACTGGGAGCCCTCGGCCATGGACTGCTCCATCGCTTCCTTGACGCCGGAAAAATCGCCTTTTTCAATCAATTCAGAAATCAGCTTGGTGTTGAGCAGAACCTCGACTGCGGGAACCCTCGTCCCCGCCGTATTGCGCATCAGGCGCTGCGACACAATGGCCTTCAAGGCAGCGGCAAGGTCGCCCAACATGGTCTGGCGCACTTCCACCGGGTAGAAGCTCAAAATACGGTTGAGCGCCTGATAGCTATTGTTGGCGTGCATCGTCGCCAGGCAAAGGTGACCCGATTGCGCATAGGCAATGGCAGCTGACATGGTTTCACGATCGCGGATTTCCCCAATCAGAATCACATCGGGTGCCTGGCGCAATGCGTTCTTCAAGGCAATAGCCAAGGATTTTGTGTCGGTTCCCACTTCCCGCTGGTTGATGACAGCCTTTTTGTTCTTGAACAAAAATTCGACTGGGTCTTCGATCGTCAGAATGTGACCCGATACCGTCGCGTTGCGATGGTCGATCATCGATGCCAGCGTGGTGCTCTTGCCCGCGCCCGTTGCTCCGACCATCAGCATCAACCCCCGTTTTTCCATGATCAGGTCGCCCAGTATGGGTGGCAAGAACAGGTCGGCCAGCGCCGGCACATCAACGGCGATGTACCGAAATACTGCGGCAATGCTGCCACGCTGGCGCATGGCGCTGACACGGAAACGTCCTACGCCAGCGATCGGGAAACCCATGTTCAACTCGCCCTCCGCATCTAGCTCTGCCATCCGCTCGGGGGACAGGATTTCAGCTAAAAGGTTCCTGGGGGCGTCAAATGGAAGTGACTGGTTGTTGATGGGCACGCACTGCCCATTGATCTTGATGAGCGCGGGCGAATTGGCGGACAGGTAGACGTCTGACGCTTTCTTCTCCGCCATGAGGCGAAGAATGCGTTCCATAGTGCCAGGTGCGTTTGTCGTAGCCATAGTTCAGCCTCGGTTGGACGTCAAAAGTGCTTAGTCGCGCAGGAGGTCGTTGAGAGACGTCTTGGCCCGGGTTTGGGCGTCGACGCGCTTGACGATGATGACGGCATACAGGCTGTACTTGCCCCCATCCTTGGGCAAACTGCCGCTGATGACGACCGAGCCAGAAGGAATGCGGCCATAGCTTACTTCGCCGGTAGCGCGGTCATAAATCGGCGTGCTCTGGCCGATGTAGACGCCCATGGAAATAACGGAATTCTCTTCCACGATGACGCCTTCGACCACTTCGGAGCGGGCACCGATGAAGCAGTTGTCCTCGATGATGGTGGGGTTGGCCTGCATGGGTTCAAGCACCCCTCCAATGCCCACGCCACCCGACAGGTGCACATTCTTGCCGATTTGCGCGCAGGAACCCACGGCGGCCCAGGTGTCGACCATGGTGCCTTCGTCCACATACGCGCCAATGTTGACAAAGCTGGGCATCAAGATGACACCTTTGCCAACAAAACTGCCGCGCCGGGCTACGGCTGGTGGCACGACCCGCGCACCGGTAGCGCGCATTTCCTCGGCTGACAGGTCGGCGAACTTGGTTTGTACCTTGTCATAGAAGCCGAGTTGTCCAGCCTGAATCATTTCGTTGTCACGCAGTCGAAAACTCAGCAACACGGCCTTCTTGATCCACTGGTGTGTCGTCCATTGACCCACACCCTGGCGGGTAGCGACCCGGAGGTTTCCCTGGTCGAGTTCCCGGATCACATGCTCGACTGCATCGCGCACCTCAGCGGTAGAAGATTGGACCGAAATGTTGGCGCGGTCTTCCCACGCGGCGTCAATGATTGATTGGAGTTGTTGGTTCATAAGGTTCTTTCTATTCGGTTGAGGACAGAACTAAAGGTCTGACCCGCAAAGGCTTACTTACGGGATTGCACAAATTGGACGATGCGCTCTGCCGCTTCCACGCATTCGGCGGTCTCGGCCACCAGTGCCATGCGGATCCGGTTGGCGCCCGGGTTAAAGCCGCGTGCCTCTCGTGCCAGAAAACTGCCCGGCAAAACGGTCACATTGTAAAGAGCGAACAGTTCTCGCGCGAAGTCGGTGTCGCTGCCTTGTACCCCGGCCCAAAGGTAGAAGCCGGCGTCTGGCAGCGCCACGTCCAGCACATTGGCCAGGAGCGGTGTCACCTTGGCAAACTTGGCCCGGTATTGTTCGCGGTTATTTTGTACATGTTGCTCATCGTCCCAGGCGGCAATGCTGGCGGCCTGCACCACGGTGCTCATGGCGCTGCCGTGGTAGGTGCGATAGAGCAGAAACTGTTTGACCAGAGCCACGTCGCCCGCACAAAAGCCGCTACGCATGCCCGGCACGTTGCTGCGTTTGGACAGACTGGTCATGATCAAAAGATTTTTGAAATCTGTCCGGCCCAGCTTCGCTGCGGCTTCCAAACCACCCAGGGGGGGCTCTTCCCTGAAATAAATTTCGCTATAGCATTCATCGGAGGCGATCACAAAACCGAATCGGTCACTCAAATCAAACAATTTTTTCCATTCGGACAGCGGCATGACTGCGCCCGTGGGGTTGCCCGGAGAACAAACAAATAGAAGCTGAGTTCGCGCCCACACGTCGTCCGGCACGCTGTCCCAGTCCTGTGCAAAATTGCGTGTCGGATCTGAAGGGACAAAGTATGGTTGCGCTCCTGACAATAAGGCCGCGCCCTCGTAGATTTGGTAGAAAGGATTGGGGCACACCACCAGCGGTGGCTGGTTGTTTGTAACCTTTGACGCAGGATTTACCACGGTTTGCGCGAATGCGAACAGGGCCTCGCGTGTACCGTTGACTGGCAAAATTTGCGTGTTGACATCCAACTCCAACCTGTAACGGAGTTTCAGCCAACGCCCAATGGACTGACGCAAACCCACAACGCCCGACGTTGCAGGGTAGGTCGACAATCCGCCCTGTGGATCGTTGATTGCCTTGCAATACGCTTGTTTGATCAGTTCGGGCGTGGCGTGTCTTGGCTCGCCGATACCCAGACTGATGGGAGCATAGGCAGAATTGGGCGTGACCGGGGCAAACAAATGCCGCAGGCGTTCGAATGGATAGGCCTGCAGGAGGTTCAAATTCGGATTCATGGGGATGCATTATCTCCCGAGCAGTTGATACACTGTGCCTGCGGGGTTTTGACTACCCCGGTGATTTTGAATCCGTTCGAGGAGTAGTTGATGTCAGTGATTTCCGCTAGTGGCCAGCCTTGGATGTACCTGGATCCGGCGCGTGCTTTGGAGCAGATTGGTGACTTGCAGGCCATGCGCGGTATGCTGCCCATGCTGCAGGAACTGCTGGAGCGAGATGTACCAATCATCAGGCAGTCGCTTGCTGACGGAGACGTGCGGTCAGCCAACCCTTTGCTGCATTCGCTTAAGGGTTGCATGCCCATATTTTGTGATCAGGCGCTGTGTGTGCAATTGGCCGCGGTAGAGCAACTGAGCAAGTCTGGTGGCAGTGCAG
>CAIYDK010000333.1 GCA_903924955.1 uncultured beta proteobacterium | reverse complement strand
TTTCTTCGCAATTGCAGACTATCGAGAGCCACATGGCCGATATGCCGGTGGTAGATGCTGCACGCGTGTCGGAAATCCGCCAGGCCATTGCAGAGGGCCGCTTCAAGGTTAATCCGAATGTAGTGGCCGACCACCTGCTCCAGACCGCGCGCGAGCTGTGGCACGCAAGACAATAGGTCTGATGTTGCGTACTGCCTCTGGGGATACAGAATATTCTGCGAACGCGGAAGGTTTTGTTGCAGGGCTGGACAATGAACGAATGGCGCTCAGCGCTATCTGCGGCTTGCTGCAACTCGAGCATGTTGCCCTGGTCCAGGCTCAGGCCGACCGTGTGGCAGAGTTGGCCGCTGACAAGGCCAAGCAGCTAGAGGCGCTATCCCATCTCGCCGAACAACGCAGACGCCACCTCACCGCACAGGGTTTGAGTGGCAGTTCGGAAGGAATTAAAGTTTGGATGAGCCGCAATCCGGGGCTGGCACTGGCGGCGAAAAAGGCCTGGTTCGAACTGATGGCTGTGGCCGAAACGGCGCAGCAACTCAATAACGACAATGGCATTCTGATCGAAAACAAATTGCAACAAAATCGGCAGAAGCTCGGTGTTTTGCAGTCTTCAGGTTCTGCACCGGATGGGGTCTATCATTCCGACGGCCGACTGAGCCCTTTGCGCAGCGCAAGGTCTTTCAGCCAGGCTTAGCGCCGGTTTTCAAAAAACTATTGCGTGGCGTTGGACCCGACACCAAACGGGATCTCCACGACCTTGCCGGGTACTTCCGTCATGATCATCACCGTCACCCTGCGATTGCGCGCACGACCCTCGGGCGTGTCGTTGAACGTTACCGGGCGATTCGGTCCGTAACCGATGACGCTGAGCCGTGGCTCGGCAACACCATTGTCGATGAACAGCCGCACCACGCTGCTCGCACGGGCAGCCGACAACTCCCAATTAGAAGGAAAGTGGATGTTGCTGATGGGCGTGTTGTCGGTGTAGCCTTCTACTTGTATTCGCTGAACTGTCGGCGCAAGAACGCCGGCAACCTGTCTTAAGGTCTGCTCGGATTCGGCGCGCAATTGCGCTTGCCCGGAAGCAAACAGCACACTCGCATTGATCTCTACCGCAATGCCGCCATTGGTCTGGGTTACGGTGACTTTCCCATCCCGCACAAATGCCCCCATCACCTTGAGTATGTCTTGGGCGATGCCGCGCATCTCTTCGCGCTGCCTGGCCTGTGGATCGGACGACTTGCTGCCTTTGCGTTGCAGCAGGTCCAGCGCGGCTGGCTGCGTGATAGGTTCCAGCGGCTTCAACCGATTGTTGCGAAAGGCACTGCCCAGTGAATCGCCCAGAACACGAAGTTTTCCCTCGCTGACAGACGACAAAGCGTACATGACAACAAACAGCGCGAATAGCAACGTAATGAAATCAGCATAGGAAATCAGCCATCGCTCCTGGCTGCCCGCTTGCCTTTGGCCGAGTGAATTTCGCCTGAGACGCATTGAGTGTGAATCCTTTGCCTGTAATGCGAACGATCAAAGACCGCCGGCATCCGGCCTCTGAATCGTGACATAGCCCAAGAGGCGGCTTTCGAGTGTGCGCGGACTCTCGCCGGCCGCGATGGAGACCAGTCCGTCAACCATGATTTCCCTCAGAAGCACCTGGCGGGTAATGAGAACATTGAGCTTGTTCGCCACCGGCAGAAACA
>CAIYDK010000332.1 GCA_903924955.1 uncultured beta proteobacterium | reverse complement strand
CCGCCAATCTTGCAGGCGTTGATGGAGGCTGGGTCCGGCCCGATCTTGCGGCCGTGCGGTGCCAACCGGTAGTTGACTTCGCCGCCAATAATGCCAGGCCCGACCCGCACCGTAGCGGCGTTGGGACCGATTTCGCAAGTGGCAAAACCTTCGCCAATGAGTGCCAGCACACTGTCCGTCACCGCCTGACCGGAGAGACTGGTGCCCGCCGCCCGAAAAGTGACCGGCTTGGCGTGCGCCTGAGCCGTCTGTAACAGAGACTGCAATTCCTCTTCGGACTCCACCACCACAATGACTTCCGGCGTCATGCGATAGAAGCTGGCGTCGGTGCCATAGGCCAGGCGTCGAAGGTTGTCGGTAATGACCTGTTTGGCCGGAAGGATGCGGGAAAGGGCCTGAACCAGTGCGCTCATGATTTTCTGTCCTTCAAAAGGTCACGCAAACGTTTGGGAGCCGGGATGAGCGGCGTGCGGCTGCGCGTCCATGCGCCTTGTTCGGTGGGTGACATGGCGCGACCCCGACTCATGAACCAGGACGCCAGTTTGTACAGACCCAGACGGCCGTAGACCTGCGACCAGACGCTCCAGACCGCGCGATCCGTCACGGTGCGCGCCGCGCCGCTGCCGCGCAACGTGGCTTCTTCACTTTGCGGTTGCGCCATGGCCTCGTTGCGCAGGCGCACCAGGATGTCTGGAATCGGAATCTTCACCGGGCACACCTCGGCGCAGGCGCCGCACAGGGTGGAGGCAAAGGCCAGCGGATAGGTGCTTTCCAAACCCAGCATGTGCGGCGAGATGATGGCGCCGATAGGGCCCGGGTAGGTCGTGCCATAGGCGTGGCCGCCGATCCGGGCGTACACCGGGCAGTGGTTCATGCAGGCACCACAGCGGATGCACTGCAGCGTGGCGCGCAGCTGTTCGTCGGCATAGGCCTGTGTGCGCCCGTTGTCCAGCAGGATCAGATGCACTTCCTCGGGGCCATCGAGCTCGCCTGGCTTGCGGGGTCCGCTGATCAGGTTGAAGTAGGTGGTGACGGATTGCCCGGTCGCCGAGCGCGATAGCAGGCTGTAGAGCGGTGGAACATGCTCGAGCTTTTCCACAATCTTCTCGATGCCGGTGATGGCGATATGCACTTTGGGGACCGTGGTGCACATGCGCCCATTGCCTTCGTTCTCCACCAGACACAGCGTGCCGGTTTCGGCTACGGCGAAGTTGACACCCGACAGACCAATGTCGGCGTCGGCAAATTTGCGCCTCAGAACCCCGCGACCAATTTGAATCAGGTCATCCACATCTTCGGTGTAGGCCACTCCGGGCACTTCCTCTGCGAACAACTTGGCAATCTGCTGCTTGGTCTTGTGAATGGCCGGCATGATGATGTGCGAAGGCTTCTCACCCGCGAGCTGCACGATGTACTCGCCCATGTCGGACTCGAAGGCTTCAATGCCAGCCGCCTCCATGGCGTGATTGAACTCGATCTCTTCACTCACCATAGACTTGCCCTTGATGATGCTGCGGGCATTGACACGCCGGGCAATGCCCAATGCAATGGCATTGGCTTCGGCGGATGTTTGCGCCCAGTGCACCTGGACTCCATTGGCGGTTAGGTTCGCTTCGAGTTGCTCCAGCAAGCGCGGCAGATGTGCCAGGCTATAGCGGCGAATTGCTGCTCCCAGGTCGCGCAGACCCTCGCGCTCTTCCTGATCAGGGAACTGGCTCTTGCGTTTGGCCTGCAGGAAGTCCATGGCGCCGCGAAAATTCTTGCGCTGCCCCGGATCGTTCAGCACATTGCGGCTGCGCTCCTTGAAATCGTCCATCGGGTGGATTGGGATGACGCGGCTCATGATGTTGCCTCGGTTGTGTGGCGCAGCAGGACGATCAGCTCTCTGGGGCCGTGCGCGCCATAGGCCAGTGTTTGCTGGATGTCGGCCGTCTTCGAGGGGCCGCCAATCAGCAACGCGTTGGTCGGCAAGTTGCCGCTCCACCCTTCGGCGGAGATAGCCGAGTGCAGGTCGCAGTGGATGGTGCTGGCATCCAGCAAAACGAAGTGGATGTGGGGAACGAGTGACATCAGGCGCGGTTCGGACGGCGTGGGCCACACGATGACGCTGCCGATTTCTGCTACGGCACTGCGTGCCGAAGTCAGGGAGGCATCAATGCTGTCAAACAACTGGTCGCGCCAGGTATCTATCGGTTGCGCATAAGGCACCAGTTGAAGGCCTTGCGGATGGCGCGCCTCCAGCACGGCGCCGTGCGCGGTGTTGGTGCCAATGAGCAGATTGCGAATGCCCTTGGTTGCTGCAACCCGCAGCAAGACCTCCGGCCAATCTGCATCGGTCACATCATGGAATTCGGTCTTTACCGCTTCCATGGCCGTGCGCAGCCGGCTAATGCGTTGGGGCAGGTCCTCATGGCGGCGGTGGGCGTCAAACCAGCCTTTGACATCGGGCAGCGCCGGCGCGTCCGCGATGGTGGTGGCGCGCAAGCGGCCCAGAATGCTCTCGCGGGCAGTGGCTGAAGTACCGAGGACGGCGCTCATACCGTCGCTCCTTCGGTGGTGCGGCGCCACAGAAAGCTCGCAATGTGCTCGCCCGGCAGGGTCGGGTTGGTGAGCCCGGCAATTTCGTCCTGTTTCGCTGCCCGACCGGTGATGTTGAGCAGGCAGCCACAATCGGCGCTGACGACGCGGCCGGCCGCGGTGTCGCGGATTGCGGCTACCTTGTCGGTCACGATGGCTTCCGAGATGTCGGGGTAGCGCATGGCAAAGGTGCCGCCAAAGCCGCAGCATTCTTCAATGCGGGCTTGTTCCACTACGGTGACTTGCTCCAGGCTGTCGAGCAGTGCCGCGCTGGTTTCGTGCGAGCCCATTTCGCGGCGCGCATGGCAGGAGGTGTGCAGTGCCACGGTGCAGGGTGCGCCCAAGTCTGGCTGGTTGAAATGCACGACTTGCACCAGAAACTCGGTCAATTCATAGACCCGCTGCGACAGTTCAACCGCCTTGGCATGCAGTTCCGGGTCATTGGCAAACAGATGCGGGTAGTGCAGGCGAATCATTCCGCCGCAAGACCCGGATGGAACCACCACCGGCCAGGGTTGGGTGAACAAGCCCAGCTGTTGCAATGCGACGGCACGTGCTTCGTCCGGAAATCCGCTGCTGTGCGCTGGTTGCCCGCAACACGTTTGCTGCTCCAGGTAGTGCACTCGGATGCCTTCACGCTCCAGCAGATTGACCGTGTCGAGGCCGGCCTGTGGCGTGAACTGGTCGATCAGGCAGGTTGAAAAGAGGTAGACGTCAGTCGGTTTTGCGGGGTACTGGCGCAACGTCTGGATGTGATTGTCCATCACCATTCTCCTTGATTTTGAAAACTGGTAAAGTGGTAATACCAATTAGTTGGCGTATTAGACCGCCATGTCGCAAGTAGGGAAATAGGGAAAACCCTATACTGTCGAAACAATTTCATTGAAAATGGTTATTTGAAATAAAATGGTCAGACCAATTAATTCAAATCATGAATGAAACCCGACCTGCTGTAACCCGCATCGCCGACGCGGTGGCTAGTGACCTCGAAGTGCGCATCCTGGAGGGCTCGCTTAAGCCCGGTGATCGATTACCTTCGGAGCGCGCCCTGGCGCTGGAACTCAGCGTTTCGCGCCCGACTCTGCGCGAGGCCATTCAAAAGCTGGTGTCCAAAGGGTTGCTCTCGACCAAACATGGCGGCGGAACCGTCGTCACGGATCGTCTGCGGGCCAGTTTTGCCGACCCTTGGCAAGACATGCTCAAAGGCCACCCTTTGCTGCAAAGCGACATGCTGGAGTTTCGCCACATGCTCGAAGGCGAGGCGGCACTGCTGGCAGCGGAGCGCGCCACCGATGCCGACATTGCTCGCATCGACGCCGCCTTTGCAGCGCTGGAAGCAGCCTACCAAAGCGACGACATGAAAGCCTGTATCGACACGGATGTCGCCTTCCACCAGGCCATTGCCGAGGCGTCACACAACACTATGATCGGCCACCTGTCGGCCAGTCTGATGCGTGTGGTGCATGACCATGTGGCGGATAACCTGATTCACCTGCATGCATCGCCTAAGCAATGGGCCCAGATCCGGGCACAGCACCGGGCCATTTGGGAGGTGGTGCGAAGCCATGAGTCCCAAGCGTCCAAGCGGGCGGCGCGTGAGCACATTAGTTTTGTGCGCCAAACCATGGCCGAGGCCGCCAAAGTGGAGGGTCGTCGCCACACCGCCATGCGGCGTCTGGGTGAGTCTGCCTGACTAAAGCCCGCGCGCCCAGTCAGGCCGCAGCCGCGCAGAATGCGGGCTTTCAATAGCGTGGCGTACTTCTTTCAGCAAGCGGTCTTTCTCGGCACCCAATGTGCCCTTGAGCACCAGCCAATTTGATGCGTGGTCGCTGCGGAACACCGTGCGCTTGAGCTCCAGCCCTTGCAGCAGGTGTTCGACCTCAGCGAACAGCGCGGCCTGATTGAGTGGCTCCCATTGGTCAAAACCAGCGCGAAACCGCTCCTCACCCTGCGGAAAGCTCACCACCAGTGTGGCCAGAAACTCAGGCTGGGTCAGGTTGGCCAATCGCGCCGAGTTCTGGGCGTGTTGGAGTGAGAGTGTGCGACCGCCCAGTCCGTTGAGAAGCATGACCGAGCGGGTGATGCCCGCCTCGCCTAACTTGTCCAGCGCCTCGCGGGTGGACTCGAATGTCTCGCCTTTGCGCACTGCTTGCAGAACCGAGTCATCGCCCGATTCAGCGCCCACGTAGGCCAGCGACAAACCGGCTTGGCGCAGCGCACGCAAGTCTTCAACCGACTTGCTGCGCACATTGCGCGGCAGGCAATAGCTGGAGATGCGCCGCACCGATGGCAAATGGGTTTGTATAGCCGACAGGATGGTCATCAGACGCCGTGTGGAAAGAGCCATCGCATCCCCATCGCCAAGGAAAACGCGCTGAATCTGGCCTGGGTGCAGCGCGGCGCATTGGGCAATCGATTCCAGCGTCTCCTGCTCATCGCGCACACCAAACTTCTTCTGTGGCGCGGTGTACATCTCACAATACGTGCACTGGTTCCAGGAGCAACCATTGGTGACCGGCAGGATGAGCGACTGCGCTTCACTGGGTGGCCGAAAGACCGGGTTGATGTAGCGAATGGGAATGGTGTCCTGCATGGCTATCAATCCTGTTTTCTCTGTGCCAGGCGAAGGGCCAGGCCGCTGAGTGCGCTATAGGCCGCGCCGGCTTGGGCGTCCCACTGCGCGACAGCGGCACCCTGACGCGCAATGGCCGCCGTGTCGCCCCGTGCTGCGGGGCCGGTGAGCGCGGCTTGCGGCCCCAGCGCCGTGATGTTGGTTACGGCGTGCTGCAGCAAGGATGCCCGCAGGTGGGGAATGAGATGGGCCGGTACCCCGGTCGAGTGCCACAGGTCCTCGGCGGTGGACTGCAGCACGGGCAGGAAGTTGGTGGCGAACACGGCCGCCGCATGGTAGAGCAGCTTGTCCTTGCTGGCCACATCAAAGCAGCGGGCTCCAATGGTCGAGAAGGCGTCTCGCAACGCATCGCAGGCGGGTGCGTCGCCCTCCAGCGCACACGGTGTGCCGGGGAATTGGAGTACTGCGGCAGGCACTGAGGCAAAACTGAGGATGCAGTGCGCGCTGGCCACGTGAAAGCCCAGTGCAGCCAGCGGCGCCAGCAGGTTCGATCCGTGCGCGCCGCTGCAATGGAAGACGACGGGCGCGTGTGTTGGGGTGGCGGGACGCACCCGGGTGAGTGCATCTGCCAGCGCCTGGGCACATCCCGCGAGCTGCGCATCCGGCACGGCCAGCATCCAGACATCGGCCATGCGCATGGCCAGTGCGGACTCCACTGCATGCCCGGCACCCATGACGGCACACGCACCCTGTGCGCTGTCTAACGAAGTGGTCAGTACGTCCTGGATGATGAAGGTGGCTTGCAAGGACCAAAGCCGCGCCAGCGTTTGTGCAACGCGCCCGGCCCCCACCAGGTTCAAAGTGGGTACGCTAGACAATCAGCGGCTCCTCTTGCATCGCCTCCAGCTGCTCTTCCAGCATCTGCACCTGTCCCTGCCAGTAGTCGCTGGAGCCAAACCATGGAAAATTGACCGGAAAGGTCGGGTCGTCCCAACGCCGGGCCAGCCAGGCACTGTAGTGAATCAACCGCAGGGTGCGCAGCGGCTCGATCAAGGCCAACTCGTTGCGGTCAAAGTCGCGGAACTGCTCATAGCCATCCACCAGCATCCCGAGCTGGCGGGTGCGTTGCGATCGGTCACCACTGAGCAGCATCCACAGGTCCTGCACGGCCGGGCCGGATCGGGCATCGTCCAGATCGACGAAGTGTGGGCCCGGTCCGGCGGCCACTGCCGCGTCAGTCGGTGTCCATAAAATGTTGCCGGGGTGGCAGTCGCCATGCAGGCGCAGGATGCGGCAGCCGGATTCCTCAGAGCCAATCTTTCCGCTAGCCCCCGTTAATGCTGCGTGACTAGCTACTAAATCAATAGCGTTTGTGCAAACCTTGGTCCAGGCCGACTGCACATCCAGCGGCACCTTGTCGTGCTCCAGCAACCACTGCATGGACTCGACACCAAAGCTCTGCACATCCAGGCGCGGTCGACTGACAAACGCCTTCTTGGCGCCAACCGTATGGATGCGCGCCAGAAAACGGCCGATCCACTCCAGCACCTCACCATCGTCCAGCTCGGGCGGTCGTCCGCCACGGCGCGGGCTGACGCTGAAGGCAAAGTCGCCAAAGTGGTGCAGGGTAGCGCCCTGCAACTTCAACGGCCCCACAGCGGGCACTTCACCCGCCATCAGCTCGGCGGCAAAGTCGTGCTCTTCCTGAATCTGTGCGTCACTCCAGCGCATCGGCCGGTAAAACTTGGCGACGACGGCGCTTGCGTCTTCCAGTTGCACCTGGTAGACGCGGTTCTCGTAGGACGAAAGGGCGGTCAGCCGACCATCACCGCGCAGGCCCACGCTGTCCAGCGCATCCAGCACGGCGTCGGGGGTGAGCGACTCAAAGGCGTGGGTCATTCAGTTCGGCTAGAAAGGGACGTCGTTGTCCCCGTAGGGTTTTCTTCTGATTTCTGAGCCTGAATCCGAATAGCCTCCGGCATCGGATGCGTCACCGGGCGCGCTATCGCCCAGCAACTCGAACGGCAGCGATTGTTTGACCAGAATGATGGTGCACGGCGCGTCCATGGCGACCTTGATGGGCACGGTCGCCACAAAGCGTTGGGTTTTCAGGCCATGGGTGGCGGCGCCCATGACGATGACGCTGACGTTGTTGCCCCGCGCATAGTCCAGCAGGGCTTGCGCCACGTCGCCGGTCTCCAGCACATGGAACGACGTTTGATGGCCAGGATGGTCCAGCGGCTGCGCCCACTGGCGCAGCATCGTCAGGTAGCGGCGGTGCACATTGGTCTCGCTCTTGGCCTCGTCGGACGAACTGGTCAGGCCCGATGAGATAACCGTCACACACGCCAGTCGCGCACCGGGACGGGTGCCCAGCGCGCGCGCCACGCCTTGGCGCAATGAGTACAGCGTGGCATCCGTTACATCCACATGGGGAACGGCCACCATCACGATGGGTACTTCGTCTATCTGCTGAGAGGCCATGGGGCTGGGCTTGTAGTGCATGCCCGCGGCCTTGAGCCACCGTTTGAAGTGGGTACGAAACCGCGTGCCTGTGACGTTGGTGCCGCGCTCGGTGATGGTGATCTGCTCCGGGTGCGTCAAGTCAAACGCCAGGTGCGCAGCCGAGGGGTAGCGTTGGGCCGCCTCGGGCTCCAGGCAGCGCATGACCACCTCCTGCAGCCATGGGGGCAGATCGGGTTTGGTCTTACGCGGAGGAATGGGATCGACCCACAGCCGCTGGCGCAGGCCAGCGGCTGTCTGGGGTGCGCCGAACGGCAGATGCCCGGTACACAATTGGTACAGCATCACGCCCACCGCAAAAATGTCGCTGCGCGGGTCGCCGCGTACGCCGACTACCTGCTCGGGTGCAATCCACGCTGGTGAGCCAACGGCCTTGCGCAACTGCTCGGCCAGCAGGTCAGGGTAGTGTGCGTGACACGACAGGCCAAAGTCCAGCAACACAGCCGTGCCGTCCCCGCGGAACAGCACGTTGGCAGGTTTCAGGTCCAGGTGCACGGTGTTTTGCTGGTGCAACGCATGCAGCGCGCGCGCCATGGCAGTGCCCAGCCAGGTGATTTGTTCGACATTGGGTGGCGTGTCGGCATCCATCCAGTGCTCCAGCGTTTCGCCGGTGACATATTCCATGACCAGGTAGGGCACTCGTGAGAGGTCGCCGGCTGCGACAAAGCGCGGCACATGGCGGCCCTGCAGCACCTGCATGATCTGGCATTCGATCTCGAAGCTGACGATGTTCTCGGCCCCGTCGCCCGCCGTCATCCGGGGAACCTTCATGGCCATGGCAAAGCCGGGGTCGCGCTGGCCGTCCGAATAGTGCACCCGGTAGATGTGTGCCATGCCGCCGGAGTGGATGCATTCCTCCACCGTGAAGCCGTCGAGCTCGGCCCCTGGTTCCAGCAATTTCATCTTCCATCCTCCAGGCGGTCGGCAAAGAATTCGGGCAGACCGGTGCGTCGAATTGCGTTGGCCGCTGCGAAATGGTCATACGGTACACGGTGAAACGTGATCTGAGCGCGATCGGTGTCGAAGAGGCAGTACATGGCGTGGGTGTTGCCATCACGCGGCTGGCCCACTGAGCCTACGGTGCCCAGCCACTGTCGGTGTTTGGGTATGGGTACGGCCACGCCGGGCTGGGGCGTAAATGCCATCAGCCCATCGCCCGCGCCCCGGTAGTACAGCGTTTGCATATGCACATGGCCGCCAAAGACGTAGCGCACGTCGGGCCATTCGGCCGCCGCGTCCAGGCTGGCCTTGGCGGCGCGCTGGTCATAGACGTAGCGCCACAGATGCGGCTCGTTCACGCTGGCATGCACAAAGAGAATGTTGTCGATTTGCAGCGTAAGGGGCAGGTCCCTGATCCAGTCGCGCTGTTCGGCACTGAGCTGGCGGTAGGTCCATGCGGCGGTGGTGTCGCCAACGGTTTTGACTTCATCGGGTGGCGCAATCGCCATGGCATCGTGGTTGCCCTGGATGACCATGGCCCCCTCTTCGGTGAGGAGTCGGATGCGCTCCACGACGGCGCTTGGGTCAGCGCCGTAGCCCACCATGTCGCCCAAAAAGACGAAACGTTGCGCTTTTTGCGCACGGGCATGAGACAGGCAGGCTTCCAGCGCCTGCAGGTTGGCGTGGATGTCAGACATGAGGGCAAGTCGCATGGGGTCTCCTGTTGTTTTTATGGGGGGACGCCCTTCATCATGCCGCACCAGCCTGACGGCAACTTTGCATTTATAGCGACAGGATGTGCCCCAGCCGTGGATCACCTTTGCCGCCCAGCACCTGCTGGTATGCGCGTTGCACGGCTGCTGCTCCGCTGTGGTGCTCAACAGCCAGCCAGGGAGCTTGTGGATGGGATACGGCGGCAACGAACGCTTGCCAGGATTGCACCAGCCGCTGGCCCAGCACCTGCGCACCCCACTCGGTGCTGCGCTTCTTGATTTGTGCCGGGGCAAAGAAAAGCGTGGCCTTGGGGCCAGGCAGGTCTTTGCCGCCGCCCATGTCGGACACATGGGTGGCGCCGATGGAGCTGCTGTATTTCAAACCCTTGCAATGCGTATGCAAGGCCTTGCGAAACGTGGCGTTGCCAGCAAAGTCCACATAGATGCTGGGCGCATCAGGGGCAATCTGGTTCAACTGGTCGTAGGTCAGGACACGGTGGTAACAGCCCAGGCTTTCGCAAAATGCCACGTTGCCGGGCGAGGTGATGCCAATCACTTCAACCCCCTTGCGCTGCGCCAACTGGAATGCGGTGCCGTATGCGGTCTTGCTGGATGCGCTTGAGAGCAATATCAGGCCCGGTTGCGCCGGGTTGCTGGTCGCGCCAAAGAAATCGTGATCGGCCAGAAAGTCGTCAATCAGCCACGAGGTAATGAACAGGGGTCGCAGCAAGGCTTGTATATCTTCGGAGTCTGCCGTGTAAAACGGGTCTTCGGCGCAACGCATGTACTGGTTGTAGACACTGTGTAGCTGGGCCCGATGCGGCGCAGCGTCATAGAACGCCGCGCCAGACACTTTGGCGGGTGTCAGGTCCACCGCGTTGGCCATGGGAAAGTAGCCATACAGGCGTTCTCCCACCGCGATGTCCTGGTGGTTGGAGGCCTGTACCGTGCCAAAACCCCAAACCGGGATACGGCCCCAGGCGACACCGTCACCGAGTTCGTCGTTCACCGGGTAAAACTGCCAGTACTGCATGGCGTCGCCCATGGCGGCGTAGGTAATGTTGTTGGAGGTCAGCGCAAAGCGGTCTATGGCGACGCGAATCCGCCCCTCGGCAAGCGCTGATGCGTGCGACGTGCGCACGGTGGTGGTGCCCAGTTGGTCCTTTCGGACCAGGAAGTTGGCGGTCGATTCTTGGAGCGTATTCATGCCCTAACCTTAGTGCAATATAGGGGCATCAACAACGGGAGTACGGAACCTTGGCGACAGCAGCTATGCTGGGCCCGCTGCCGAATTCCTGACGATGGGGGTTTGCCCTATCGGAGAATGGCGTAAACCATTGCAACATGGCCCGAATGACGACAGATTTCATACTTCAGACGCAAAAGCTCACCAAAGAATTCAAAGGCTTTATCGCGGTTGACAAGGTGGACTTGAACGTGCGCCGCGGCACCATTCACGCCATGATCGGCCCTAACGGGGCGGGCAAGACCACTTGCTTCAACTTGCTGACCAAATTCATCAAGCCCACCAGTGGATCCATTTTGTTCAACGGTGACAACATCACGACCGATGCTCCTGCTCAAATTGCGCGGCGCGGCATCATCCGTTCATTTCAGATCTCGGCCGTATTTCCCCACCTGAGTGTGCTGGAGAACGTGCGTGTGGCCTTGCAGCGCAAACTGGGCACGTCCTTTCATTTTTGGCGCTCAGAGAAATCGTTGGACAGACTGAATGCACGGGCGATGGACCTGTTGCGGGAGGTCGACCTGGAGGCCTATGCGGACACCGTCACGGTCGAGCTGAGCTATGGCCGCAAGCGTGCCCTGGAGATTGCCACCACCATGGCCATGGACCCGGAGCTGATGCTGCTGGACGAACCTACGCAGGGCATGGGACTGGAGGACGTGGATCGCATTCGCCAGCTGATCAAGAAAGTAGCCGCCAACCGCACCGTGCTGATGGTGGAACACAACATGAGTGTGGTCGCCAGCATTGCCGACACCATCACGGTGTTGCAGCGTGGCGCCACTTTGGCTGAAGGCCCCTACTCTGAGGTCTCCAAGAATCCCGCTGTCATTGAGGCCTATATGGGCAGTGCCGATACCGAACTGGTGGGAGCGCACTGACATGACTCAAAGATTCCTGGAAGTGAGCGATCTGCAGGCCTGGTACGGCGAGTCCCATATTCTTCACGGCGTGAATTTTCATGTCAACGAGGGTGAAGTGCTGACCTTGCTGGGGCGTAATGGCGCCGGTCGCACCAGCACCCTGCGCGCCATCATGGGGCTGACTGGCAGTCGCAAGGGATCCATCAAGGTCATGGGCAAAGAGACTATTGCCATGGCCACGCACGCGATTGCGCGCTTGGGTATTGGCTATTGCCCTGAGGAGCGCGGTATTTTTTCGAGTCTGACAACCGAAGAAAATCTGAAGTTACCGCCCGAGTTGAGCAAGGACGGCATGGGGCTGCAAGAGATCTACGCCATGTTTCCCAATTTGAAGGAGCGGTCCAACAGCCAGGGAACCCGGTTGTCGGGCGGCGAGCAGCAAATGCTGGCAGTCGCCCGCATCCTGCGCACCGGCGCGCGCCTGTTGTTGCTCGACGAGATATCAGAAGGTCTGGCACCCGTTATCGTCCAGAAACTGGCCGAGATGGTCAAAATGCTGCGTGCCAAGGGCTACACCATCGTGATGGTGGAGCAGAATTTCCGTTTTGCTGCTCCACTGGCTGACCGCTTTCTGGTCATGGAGCATGGGGCAATCCAGCAAGAGTTCACCCAGGCCGAGCTGCCCCAGCGACTTGCCAAGTTGCATGAGTATCTCGGTGTTTGATTTTTACCTTCCACCCACCCCTTAGGAGACCATGATGAAAATGAAAAAATTGGCAATTGCCTGTTCGCTGGCATGCACAGCAGCCCTGACCCTGAGCGCGGCGGCCCATGCGCAGGTGTCGGGTGATGTCATTCGCATCGGCATCATCACCGACATGTCGGGTCTTTACTCTGACATTGACGGCCCTGGCGGCGTTGAGGCCATCAAGATGGCTGTGGCGGAGTTGGGTGGCGCGGTCAATGGCAAGAAGATTGAAGTGGTGTCCGCCGACCACCAGAACAAGCCCGATGTGGCCGCCGCCAAGGCCCGCGAGTGGTTTGACACGCAAGGGGTTGACATGCTGATTGGTGGTACCAATTCCGGCACCAGCCTGGCCATGGCCAAAGTGGCTCTGGAGAAGAAGAAACTGTTTATTTCCATTGGTGCGGCATCGTCTGCCCTGACCAACGAGCAGTGCTCACCTTACACCGTGCATTACGCCTATGACACGGTTGCGCTGGCCAAGGGAACCGGCAATGCAGTGGTCAAGGCCGGCGGCAAGAGCTGGTACTTTCTGACTGCCGATTACGCCTTTGGTGCACAGCTGCAAAATGATGCTTCGACGGTCGTCAAGGCGGCGGGCGGCACGGTGGTGGGTTCGGTCAAGCACCCACTGTCAGCCAGTGACTTCTCGTCATTCCTGCTCCAGGCACAAGGCAGCAAGGCCCAGATTCTCGGGTTGGCCAACGCGGGTGGTGACACCATTAACGCCATCAAGGCGGCCAATGAGTTTGGCGTCACCAAGACCATGAAGCTGGCGGGCTTGCTGATGTTCATCAACGATGTTCACTCCCTGGGCCTCAACGCCACTCAGGGCATGTACCTGACCGACAGCTGGTACTGGAACAAGGACGCCGATGCGCGCGCCTGGAGTCGCAAGTTTTTCGAGAAGATGAAGCGCATGCCATCGAGCATTCAGGCTGCGGACTACTCCGCCACACTGCAGTACCTCACCGCCGTGAAGGCAATTGGCTCGGATGATTCTGACAAGGTACTGGCGCAGATGAAGAAGACCAAGATCAACGATGTCTATGCCAAAGGCGGTTTCATCCGGGGCGATGGGCGCATGGTGCACGACATGTACCTGATGCAAGTGAAGACACCTGCCCAGGCTACCGAGCCATGGGACTATTACAACGTGGTGCAAACCTTCAAGGGCGAGGAAGCCTGGACGACCAAGGCCGAGTCCAAGTGCGCACTTTGGAAATAATGCACACCCACCGGCTTGCCCACTGCGTGTGGCTGCTTTCCCCCTTGCAGGGGGCAACACCAGCAGCCCGGCATAGCCGGTTCTGCGGTGTTCCTGGAAAAAGGAAGGCTTGAGGCATGGAGATTTTCGGTATTCCGTTGCAGGCATTTCTGGGGCAATTGCTGCTGGGGCTGGTCAATGGCTCGTTCTACGCCATGCTCAGTCTTGGGCTGGCGGT
>CAIYDK010000331.1 GCA_903924955.1 uncultured beta proteobacterium | reverse complement strand
GTTGCCGGTGGAGCCCACAGCAATCTGATGGCGGGCAAACAGCGCACGCGCCACCGGGCTATTCAGCGTTCTGTAGTCGTGGCCGGGTTGGAGTAAACCGTTCTCCATGGCCAGCTGCTCCGTCACCTCCAGCACCTCGTGAAAGCCGCCCCGTGCCTTGATGGAGCCAGCGACCGGCAGGCTGTGGTCGGCCTTGACCCACAGCCGCCCGTGGTGTGTTGGCAGGCCGAGCGCTCGCTGCATCTCAGGCGCTGGCAGCAGGGCCGATTCAATCCGGCCCTCACTGGCGGCCAGTTCGGGAAAGAGTTGGGCCAACAACGGTGCAAAGCGTGCGAAGCGGTCGTACGCAGCCTGCATGTGCGCAGGCTGAAGGGGCGAGTCGCCCGCATCGTTCGGCGGCGTCGGTTTGCGTTGCGGATTGATCCAGAGTTGTGGTGTGGCGCAACGCAGCTTGGTCAGGGTGTCAAGTGTCAAAAGTGCCTCCAGCCCTCGTGGAATATGCGCAAGCAGCTACAAATAATATAGCGATCAAGCGATCGGTGTTGAAATTGCGCGTAACTGCTGTTGCACCAACTCTACCCACAGACACGCGCCATTTTGCGGTTTCAGGTGCAGAACGGTATTGCGACTGTGCCCGTTGATGTGGCGCGTGACCACGTCCATGACCCAGCCGTGGGTGACCACCAGCACCCGCTGGCCGGGGTGGTGTACGCCAATGTCGTCAAACGCGTCCAGCACCCGGTCCACAAACTCGTCCAGACCCTCGCCACCGACAAACTCGGCAGCCGGGTTGCGCCGCAAAATTTGCTCCAGCAGCGCCGGATCAAGTTCGGCCAGCTCGCTCTTGGGAATGCCCTGAATGGCTCCAAAATGCTTTTCCTTCAGGCCGACGTGGCAGGTGGGTGGTTGCAGTTGCAGTGCAGCGGCGACGATTTCTGCCGTCTCGCGCGCCCGCGCCAGCGGACTGGACCAGACGGTGTCAAATTTCGCATGCGTCAGTTTGGCAGCTAATACGCTGGCTTGTTTGCGGCCCAGTTCGTTGAGGGGCACGTCCAACCATCCCTGCAAGATACCGCTCTTGTTCCAGTCAGTCTCGCCGTGGCGGGCGATGCAGAGGTGGGTGGGCTTCATGTCGACCCATCAGGCTTCAAGCCATGCAGGGGTGATGGCATTCATTGTTTGGCCCCCATCGCCATCGCCTCCTTGCGCGAGGCGGCCATGGCGGTGTCATCCGCAACGGCCTGCGTGTTCCAGCCCCCCAGGTGCCGCTCGCTGATATTGCACAGCGCGGTGATCCACTCCGGGTCATCGTTCAGGCAGGGAATGTAGTGAAAGGCATTGCCACCGGCCAGCAGGAAGGCGGCGCGGCCTTCCATGTTGATTTCTTCCAGCGTTTCCAGGCAGTCGCTGGTAAAGCCGGGGCACACTACGTCGACGCGCTTGACGCCTGCCTTGGCCATCGCAATCAGCGTGGGCTCCGTGTAGGGCTCCAGCCATTTGGCACGGCCCAGGCGAGACTGAAAGGTGACTTTGTACTCGGTCTTGTCCAGCCCCAAGCGCTCAGCCAGCAGGCGCGCGGTCTTGAAGCACTCGCAGTGGTAGGGGTCGCCCAGCTCCAGCGTGCGGGCGGGCACGCCGTGAAAGCTCATCACCAGCTGGTTGGGCCGGCCGTGATTCGCCCAGTAGCGCTGGATGCTGGCGGCCAGGGCCGAGATGTAATCCCTGTCATCGTGGTAGTGGTTGATAAAGCGCAGTTCGGGCAGGGTGCGGGTGCGCTGGGCCCATGCGTATACGGCGTCGAACACACTGGCGGTGGTGGTGGCGCTGTATTGCGGGTACGCGGGCACCACCAGTACGCGGGTGACCCCGTCGGCCTTCATGGCGTCGAGTTGTGAGGCAATGGACGTGCTGCCATATCGCATGGCCCAGCGCACCTTGACGCCGTGGTTGCGTTGGCCCAGCCAGCCCTGCAACAGCTTGGACTGTTTCTCGGTCCACACCTTCAGGGGTGAGCCTTCAGGCGTCCATACACTGGCGTATTTGGCGGCCGACTTGGCAGGGCGAAACCGCAGGATGATGCCGTGCAGGATGAGCCACCAGAGGATGCGCGGGATCTCGACCACGCGATGGTCGCTCAAAAATTCGGCCAGGTATCGGCGTACCGCTGTAGGTGTGGGTGCATCGGGTGTCCCCAGGTTGCATAAGAGCACGGCCGTGCGCGGGGCTTGGCCGTGGGTGTAGGGGGGTTCTTGTTCAAAAGGCATGGAGGGCATTTTCAGCGACGAGCGGTGTGGATCAGGGGCGCAGGGTCAATGTGGATTGGGTGTGGGCTTTGACGTCTGCGGCACTCAGGTACTGCCGCAGGTACAGGCCTTCCGAGAACAGAGCGGCCTGATCGTCATAGTGCTTGTCAAATAGCACACCGCTTTGGCCCACCGGGTTGATGCCAACGGATTTATCGGGCTGCGCAAAGTCGATTACACGCCGGGTTGACGGTCCGGACTTCACTGACCAGGGTCCTGGCCCCATGTTGATGTTCATGTTGTTGGGCGTCTCGCGACCGCCCGCCACCTGAAACGGGCCTACGTTGAAGATGAGGTCCAGCGGCTTTTGCATACCCAGGGGGTGGGAGTGGGTCAGTGTGTGTGCGTTGCCCCAGCGCCATTTCAGCAAGTCTTTGCCATACATAGACTCCAGGTGTCTGATTGTTTTCACCCAGGCGATGCGAAGGGTCTCAAATCGGTTCTCCACCTGCTTGGTGTTGACGTTGTCCCACCAAGGCGAATTGGCATCGGCGACCAGACGGGGCAGGGCGCTGTCGATCGCAAACGTCTTGAGCAGGTTTTTGAACTGAACTTCGCCCATCTCGTCGGCCATGGCGGCGTGCGCCAGTTCGTACATCAGTTGAGTAAATAACAGCGCGGCCATGCTGTCGCGGCTGTAGTCGCCATCCCATAATTCCAGTGGCTCCAGAAAGGCTTTCTCATAGGGGTCGGTGGTGACGCTCTTGAGTAGGGGTATCAGGTCCCTGAGAATGCGCGGACCGTAGCCGTTGCTGCTGTCGAGTTGCAGGTTCTGCGCAGCAGCAGTGTCCCACTTACGGTCCGGGTCACGAAGCGCGGAGTCCAGGCGCTGCACACGGTCCGGCAGGTTGTAATAGCCGGGCACGGGCACGCCGCTGGCGGGCTGGGGCTGGTGGTTGGCCGAGACAATGTAGCCGCGTGCCGGGTTCTCCTCCTGCGGATTGAAGTTGAAGCGATAGAAGCCGCTCTTCTCGGCCTCACCCGTGCTGCCATCCAGTATGAAGGTGGGATTTACGCCAGGCGGACGGATGGGCAGCTTGGCGGCGGCCCACCAGCCAATGTCGCCAGCGGCGTTGGCCCACATCACATTGAGGCCCGGTGAGTGAATCTTTTCAGACGCGGCGCGGGCCTTTTCGCGGGTGTCTGCGCGGTTGAGGTCGTAAAAGGCTTCCAGGATCGGATTTTCGGTTTCCAGAAACGCCCACCACATGGCAATGGGGGTATCGCCAAAACTGTCTTTGAAAACATCCGTAATGATGGGCCCGTGCGGTGAGCGGCGGAGTTTGAGCTGCACGTCAGCCGCGCCCTTGACTTTGATGGTTTCGATACGCGCTTGCAGGTCTACCCATGCGTCACGGACCCAAACCTGGTTGGGGTTGGCTGGGTTGGTTTTCTCGGCTACCAGGTCCATGTCGTCGTTTTCAAACATGGTCAGACTCCAGCCAAAGCGCGTGTTGTGGCCCAGCATGGCCACGGGGATGAGCGACTGAAAGTGACCATACATCTCATACCCGGGCGCGCTGAGCTGGGCTTCATACCAGACCGCAGGGGCTGAATAGGCGATGTGCGGGTCACCCGCAAGGAGGGGTTTGCCGCTGACGGTGCGCTTTCCGGAGATGACCCAGGCATTGCTTCCTTCGAAGGCGGGTACGCCCGCCGCCTCCAGCGCGCTTTGGCTCAGCGTGGCCAGTTGGTCCAAGCCCTTCCAGTCATTTGGGGTCAGCGCCAGATTGGGGTGTTTGGTGGTGCTGGCTGAAGCAGTTTGGTTAACCACGCCTTCCGGGTGCCACTCCAGATCGAAAATGCGCAGGTAGTCGGGGCCCAGCTTGTCGCGGATGTGGGTCATGGGCGCGTCGGTTCGCAGACCGGCGGCAAAGCTGTAGGCCAGGTAGCCTGCGACGGCGTAGCTGTCTTGCGGCGTAAAGGGTCGCTTGGGGATTTTGAGAACGTCAAACTCCAGCGGCGAGGGGTGGCTGTTCTGGTACTGGTTGATGCCATCCAGGTACGACAGCAGCGCCATGTCGGTCGGTTTGCTGGGGTCTACCTTGGCGGCCACTTCGTCGGCACGGGAGCGAATGCCCAGAGTGCGAAACAGCTTGTCGGTTTCCAGCAGCTTCGGACCCAGAATATCGGCCAGTTCCCCACGGGCCAGACGGCGCACCATTTCCATCTGGAACAGGCGGTCTTGCGCGTGTACATAGCCTAGCGCGCGGTACAGATCCATTTCGTTTTCAGCCTTGATGTGCGGCACGCCGCGTTCGTCATAGGCCACGCTGACCGGCGCTTTCAACTGCTTGAGTTGTATGCTGCCTGCACGCACCGGAAGTTTGGTGCGGATGTGCCAGGTGGCATAGCCACCCACGGCGATGAGTGCCGTGGTCATGGTGGCTGCGACGATTTTCACTGCAATATGCATGGACTGCTGCTCCTTTGGAGCACCCATCATACGCATGTGGCAATCGTCAGGTGCGTGTGCGTTTGGGTGCTCGGCCCTGGGTAGCCAGGCGGCAGGCACGCCGGTAGGCCAACAGGCAGGTTTCGGCTTGTCCGAGCACACTGTCTGCGGGGTAGGCGTCCTTTGCTGCATCGCAGGGCAAGCCGCTGGCTTGACCCGTCAGCAGCGCCAATCCGTCGCCGGCGTGGTTGGCGGTGTAGATGTGGAACAGACCCTGGTCGACGGCGTCCAGCACGGCGTCATCCAGCATCAGGTGACGGCGGTTGCGCTCAGGGATCAGCACGCCCTGATGGCCGTCCAGCCCCTGAGCCTCGCAGACGCGAAACCAGCCCTCGATTTTTTCGTTGATGCCACCCACCGGCAATACATCACCATGCTGGTTGAGTGCGCCGGTCACGGCAATGCCTTGTTGCAGGGACTGGCCCGACAGCGCCGACAGCACGGCGAACAGCTCCGCGCAGGAGGCCGAGTCGCCTTCCACGCCCTGGTACTCCTGTTCGAACACGATAGAGGCGCTCAACGCCAGCGGCGCGATGTGGGCAAACAACGAGGTCAGGTAGCTTTGCAGTATGAGCACGCCTTTGTCGTGGATGGGGCCGGACATGGCTACTTCGCGCTCGATGTTGAGCACACCGCCATGGCCGGCGTGGGTGTGGGCGGATACGCGCACCGGCAGGCCAAAACGCCAGTCGCCCAGATCAATTTGCGTCAGGCCGTTGAGCTGACCGACGCGCACGCCCTGCACCGAGATCAACTGGTCACCCTCGGCAATGGCCTCGCGCAGGCGCTGTTCCGGATAGTCATGGCGCAGGCGACGCGCGGTCAGCGCCTGCTCCACATCAACAGCATCCACCAGCATGCCGGCAATGCCTTGTGTACCGGCTCGACCGCGGCGCATGGCGGCGCTCTCGACTACCAAGGTTTCGGTGCGGTCAAAGATGGCGCTCTGGCGCGTCTGGTCGTCTACCTGGCGGTGCGTTTCCTCCAGCAGGCGGGCTACCGCCGCGCTGGAGAAGTGGGGCAGGCCCAGTTTGCGGCAGGTGTGGGCCACAAAGACGGCAGTGCCAGCGCGGGTGTCGTCGCTGGCCTGAAAGCTTTCGGCAAAGTCCACCTTGGCGCGAAAGCGTCGGGCGAACTCGGGGTCACCTTCCTGCAAGGCGTAGTACTGCTCTACCGAGCCTATCAACACAATCTTGACCTCGGCGTCCACTGCCTCGGGCTCCAGCGACATGGCCGCCATGGGCATCATGCCGGTGCCGGGCTCCTCGATCTGCACCCGCCCGCTGCGCAGGTAGCGGCGCAGCTTTTCCCAGACCAGTTCATCGGCCAGCAGGTCGCGCAAATGGAGCATCAAAAAGCCTCCGTGCGCCTTGAGCAGGCTGCCCGCGCGGATGCGGGAGAAGTCGGTCATCAGCACGTCTTCTTCGGCCTGGTATTCAATGCTGCCAAACAGGGCGCGAAACACCGGGTTCTGCTCGACGATGACCGGCGCGCCGGTGCGCCCGGCGTTGTCCACCACCACGTTCACCGCGTAGCATGCCAGCAGCTGCACCAGAGCTTCGCGTCGCACCAGTTCGCTCTCTTCATCATCGACCGAGGTGAACAGCTCCAGGTGCTCGAGTACGTCGTGCAGCACCTGGTCCAGGTAGGCGCCGAGTTTGACCGAGTCCTTGATTTGCTTCTTCAGGCTGACACGGATGTCCTGTAGTTCATGGTCCAGCAGGGGCTTGACGCTCTGGCGGCGCAGGGCGGCCAGGGCTTCGTTCATCACACGCTCCAATGGACGGGTTTTTTCCAGAAAGCGCGCAATCTCGTCGCGCAGTTCCTGTTCGGCCTTGTCGATTTCGGTGCGTCGCTCCTTGGGCAGTGCGCGGGCCTCGCCTTCGGTCAGGGCGTGTCCGGCGTCGCCAATCAGAGTAAAAACCAGATGCCCGGATTCGCGGAACAAGGTGAAGTGACGTGCTTCGGCAAAGGCGTCTAGTTCGCCGTAGGCCTTGGACTCCTCGACCTTGTAGGCATTGCGGATGCGCTCGCCTTCGGCCTTGAAGTCTTCGCTGGCGAGGCGCAGCGGAATTTCGGTTTGCAGCGTGCGCGCCAATGCCAGCATCAACTGGCGCAACTGCCGCCCCTGGCCGGGTGGCATACGCAGGGCCCGTGGGTGTTCCGGCGCGTCAAAGTTGTGCAGGTAGCACAGATCGGGCGGCACGGGTCGCGTGGCGGCCACCGCCTGCATGCTTTGCAACAACAGGGACGAGCGCCCGCTGCCCACCTCGCCCAGCACAAACAGGTTGTAGTCGGGCTGCTCCAGCCCCAGGCCAAAGCGGGCCGCCTGCTCGGCGCGGTCCTGACCTACCCAGGGCAGGCTCTGTTGCACCAGCTCGGATGTGTCGGCGAAGCCCAGTGCATCGGCTGAAAGGCTCAGACGCAGGTCGGCTCGGGTGAGTCTTTGGATAGTCATGCAGGGTCCCTAGGTGGGTGATCAATGCGGGTCGTGCGAAGAATGCAGGCGCATGCGCAAGCCCAGGTCGGTGCGGGAATCCGCGTTGGCCAGTGCCACCTCGGGCGTTATGCGCCCATGCTGCACCAAGTCAAGCAGAGACTGGTCAAAGCTGTGCGTGCCCATGACGCTGGTTTTCTCGAGCGACTGGCGCAACTCGTCCACCGCACCGCGCTGGATCAAATCCGACACATGGGCCGATTGCAACAGGACCTCGGTGGCCAGCGCACGCCCCCCTTCGCGGCCTGGCAGCAGGCGCTGCGCCACGATGGCGTGCAGGTTCAGCGAGAGGTCCATGCGCAACTGGGCGTGAGCCGATTCGGGGAAGAAATTGAGGATGCGTTTGATGGCTTGACTGGCGTTGCTGGCATGCAGAGTAGAGACGCACAGGTGGCCGGTCTCTGCGTAGGCAATGGCGTGCTGCATGGTTTCCTGGTCGCGGATTTCGCCGATCATGATCATGTCGGGGGCCTGGCGCATGGCGTTGCGTAGCGCGTTGGAGAAACTGTGCGTGTCCACGCCCACCTCGCGCTGGTCCACTGTGGAAGCACCGTGGCGAAACAGGTACTCAATGGGGTCTTCCACCGTCAGAATGTGACCACTTTGGTGGATGGCGCGGTAGTCCACCATGGAGGCCAGTGTGGTTGTCTTGCCTGAACCTGCTGCACCAATGATGAGCACCAGCCCACGAGGGAGCAAGGCGAGTTCACGGACGGCGCTTGGCAGACCCAATGCCTCGAAATCGGGAATTTGGCTGCGCACCAGGCGAGCCACCATGCTGGTTTCGCGGCGTTGCTGGTACACATTGATGCGAAAACGACCAATGCCCTGCGGCGAATAGGCCATGTTGCATTCCAAGGTGCGCTCAAAGTCCGCTATGGCCTGAGGGTCCATTGCGGAATACGCCAACTTTTGCACCTGGCCGACTTGCAAGGGGGGCATAGGCAGGGGTTGGACTTTTCCGTCCACTTTGACTTGGGGTGGCGCGCCCGTGGTCAGAAAAAGATCAGACGCGTTGCACTCCACCACCCTGCGCAAAAGTGCATTCAAATCGTAGCTTGCCATAGCAAAACCTCCAGTTGGTTTGCAGTCACCCTTGGGGCATAGTAGGCGCGCCGGGCAGGCTTGACTACCGCCGGTTGCGTAAAGCTTGATTTAGGGCAAACGCCCCGCCGCCCAGCCACTGCGCACCGCGCCCTCCAGCGTGGCGGGGTAGGGGCCATCCACATAGTCACCGGCAGCCAGTAGCCCCGGCGCGATGGCCTGCGCCGGGCGAAGCAGGCCGGGTGTGCAGGCAAAGGTGGCGTGTTTTTCGACCACGGTTATCACGGGATGCAGATCGCCCAAGCCCAGCGCTGCAAGCTGCACCGCTGCTTGAGCCAGTACGGCGGATTGCAGCTCCTCGCGCGTACCCGTGCTGGCACTGACCACAAAGGCCAGTAAGCCCGTTGGTCCGCCCAACTGGCCCCGGTCAAACACAAATTGCGCTGGTGCTTCAGCCCTGGCGTGCAGCGCCAACATCGGGTGGGGCAGGCGGGCTTGCGGCGCCCAAGCGTAGACGGTGGCAATGGCCTCGAAGTGGAGAGCCGCTGTCTGGGCAGACCATGCGCGCAATTTAGATGCTATTGAATCAGGAGCGGCTTGCGCACATTCCACGAGGGCTAGCGTTGCATTTGACGCAGAACTTGCCCAGACGACGCGGTCAAATGCCTGGCCTTCTAGCAGCCAGTGGGGCGCCTGCCATTGCAATCGCCTGACGCGCTGCCCTCTGTGCACCTGCCCACCATGCTGAGCCATCCAAGTCTCTGCGGCATTCGGAAAGAGCGCGCTCAAATCAGTGCGCGGCAGCAGCAGGTGCGAGCCGCCGCGAATGCCAAACAGTGCATCTTTCAGAACCCGCAGAAACACCTGGGCGCTGGCCTGTGTGGCGGCGGTGTTGAGCGCCGATACGCACAGCGGCTCTATCAACTCGTGCAGTACACGCGGTGCCATGTTGGCGCACAGTTGTGCCACTGACAGGTCAGGCGCACATTGAAAGCCCACCCATTGCCAACCCAGCGACGCCCGTATCAGCGATAGCCGCTCGCTCCACGACCAGCCGCGTGCGGTGGCAATGGCGGCAATAGCATCCAGCGGTGCGGGCCAATAGGTTGCATAGCCGGGGGTCTGCAGGCCGGTGCCATCGGGAAAGGGCAAGGCCAGCGGTCGGCGCAGGAGGGTAGTGTCCGGTTCCAGCCCCACCAGGCGCATGACGCGCAGCGCTTCGGTGTAGGCGCCAATCAGGATGTGCTGGCCGTTGTCGATGGTGATGGGTGTGCCGTCCGGTAGCGCCGCCTCCAACCCCCGTGCCCGCCCACCCAGGGTGCGTGATGCTTCGAATACCGTGACCTCGTGCCCGGCCCCGCAGGCCGAAACTGCCGCCGCCATGCCGGCCCAGCCGCCACCAACGATCCCGACTTTCACCGCAGCGCCCGATGCAGGTCATGTTTCGCCGCCGGGCCGCCCCAAGGCGAAACGCGGCCCCCTCGGGGGGCAGGAAGCCACACGCAGTGGGCGACCGTGGGGGTCACATCTTGCCCAGGGCCTGCACCTTCCACGCCAGCCACATCTTGCGCAGCGGTGTGAGGTGAATACGCTGGTGCAGCACCTGAAACTGGTCGGCCTCAATCTCGCGCAGCAGGGCGCGGTAGATGCTGGCCATCATCAGGCCGGGCTTTTGCGCGCGTCGGTCTTCTGCGGGCAGCAGGGCCAGGGCCTCGTCGTAGAGCGCGTGTGCGCGCTGGGTCTGGAACTGCATCAGCGCAGTGAATCGGTCGGAATACGTACGTTTCAGGATCTCGTGCGCCTTCACATCAAACTGCTGCAGTTCGTTGACGGGCAGGTAGATGCGACCTCGCAAGGCGTCTTCGCCCACATCGCGGATGATGTTGGTGAGTTGCAGTGCCTGGCCCAGCTTGTGGGCATAGTCCGTAGTCTGCGGTTGGGTCTGGCCAAAAATGCGGGCAGCCACTTCGCCCACGACGCCCGCCACCAGATGGCAGTAGCGCTGCAAGGTGGGGTAGTCCAGGTAGCGGGTTTGCGTCAGGTCCATCTGGCAGCCCTCAATGACGGCCTGCAAATGGCGCTGCTCGATGCCGAAACTGCCCGCCAGCGGCATCAGGGCCAGCATCACCGGGTGGCTGGGGTGGCCCGCATAGGCGTCAGCCACTTCGGACTGCCACCAGGCCAGCTTGGTGTGGGCCACACTGGCGTCCACCATGTCGTCCACCACGTCATCGACCTCACGGCAAAAGGCGTAAAAGGCGGTGATGGCGGCACGCTTGGGGGCTGGCAGGAACAGGAAGGCGTAGTAGAAGCTGCTGCCGGACGCGGCGGCTTTTTGCTGGACGTATTGCGCTGGAGTCATGCCCTTATTGTTACATCCACACTGCGCGCCACAGCATCACCGGAAAATCCCACCAGCGAAGGGTGGGGCGCGTGTTCAGTGTGGCGTAGTTCAGGGCCGCAATGCGGTCCAGAATGCGCAACCCGCCTTGCACGACCAGACGCAGTTCCCACCCGGCACGACCGGGAACCTGGTGCACGAGTTGTGAGCCAAAT
>CAIYDK010000330.1 GCA_903924955.1 uncultured beta proteobacterium | reverse complement strand
CAGATACGAATACGTCGATTTATCGAGGATTTTGTCCTCGTTTTGCCTAGGGGAAACTGATGCCGATTGTACTTATTAGCGAATCCTTGCTCCGGCGCAGCACCGCCACCGACGGGCGCCTGCTACGCGATCGTGTGCTTTGTGGGTTCTGCGTGCGGATGAACCCCAGAAAGCGCACCTTCAGAATTGCGCCCAGTGTGGCTGGCAAGCCGCCTGCACTAGCCGCAACAGACAACACAACATGACGCAAGTAGGGTTATTCGCCTTGCACGGCTCGAAATATGAGATACCAGCGCCAAATGCGCTCTCAAGATGCCAATTCCGGTTCTTGAGTAACGTCACACACCAAGGAGTAGTCATGTCCCAATGTATTGCCCAATACGTTTTCAAACCCAACCCCGGCGCTGACATGAGCAAAGTCATGGCACATGTCAAATTAGCTGCGGGAATCTGGAAACGCCATGGTGCTGACGTGTCTTTTTGGACCGTCTCCGCCGGCGAGATTGGCAACCTTGTTTTTGCCTGTCGCTTCGAAAGTTTTGCCGCGTACGGCAAGAGTTATGACGCAGTCACTGCTGACCCCGCGTTTCTCGCATGGAGTGCGGAGACAACCGCTTCGGGATTGACTTCATGGGTGCGTAGCAACCTGGCTCGGGCCATCGCCTTGGAATAGGGGCAACGCGGGTTGAGGTTAACCGGATCGGCAGTTGAGCGTTTGCGAAATTAGATGCCACTGGCCTTATCCGAAAAGGCAGTCAGTTGGATGTTGAAGATGTCGTCATCGGCATCACAGCGACGCGCCGCTTCTTGACGATAACCACCGGGGATGGGGATTCCTTGCGTGCAGCCTGCCAAGGCGGGGGCACACTTGAAAACTCCAGGTTCGATTCCTTGGGCGCATTGGCGACAGCCTTCGCTACTTCCTTGGTTTTCAAAGGTGTCACGTGATCGCCAACTACCTGCACATACTCACCTTCAGCCGTCATCGCCAGTGCGCCAACCTGTGCGCCCTTGCTCACGCTGCCCAACAGTTTCAGCGGGTCACCTTCAGGACGTTCATGCGTGTGCCTGGACCAAGCTGCCTTGCCAAGCACCACACGCCAACCCGGCTTGCGAGGTTTTCGAGCTGGTTTACTGGTATCGGGGGACGTTTCAGAGGAAGGCGAAACTTGCATCAGGGGATTGGATTGAAATGGCTCGATTGGAGCCATATTGTCGGCGAGGACACCATAAAGGGGTCTAGTGAGGAGCAGTTTCGCACCGTCTGAACTTGCATTGCAACCCCTGCCAGTTGTAGCGACTAATGACCAAGAAAGCCACTCAATCGAGTTGAACAGCCTTGCCAGTGATTTCCTCGACCCACTGTTTGCAGGATTCCAAGGTTGGGAAATATCCAACCCGATAGTTGGTAAATGCCTCGTACCGAGTCTTCAAAATCTCAAGGACTGCCGGGTCAGTTACAACGATTCCGCTAACCATTTCTGAATTGAGATACTCGCCGCCTCGCACTTGCGCCCGATATTTCAGCAAGTCAAAATCGGTGAGGTCGTAAGTCTTGACTTCAAGAAAATCAACAATGGAAAACTTGAAAGTATCAAAGCCTGGGGCAGACTGCACTTCCGATAATGAAGTCAGTAACTCATTCATCGTGACATGGCCGCTAAATTTTCGATATGGGCCGTGCGTCGTGGTTTGGACTGTATAGGGCATCTGGAAGGACTTTTGCAATGATTTACGACAGGAAACATTCACGAACACCAACTAGGCTAAAACTCAACCTTCGTTCCAGTCTTTTCCAAGACCCATTCACTGCACGCTTCCAAAGTCGAAAAATAACCAACCTGATAGGCGACAAGTGGTTGATAACGTGTCTTCAATAGGTTGATCATTTTAGGATCAGTTACCACTATTCCTACCGCAAGTTTGTCATTCGTGAATTCGCCACCGATCGCACGCGCCACGTATGTTGTTACATCAGCTTCATTTAAAGCGATATTGTCAACCTCAAGGAAGTCAGTGATGGAGAACTCGAAAGTGTCGTAATTGGGATTGCACTGGACATCAGATAACGAATTCAGTAACTCTGACATCGTGACATTTCCACTGAATTTCTTGTAAGCACCCCGTTTAGGCCATTGGACTGTGTAAGGCACTTCTAAGCACTCCCCAATGTATCTGTATCGCTCGGATGATACCAAGTGCGCCAAAAGCCCCACCAAACGGCGACAGAACCGCGGGGAGTGCACCGTGCATCAATCGACCTGAAAACTCTGGGGGGGGGTACGTCTGCACCTCTGCAATCAGTTCTTTGATGGGGCCCGCGCCATAGCGGTCGTGACCCGGCGTTTCTCGCCTGGAGTGCGGAGACAACCGTTTCGGGATTGACCTCATGGGTCCGTAGTAACTTGGCGCGTGCCATCGCCCTGGAATAGTGGCAACGCGGGTTGAGGTTAACCAGAGCAGCAGTTGACCGTGTCCGAAATTACTTCAGCCGATTGAGTTGCACACAGGCGTTGCGCCATGAAATCGTATGGCATTGCGCCCCGCACCCTTGGCCTGATACATGGCCGCGTCGGCCCATTTGATGAGCTCGGCCTGGCTGGCTTCGTGGTTAACAAAGACCACCACGCCGATGCTGGTGCTGCACTGGTGCTCAATGGTAGCGACCTGGTTCCCCGGTCGCGCCACCGACAAGTGGTAGGGCTCGGCCAGGCTGACGCGAATTTTCTCCGCCACCCGCTTCGCTTGCTCAGTGGCCAGCTTTTTGCTGGTAGTCAACTCGCTAAGTACCACGACAAATTCATCACCGCCGACGCGCGCCACGGTGTCCATTTCGCGTCGGCATTCAGATATCCGCCGTGCTACCTCAATTAGCATCAAGTCACCCACCTCATGCCCATGGGTGTCGTTAAGTGGCTTGAAGTTGTCCATATCCAGGAACATCAAGGCGCCGTACAACCCGCTGCGTTTACTGGCCGCAATAGCTTGACTCAGGCGGTCCCCCAGCATACGCCGATTGGGTAAGCCGGTGAGGGCGTCAAAGTACGCCATTTGGTGCATTTTTTCTTCCATGGCCTTGCGCTCGGTGATGTCAGTAAACATACCGATGTAGCCCATGCTGTTGCCCTGCGCATCACGCATGGCCTGAATGGCGAGTTGCTCGGGATAGACCTCACCACCTTTGCGCCGGTTCCAGATTTCGCCACTCCAAAAACCTTTGGTGCCCAAATCGTGCCACATTGCCATGTAGAAATTCGCATCCTGCCGCTCCGACCGGAGAATACTCGGGTTTTGACCCAGCACCTCTTCGCGGTCATAGCCCGTGATACGGGAAAAGGAAAGATTAACATCGATGATCGTGCCACCGGCATCGGTAATCGCAATGCCCTCGCGGGCGTGGCTGAAGACGCTCGCTGCAATCTGCAGCTTGGCCTCGGACCGTTTACGCTCGGTGATGTCGCGCAGCGTGGCCAGCACGGCAGACTGCCCCGACAGAACTATTGGTTGCCCTTGGGCTTCCACGTCAAACACCGTTCCGTCAAATTTGATGTATTTTTCTTCAATCCTGCGCGCGGCGATGCCATGTTCAGTTGCCGCCTTGACCCGTTCCAGCACGAGTTTGTAAGAGTCCGGGTGGATCAACTCCTGAATAGGTTTGGCCAGCAGGTCTTGCGCTGTCGTGGCACCAAACATCTGAATGGCAGCCGGGTTGACGAACAGTAGTTCCCCGTTTCGATGCAGAACAATCGCGTCCAGGGACATATCAAACACCGTGCGAAAGCGAGCCTCGCTCTCTACCAGGGCAAGTTCATTACGACTGCGTTGGGTAATGTCGTGTCCAATTCCGAGAACGCCGATGACCTGCCCCTTCGCATCGCGAAAGGGGGTCTTGGTTGTCTCCAGCAGTTCCCGATGGCCGTCAGAAGCGAAAGTTACCCATTCTTCGTTGCGAATGGGAACGTCCCTATCCATTGCAACCCGATCGTTCTTGCGAAAGAAGTCGGCAAGTTCTTTGTCGACAAAATCGTAGTCGGTTTTGCCAACAATCGTTGCCTCCGGTGCGCCAAAGAACTGCTCAAATCGTGCGTTACAGGAAAGGTACACGCCGTCTGTGTCCTTGAGCCAGACCAGGTCAGGGATTGCCTGGATGAGCGCACGCAGACGTAGCTCGCTATCTGCGCGGTCGACTGTCGTTTGCATGAAATCCCCTACATGGGTTGAGGCAAAAATACCTTATACCCAACGATGTATTGGCCAGTGTGTGGCTCGGTCTTATTGTGTACATTGTGACAGGATCGTGCGGTGGCAGGACTGTCTCGCCAACAAATGTCTCGCCAACAAATATCAGTTTAAGAACTTGCTCCAAGCTCCAATGTTGTGAGCCTGCAGGTACCCATTCTTTATTAGCAGGCGCCTCGCCATTGCACTGCGTGTTCCACTTGCACAGCCAAGAACAACCGGTGAGGACTTGGGTATCTCACCGAGTCGGCTTCCCAATTCTTGAAGTGGGATGTTAATTGTTCCCGGGGCATTGCCACTGGCGAATTCTGCCGCCGATCGAACGTCGACGAACGTCGCGCCCACCCTGCGAAGTTCGGGCAGCATGGCAATCACTTTTTTTGAATTCCACCATTTGTAAGTGACCCACAGGCCCAAGGCCAGGAGAGGCCAATACTTTTGCAAAACGTCCAAAAAATCCATGTAGTTCCTTGTTAGACCGGGCGACAGAAGTATCGGTGGCGCACCGCCAATCGCGCCTTAGTCAGCGCGCTGACCAAGCCTACAATGCCACCTTTTAGAACCATAAAAACCTCGAAAAACGAGGGTGCCAAGTGTATGCCATCACTGCTCGTAAGACTTTTGTTGACTGCTTTGTTCTGGTGCGCCGGGCTTGGCTGGGCTGCTAACACGAACTCCGGCGACACCATCGAGTTGGCGGACACCGCACATTCAACCCTCATCAGCACGAGCATCAAAACATGGATCGATCAAGGCTCCCGCGCCACCATTGAGCAAGTCGCAGGTGGTGCGACAAATTTTCAGCCGACCCCTGCTTTAAACCGCTACGCGCTAACCAAGAACGACACCCTATGGATCCGGTTGCATTTGACGCGCGCACAGGGCTCGGTGGCACAGTGGACCTTGAACGTGCCAGCGCCGTCACTGGACCTGGTGACACTGTACCAACCCCTCGATGCGGGCGGATGGTCGATGCAGCATGCCGGCGACTCACTGGCGCGGTCTGATTGGAACAAGGCCGGACTGTACGCAGACTTTGACCTGACACTGAATGGGCAGGCGGCGAGTGACATCTACATTGCTGTTCGCAATTACAAACTGGTTGGCGTGCCGCTGCGACTGGCTCCCCAGTTCGCGCGTGAATTCCAGCGGCAGCGCGAGCTTTTGGGTATTGCACTGGTGCTCGGTGGTTTGCTCTGCATGGTGGCGTTGTCGGCACTTCGATTTGCCGAACACCAAAATGGAATTGACGGTTGGGCGGCGCTGCTGGGGCTCCTGATTGTCATCACACTGGCGGAATTCAATGGCGTCATGAGTGCTTTCGTGTGGGTGAACTCGCCAAAATTGGGGGACACCGCTGCCAGTGTCCTGCCAGTGGTCACGATAGGCTGCACCCTGCTGTTCATGCGCAGCATCTTTGCGCAGCATTTGCACTGGCGTTGGTTTTACCGGATCATGACGTGGGTCGGCTTTGCAACGGTAGGTTCGATTCTTGTTTTCGTTGTGCTGGATCGTCAGGTTGCCGACCGCATTTGTGGTGCCGCCATGTTGATAGCGACGCCGCTGGCCATGCTATCAACCTTTGTAGGTTGGCGACACGGATCACCCGTGGCGCGCTGGCTCATGTTTGCGCTGACGCCACAGTTTGTCGCGGAGATGTACCTATTTGCCTCCGGCTTGGATCTGGTCCCCTTCGTTTGGGAAATGATCTATGTAACCACGATGGCCATTTCGGTGGCCGTTCCCGTTTTGTTATATGCGCTGAGTCAACTCACGCACGATCGTAAGGAACTGGTGGTTCGTGCAAACCATTTACCCATGCAAGACGCGCTAACCGGTCTGCTGACCAAAGAAGTGTTTCAGACCCATTTGGAAGAGTCTGTAGCCCGCGCTATCGAAGCACGCGAGCCCATAGCTCTGGTTCTGGTGCGGGTCATCAACCACAGCCACATCCGCCACGCTTATGGCGACACAACGGCCGAGCAGTGTTTGCTGCGCGCGGTAGTCAAGTTGCAGCGCATTCTGCGCGATGTGGACCCGGCTGGTCGCGTAGGAACGGCACAATTTGGCCTGCTGATGGAAGGGGTCGCCACCCGCCAGGCGGTTACCGAACGCATGGTCAAACTGATTGCCTCCGGATTGATCCCGCTGCCCGGTCTGGTACCCGAAGTCACGCTGCATTTCCAGGCGGCCTGCGTTTTATTGCACAACAACCCCGTTCCCGCCGTCCGGGTGATGGGCGACCTGCGTGAACTGCTGGCGGGTATCTCATCGCATTCACGTCGACCGATCCGGTTCCTGGACGCCTTGCCCACCGAGGCCTCAACGGTTGACGACCCGAGCGAACCGGGATGAAGGTTTTTGCGGCTTTTACAATCCACCCATGACAAGACCGTTTGACATCTGTATCCGAGGCGCAGGCATCGTGGGGCGCACGCTGGCGTTGCATCTGGCGGGCAAGCAATTGCGGGTGGCGCTAATTGATCCCGATGCGAGCGCTCAGGCACCGCGACCGTCCGACGTACGCGCCTATGCGCTCAGCCAAGCGTCTCGTCAATTACTGGAGTCAGTCCGTTGCTGGCCTGACGTTCAGCACGCCACGCCGGTGCTTGCCATGCAAGTCCATGGCGACAGCGGCGGTCAAGTTGCATTCAATGCCGCCGACACTCCCGCTGAAGCGCTGAACTGGATTGTGGATGTCCCCGTACTGGAGGCCCGATTGGCGGAAGCTGTACGGTACCAGCCACTCATTGAAGTGCGGCAGTCGCCGCAACCGGCTACGCTTACCGTGGTGTGCGAAGGCCGTGCCAGCAGCTCACGCGCGGAATGGGGGGTGCAATGGGATGTAACCCCATATGGTCAGTGGGCCCTGGCCACGCGCGTGCACTGCGCCAACGCGCACACCCAAGTCGCGCGCCAATGGTTTCATGATGGCGAAATTCTGGCTTTTTTGCCAATGGATGGCCCACAAGGGAACTTATGCGCCATCGTGTGGTCTGTCAGTCCTGAGCGTGCAAAGATTCTGCAGGGCATTGCGCCTGAGGATTTTTGCGAGGCACTGGAAATGTCCAGTCATGGCGTGATGGGTAGCGTTTCACTGACCAGCGACCGCAAGGTCTGGCCGTTGCAACTGGCACAGGCACGTCGCTGGACAGGTGTGGCGACTCAGGGGGCATGGGTACTGGCAGGCGATGCCGCACACAATATGCATCCGTTGGCTGGACAGGGACTGAACATGGGCTTGGCAGATGTGAGCGAGTTGGTCCGGGTGCTGACTGAACGGCCGTATTGGCGCGGGGTCGGAGACGCAAAATTGCTGCGGCAGTATGAGCGTGCACGCAAGGCCGATTTTGCACTGATGGGGCAGGCCAACGATGCGTTGCACCAGTTGTTTAGCAACCCCCATCCTGCATTGCAGGCGTTGCGAAACTGGGGCATGAACCGATTTGAAAGTAGTGGACCAATTAAACAATGGGTTGCACGACGGGCAATGGGCGCGTCAGGCAATCCGGCAACACAAGGCAAAAAAAATACATGAAAACCATCTTCAAATCCCTGCTGGCCGGTGCCTTGGTGATGCTTTGCGGCAGCGTACTGGCGCAAGAAGCAGCCATCCGGAAAAACTTGACCGAGCGGCTACCCCAACTCAAGGGAATTGACGAAGTCAGCAAGACGCCAATCCCCGGTGTGTATGAGTTGCGGGTCAACGGTACAGACATTTACTACACCGATGCCCAAGGCAACTACCTGATTGAAGGCAACATCATCGATCTGCGCTCCAAGCGCAACCTGACCGAAGAGCGCGTCACCAAGCTCACCGCAGTCAAGTTTGAAGACCTCCCCTTCAAGGACGCATTCACCATAGTACGTGGCAACGGCAAGCGCCGCATGGCCGTTTTTGAAGATCCCAACTGCGGCTACTGCAAGCGTTTTGAGCGCGACCTGCAAAAGGTGGACAACGTCACCATCTACATGTTTTTGTACCCTATTCTGGGAGCAGACTCGGGTGATAAATCCAAAGCGATCTGGTGCGCAAAAGACCAGGGCAAGGCCTGGCAGGACTGGATGGTTCGCGATCAACCCGTACCCGCCGTACAGGCCGGTTGCGACACCACCGCGCTGGCCCGCAATGTTGAGTTGGGCCGCGGCTACAAAATCACCGGCACGCCGACCTTGATCTTTATCGACGGCAGCCGTGTGCCAGGCGCGGTAGACACCAAACAAGTTGAAAAAATGCTGGCCGATGCCAAAGGCTGAGCCCATGGATGCGATCCACTACCGGGTAGAGGTAGCCGATCTGCATGCCCACCTGTTTGGCGTGACACTCACGATCGCGGCGCCCTCGGTTGCTCAGGCCTTGCGGCTACCGGTGTGGATACCGGGCAGCTACTTGGTACGTGAGTTCGCCAAGAACCTGCAGAATTTGCAATGCCGCCAAGGCAGCCGTTCGGTTACCGTCCAGCAACTGGGCAAGGCCAGTTGGGTTGTGAACTGCGTAGCCGGCAAACCGCTGGTGATTCGGTATGAAATCTATGCCAACGACCCGTCCGTGCGCACCGCATGGCTTGATGCCACGCGAGGCTTTTTCAACGGCACCAGCCTGTGCCTGCTGGTTGAGGGCCAGCAAGACCAGTGCCACACTCTGGAGCTTGTTGCTACTGAATCAATAGCGCACTGGTCCGTAGCGACGGGGTCTAAGGCCCTAAAGGTGAACAAAGGAGGGTTTGGGACCTATCGCGCCGACAACTACGACACGCTGGTCGACTGCCCCGTTGAAATGGGCACATTCTGGAGTGGCGCCTTCAACGCCTGCGGCATTCCACACCGCTTCGTGGTGGCCGGTGCGCCGCCCAGCTTTGACGGCGCCAAACTTCTTGCCGACACACAGGCTATTTGCGAGGCAGAAATCCACTTCTGGCATGAAGCAAGCATCAAAAAACATAGCGCCTCACGCACGAAGGACGGGGGCCAGAGCCCTATTCCGTATACAAACTATGTATTCATGCTCAATGCCGTGGCCGACGGCTACGGCGGACTGGAGCACAGCAACTCCACCGCACTCATTTGCAATCGTCAGGACCTGCCTCGCCTGCCGCGTACCACGCTGGCGCCCACCGCCCACAAGCAGCCTGAGGGCTACACCACCCTATTGGGGCTGATCAGCCATGAGTACTTTCACACCTGGAACGTCAAACGCCTTCGCCCTGCGGAGCTGACAACCTATGACTACACCCAGGAGAACTACACAGAACTACTGTGGTTCTTTGAAGGCTTTACCAGCTATTACGACGACCTGCTACTGCGCCGGGCGGGCCTGATCGATAACGCCGCCTACCTGAAACTGCTGGCCAAAACCATCAACGGCGTGGCACAAACACCCGGACGAAAAGTGCAGTCCGTCGCCCAGGCCAGCTTTGATGCATGGATCAAGTATTACCGCCAGGACGAGAACACGCCCAATGCCACGGTCAGCTACTACACCAAGGGCTCACTGGTGGCACTGTGTCTGGACCTGACGCTGCGCGCGGAAGGCAAAACCACGCTGGATGCAGTGATGCGGGCCCTGTGGACCCGTTGCCATGGTGGCCCCATGACCGAGCAAGATTTGCTGGCTGTTTTGAGCACATTGAGCGGGCGATCCTTTGCAACCGAGCTTGCGCAATGGGTGCATGGCACCAAAGATTTGCCGGTTACCGCCCTACTGGAAGGTCACGGCATTCAGATCCACCAGGAGCCCGACCAGGTAGCGCAACAACTGGGTCTGCGACTCAAGGAAGGCAACGGCCTCTTCATCCAGTCTGTGCTGCGCGGCGGTGTGGCCGAAAGAGCCGGTTTTGCCAGTGGCGATGAATGGATTGCGGTGCGACATGCTGGCAAGGGATTTGAGGGTGCCTGGCGCCTTCGGACGCTGGACGACTTCCCCCTGTATGCTGGCAATGCCAGAAGCGTGACAGCTCTGGTGTCGCGCGACAGGCGCCTGCTCTCATTGCCCCTGACACTACCCAAACCCAGCAAGGCGGTACGCCTGTCCGTTCACGACGAGGGGCTGGCCAACGCTTGGCTGGACCATGCGCCAGCATCCACATAGATTGATTTCCCTGACTGACCAACCAGACTGCCCACACCATGAACTACGAATGCATCACAACCCGTATTGAGGGCGACAAAGTTGCCATCATCACCCTGAATCGCCCCAAACAGCTCAACGCCCTGAACGATCAGTTAATGGACGAACTTGGCCATGCGCTCAAGGGCTTTGACGCGGACACAGCCATTGGTTGCATGGTCATCACTGGTAGCGAAAAGGCATTTGCCGCCGGTGCCGACATTGCCGCCATGGCGAAGTTAACCTTTGCGAGTACCTACAAGGGCGATTTCATCACCCGCAACTGGGAAACCCTTCGATCCATCCGCAAGCCTGTGATTGCCGCTGTGAGCGGATTCGCTCTGGGTGGCGGCTGCGAGCTGGCCATGATGTGCGACTTCATCATCGCCTCCGACACGGCCAAATTCGGTCAACCCGAGATCAAGCTGGGCATCATCCCAGGTGCCGGTGGCACACAGCGCCTGCCCCGTGCCATAGGCAAGTCCAAAGCCATGGACCTTGCCCTGACCGGCCGCATGATGGATGCCATCGAAGCAGAACGCGCCGGCTTGGTAAGCCGCGTAGTGCCGCAAGACAAATTGATGGACGAAGCGCTGGGCGCCGCGCTGATGATTTGCGAATTCTCCCAACTCGCCACCATGGCAGCCAAGGAAACCGTTAACCGTGCTTTTGAAGGCAGCCTGTCAGATGGTTTGATGTTCGAGCGACGACTGTTCCACGCCCTCTTTGCCACCAAGGACCAAAAAGAAGGAATGGACGCCTTTATTAACAAACGCAAGGCTGTGTTCACCCACCAGTGAAGCGCTGAAATCGATAGAGACCCCGCTGCTGCGTCGAATTCTTGGCTATAATCATGCGCTTCGGTGATATAGCTCAGTTGGTTAGAGCGCAGCATTCATAATGCTGATGTCGGTGGTTCAAATCCACCTATCACCACCAAATTTCAAAAAGACCGTTGCCTCGAGTGGGTAATGGTCTTTTTTCACTCAGCCTCTGGATACACACCATGAATCGCTGCACCCGACCCCTCGTACCACACACACCTGCCCGGCTAGCCGCACTGTTGGCCAAGCTGCCCGGCGCATCCATTGGCGCTTCTGCCTCAGAGCAACACTTGCTGCCCTGAGTTGCAGCAAAAGTTTTGTGGAAATTGGGGCTAAGCCCCCGAGCCAGCTCCGTATGCAGCTACTAAATTTGTAGCAAATTTGAGCCAATCAGCATGACAAAAAAAGTTTTCATCAAAACCTTTGGCTGCCAGATGAACGAGTACGACTCGGACAAAATGGCCGATGTACTAGGTGCCGCGCAGGGGTATGAGTCCACACAGGATGTAGAGGAAGCCGACCTGATTCTGTTTAATACCTGCTCTGTACGCGAAAAGGCGCAGGAGAAAGTATTCTCCGACTTGGGTCGGGTACGGCACCTGGCAAAAAAGGGCGTGCTCATCGGTGTGGGCGGGTGCGTAGCAAGCCAGGAGGGGGCTGAAATTATCAAGCGGGCACCGTTTGTAGACGTGGTTTTTGGTCCGCAAACGCTGCACCGCCTACCGGATATGCTCAACGCACGCATGGCGCTGAACCGCCCACAGGTGGACATCAGTTTTCCCGAGATTGAAAAGTTCGACCACCTGCCACCCGCAAAAGTGGACGGTGCTTCGGCCTTTGTGAGCATTATGGAAGGTTGCTCCAAGTACTGTAGCTACTGCGTTGTGCCGTACACACGCGGCGAAGAAGTGAGCCGACCCTTTGAAGACGTGCTGGTGGAAGTGGCAGGACTGGCAGACCAAGGGGTGAAGGAAATCAACCTGCTGGGCCAGAACGTGAATGCATGGCGTGCGCCAATGGGAAGTACCGCGGAAGTAGCCGACTTTGCCACCCTGCTCGAGTATGTTGCAGACATTCCCGGCATTGAGCGCATCCGCTACACAACCAGCCACCCCAACGAGTTCACGCCCTCGCTGATTGCGGCTTATGAAAAACTTCCCAAATTGGTGAGCCACCTGCACCTACCGGTACAGCACGGCAGTGACAAGATTTTGATGGCCATGAAGCGCGGCTACACCGCCATGGAATACAAGAGCACGGTGCGAAAACTGCGCGCCATAAGGCCTGACATGGCCATGAGCTCGGACTTCATCGTGGGTTTCCCGGGTGAGACTGAGGATGACTTCAACAAGATGATGAAGCTGATCGATGACGTGGGCTTTGACAACAGTTTCAGCTTTATCTTCAGCCCACGTCCTGGCACCCCCGCAGCCAATCTGCATGACGAAACGCCCCATGACGTGAAGCTGCGCCGCCTGCAGCACCTGCAAGCCACCATCAACCAAAATATCTCCCGCATCAGTGAAAGCCGACTAGGAACGGTGCAACGCATTCTGGTGGAAGGTGTTTCCAAACGCGACGCCAATGAGTTGATGGGCCGCACCGAGTGCAACCGCGTCGTCAACTTTGCTGGGGCCGCACAACTTGTTGGCAACCTGGTCGATGTTCGCATTTCCGATACCCGGACGTACACCCTGCGCGGTGAAGTACTAAAAGGCGAAGTAAATTCGGACTAAGCGCATTTAAAGTTCCGGCTGTTAACGCCTGCATGCCAGGCGCTGGGCATTAAAACATTTGAAAATGTTCCTGAAATTAGTCCAAACTTATCTTGCATCAAATAAGATGCTTGTCATATACAACTTATTAGAGTACCGTCCTGTCTCCCCCTGAAATCACTTCAAATATGAGGAGACACCCATGAAATTGATTGACGTCAAGTCACTCTGCATAAAGGCTATGTTGGTTGCACTTCCGTTCGTCGCGAGTGCTGCAGAAGAAGCCCCCAAGGCGACCCAACCACTCACGTCTAGCCAGCAAGCCGGAGGAACCTCTCCGTTGGCCGATGTGGCGATGCACCAGACCATCAACCCCAAGTCACCGGCCATGCCGGAAGCGGACTTTCAACGTGGCACCAAGATATATTTTGAGCGCTGTGCAGGCTGCCACGGTGTGCTGCGCAAGGGAGCGACAGGCAAGGCCCTGACGCCCGATATCACCCTGGCCAAGGGCTCGGACTATCTGCACACCTTCATCTACTACGGCTCTGCACAGGGAATGCCCAACTGGGGTACCTCAGGTACGCTGAGCAAGGAAGATGTGGACATCATGGTGAAGTACATCCAACATGAGCCACCACAGCCACCCGAAATGGGCCTGAAAGAAGTTCAAGCGAGTTGGAAGCTGCTAATCGAACCCGAAAAGCGCCCGACAAAACAGATGAACAATCTCGACATCGGCAACCTGTTCTCGGTAACGCTGCGCGATGCCGGCAAGATTGCCCTGATCGATGGCGCCAGCAAGAAGATTGTGCAAATCTTAAACACTGGGTACGCAGTGCACATTTCACGCATGTCGGAGTCGGGGCGTTACCTGTACGTCATTGGCCGTGATGCCAAGATCGTACTGATCGACCTGTGGATGGCCACACCAGCCGCCGTGGCCGAGATCAAAATAGGCCTGGAAGCGCGCTCGGTCGAGACCTCCAAGTTCAAGGGCTACAAGGACCGCTATGCCATTGCCGGCGCCTACTGGCCTCCCCAGTACGTCATTATGGACGGCGACACGCTAAAGCCATTGCGCGTAGTGGGAACCCGAGGCATGACGTCTGACTCTCAAGACTACCATCCAGAGCCGCGCGTAGCAGCTATTGTGTCGTCGCACTATCGCCCCGAATTTCTGATCAACGCCAAGGAAACCGGCATGGTGCACATGGTGGACTATTCTGACCTGGAAAACCTGAAGGTCACTATGATCAATACACCCCGTTTCCTGCACGATGGTGGTTTTGAGTCGACCGGTCGCTACTTCATGGACGCGGCCAACGCATCGGACAAAATCGCCGTGATTGACACCAAGGAGGACAAACTGGCAGCCGTGGTCAGCGTCGGCAAGACTCCACACCCCGGTCGCGGTGCCAACTTCAAGCATCCAAAGTTTGGCCCTGTTTGGGCAACCAGCCACCTTGGCGATGAAACGATCTCTCTGATTGGTACTGACCCCATCAAGCACAAAGAGCATGCATGGAAAGTAGTACAAACCATAAATGGTGCCGGCGGCGGTTCGCTGTTTATCAAGAGCCACCCCAAGTCCAAGAACCTGTGGGTAGACACGCCACTGAACCCGGATGAAAAGATCAGCCAGTCCATCGCTGTATTTGACATCAACAACTTCGGCAACGGCTTTAAGACTCTGCCGATCGCCGAGTGGGCTGGGCTGGGCAAGGGCGCCAAGCGCGTCGTTCAACCCGAGTACAACAAGGCTGGTGACGAAGTATGGTTCTCGGTCTGGAGTGCAGCCAATGAAGAGTCAGCCATTGTGGTGGTAGACGACAAGACGCTGAAACTCAAGGCAGTGATCAAGGACAAGGCTTTGGTGACTCCCACCGGCAAGTTCAACGTTCACAATACACAACACGACGTGTACTAATCCGCTCGACACACAAAAAACCCCAGCAAGGTTGCCCTTGCTGGGGTTTTTTGCTTCTTTTCCGATCAGAACGGCATTTTAGGCATGCCTTTCATACCGCCCAGTCGCTTCATCATCTTCATCATGCCGCCACCTTTCATTTTTTTCATCATGTCCTGCATCTGCTCAAACTCCTTGAGCATACGATTGACTTCCTGAACATGTACCCCGGCGCCCGCTGCGATGCGGCGCTTACGGGTGGCTTTTATGAGCTCCGGTTTGCGGCGTTCCAGCGGCGTCATGCTCTGGATAATGCCTTCCTTGCGCTTAATATCTTTCTCGGCGCGGTCCATGTCCACGCCGCCGGCCTTGGATGCCATGGCAGCGGGCAACTTGTCCATCAGGCTGGACAGACCTCCCATCTGCTTCATCTGTTGGATCTGGGACAAAAAGTCATTCAGATCGAACCCGGCACCGCTTTTCACCTTGGCCGCCAGTTTTTGCGCAGCGGCAATGTCCACACCGGCCGTAACCTGCTCAACCAACGCCAAGATGTCGCCCATACCCAGAATTCGGCCCGCATGGCGCTCAGCGTCGAACACTTCCAGTCCATCGAGCTTTTCGCTGGTGCCGGCAAACTTGATGGGCGCACCGGTGATCTGGCGCACTGACAGGGCTGCACCACCCCGCGAATCACCATCCAGCTTTGTCAGGATGATTCCCGTCAACGGCAGCGCTTCCTTGAAGGCCTTGGCAGTGTTGACTGCGTCCTGGCCCTGCATGGCATCCACCACGAACAGAGTCTCCACCGGATTGAGGGCTGCATGGAGTTCCTTGATCTCGGCCATCAACACTTCATCAATCGCCAGTCGGCCAGCGGTGTCCACCAGTAGCACATCAAAAAAGTGTCTTTTGGCATAGTCCAGCGCTGCGCGGCCAATATCGACCGGCTTCTGGTCGGGCGTACTGGGGAACCATTCGGCACCGGCCTGAGCCGTGACCGTCTTTAGTTGCTCAATAGCAGCCGGTCGGTACACGTCACCCGAAACCGTGAGCACCTTTTTCTTGCGCTTCTCAATCAGGTGCTTGGCCAGTTTGGCTGTGGTGGTCGTCTTGCCGGCACCTTGCAGTCCGGCCATCAGGATGACTGCAGGCGGCTGCGCAGCGAGATTGATGTCGCTCACGCCCTCACCCATAGTCGCAGCCAACTCCTTACTGACGATACTGACCAAAACCTGCCCAGGCTGCAATGACCCCATTACCTCCTGGCCCAGCGCTTTTTCCTTGACGCGAGCCACAAAGTCCCGCACTACCGGAAGCGCAACGTCGGCCTCCAGCAGGGCCATGCGTACCTCGCGCAGCATGTCGGAAACATTGGTTTCCGTGATGCGGGCTTGACCTCGCATTTCTTTAACGAGGCGGGAAAGTTTGTCGGAAAGGGCTGAGGCCATGAATGGTTACCGGTGCAGAAAGCAAAACGCTAAACTGTACCCATGATTTTAGCCAGTGCGCCCCCCACCAGCCTGATATTGTCGGTATTGGCCGCCGTAGCCTACGCGTGGCCCGCCGTGCGCGCCACGCACCTCAGTGACCGGACCTCCCGAATTTGGGTAGGATTTGCATGGTTTTTGCATGGCAGCGTGCTGGCGATCACACTGCTTGGCGATGCTCCGCACTTTGGCTTTGCTCCTGCCATGTCAGTAACCGCTTGGCTGGTCGCAGCGGTTTATGCGGTGGAGAGCAGAATCTATCCGCAGCTACCAACACGCTGGACGCTGTGCGTAGTGGGTGCCGTAGCAGTACTGGCGGCTTTCTTCTTCCCGGGAGGCCCCATGCCCGTCGCCGCGTCGGCATGGCTGGCATTACATCTGGCGTTTGGCGTGGCGTGCTACGGTCTTTTTGGGATTGCAGCGGTACACGCCTGGTTCATGACGCGAGCGGAAGCCCGCATCCGCCACGCCGAAGATCCGCACAGCGGATTGCCGCTGCTGACACTGGAACGGCTGACCTACCGTTTTGTAGCCGCCGGCTTCGTGCTGCTCAGTGCAACTTTACTGGCGGGCTTTTTATTCGGCGACGCGCTGTACGGGCATGGGCACGGTTGGCGGTGGGATCACAAAACCATTTTTTCAACCTTGGCCTGGTTGACTTTTGCACTGTTGCTGGTTGGACGGTCGAGCTTCGGGTGGCGCGGCCGAAAGGCGGTCAATGTGCTCTACACCGGTTCGGGGTTTCTGCTGCTTGCCTATGTCGGTTCGCGCTTTGTGACGGAGATCATTCTGGGACGGACGCCATGAAGTTCCTGCTGGTTTTCTTGATTGTGCTGATCGTCGCTTGGCGCTGGCGCACCTGGAGAGAAACAGCGCACTTGGAAAAAAAAGCATCAAGAGTTGGCAGCATATCGTCCGCTGAGATGGTTCCCTGCCAACACTGTGGTTTACATCTACCGATCAGCGAAGCCGTTGTCGGTAAATTGGGGCCCTACTGCAGCAATGACCACCGGCTCAAAGTGGAGCCCTGAGTGACCGTACTCCCGGTTGCGCACTCGTGGCTGAATACCGGCACTACCGGTGCGATTTCAGGCGACTTGGATTCGTCGCGCGAAATGTCCCGCCAGTGGCAGGGCTTCATGACCGCGCGACTCGTATTGGGTTTTGTATTGGTCACGCTGCAGATCGCCTTGTATTCAACAGGTGCTTCTCACAATAAGGGCCAAATTGCCATCAGTGCCGCCTACCTTGCGGGTACCCTGGCCAGCAAGTTCTACATCCAGCCCCGCCCGCTTGGCCAGTCATTCAACCGGGTGTGGGGCGCTCTGGTCGGCTTCGATCTGTTGACCTTTTCTGCGCTTCAAATGCTGCAGAGCAATTCTGCCAGTATCAGCACCATTAACTACACGCCGCTATTTGCCTTACCGGTGTTGGTTGCGTCAGTATTGGGTTCGATGCGGCTTGCACTTGGAACAGCTGCGGGAATCACCGTGCTGATGCTGGGTGGATCCATCTGGTCATACCTGCAGAGTCCACTCGACTCAGCACCCTACTTTGTGCAACCAGCTCTTAGCGGAGTGGGCTATTTCGCCATTGCCTGGCTATCCAACCAACTGGCAAGCCGCCTTACAACCGAGGGGTTGCGGGCACGCCAAAATCAATTGGCAGCAAACATTCAACGACAAGTTAATGAGTTGGTAATCGAATCTCTGCCTGATGGAGTACTGATAGTGGATGAACGGGGTTGCGTGCATGCCGCCAATCCAGCAGCCCGCCTGTTGCTAGGCTCCCAGCAAGCACTTCATGCGGCCGTGTTTTATTTAAAAGAAGAAGTGGGTTGGATCGCTTTGCTCAACCTGACACGTTTGAGCTTTGGCACAGGAAAAAGCCATGAAGAGGACGTCACAATTCGTCACGGACATCACGGACCACGACGGGTGCACGCTCGAACCCGCCTTGCTGCACCTCAGGGAACGTCCGGGGAGAGTCTCTGCGTGATGTTTTTACAAGATCAGCGCGAACTGGAAGCACGCATGCGCACCGAAAAGCTTGCCGGAATGGGCCGCTTGTCCACAGCTGTTGCGCACGAAATTCGCAACCCGCTTGCAGCCATCACCCAGGCCAACGCGCTGCTTGAGGAGGATGTCAATGATCCAAAGCTAAAACGGCTGACGGCCATGGTAAGCCAAAACGCAAAGCGGCTTGAAAAGATTGTCAACGATATTCTGAACGTCTCAAGGGTGCACCCTTATGACCCATCGTACTTGATCCCTGCACTGCCTCTGGATACCACCGTTCACCGTATTTGCAGTGACTGGGCCTCGCAAAGCGGCTCCCAGGGAAGATTGACAATCCATGGCGACGATAAAACCACCGATGTACGCTTTGACATCGAGCACCTTCGACGGGTACTGGTCAACTTGCTGGATAACGCACATCGGTACACCCAGGAATTGCCGGACGCCATTCAGGTTGTTTCAAGCCCCGTGGATGCCCAGTACGCAACCATTTCGGTCTGGAGTGACGCACCCCCTATGGACCCATCGGTCGAACGCCACCTATTCGAGCCATTTTTCTCTTCTGATAGCCGGTCCAGCGGTCTGGGGCTCTTTATTTGTCGGGAACTGTGCGAGCGCCATAACGCATCCCTGGCCTACCAACGTACTATGCGCAATGCGCGTGGACACCCCACTGAAGGCAATGAGTTTGTAGTGACGCTGCACCGCACAAACGCGTCCGATAATGCGCAAATGGCAGAAACATCCGCACTCCCATGGCAACCCCCTCTGTACTGACCAACGCGCAGATCCTGGTGATCGACGATGAACCCGATTTGCGTACGCTGTATGAGCTCACGCTTTTGCGGGAAGGCTACCGCGTAGAAACAGCAGGTAGCGTGCAGGATGCAATGCACCTTATTAGCACCCAGCGTTTCGACGTCATCATTACTGACATGCGTCTGCCCGACGGCTTGGGCACAGAAATATTGACACACATGAAGGACGAACAACGCGCCGAGCGTTGCATTGTTATCACAGCACATGGTTCTGCGGAAAATGCGGTCGAATCGCTCAAGGCAGGTGCATTTGACTATTTGACCAAACCGGTCGATTTGAAGCAGTTTCGCCTCGCGATTGCCTCAGCCGTTCAAGGCAACTCAAACCAAAAAGGTCCGCCCCGCAGGCACACGGACGCCAGACCTGTGGAAACCACGGGTCCAACGGATTGCGGACAAACGGCATTGGCAAGACTGGCTGGCGACTCACCCGCCATGCGCCACGTAAAAGACCGCATCAGCAAGGTTGCCCGCAGCATGGCCCCAGTACTCATCCAGGGTGAGTCTGGCACCGGCAAGGAACTGGTTGCCGGCGCTTTGCATGCCAATAGCCATCGTTCTAGCGGCCCGTTTATTGGTGTGAACTGCAGCGCGATACCCGAAAATTTGCTGGAGACTGAATTTTTCGGCGCAAAAAAGGGGGCCTATACGGGTTCCGTGCAGGATCGTGATGGTTTTTTTCAGGCGGCAAAAGGCGGCACTTTATTTTTGGATGAAATTGGCGACCTTCCTCTGGCTATGCAGTCCAAACTGCTGCGTGCCATACAGGAACGCTGCGTGCGGCCTGTCGGCTCAACTCAAGAAGTGGCTGTTGATGTCCGCATCGTAAGTGCCACCCACAGAGATTTACCCTGCGAAGTGACGGCAGGACGGTTCAGGCAAGATCTTTTCTATCGACTCAATGTCATTGATATTGTGATTCCTCCACTTCGAGAACGACGGGAGGACTTGTCGGCCCTGTGCCAGGCCTTACTTGCACGCATCGCTGACGAAGCCCAAATAGCAGTCCCAAGCATCGCGCCAGGAACGCTGGAACAACTGTCCCAGTTGCCCCTGCTGGGGAATGTGCGCGAGTTGGAAAATTTATTGCACCGTGCACTGGCACTCTCCGACGGAGATGCTTTGCGACTCGAAGATGCTCAGTCCGCGCCAAGCGCGCCGGCTCCGCTGGATATGCCAAATGCTTCGCCTGTCGAAACAGCGGTTGAAAAAGTGTTGCCTAACGATTTGCAAGGCCATCTTGATCAGCAGGAGCGCGACATTCTGGTCAAGGTACTGCAAGACACAGGGTTCAACAGGACTATGGCAGCAAGCCGACTTGGCTTGAGTCTGCGGCAAATTCGATACCGGATCGCCCGGCTCAAAATTGACGTCCCAAGGGACGATGCGGCTGATGACTAAGAATTACCATCACGAGTCCAATGTTTGGAATAGTGGCTGGTATCAATTTGCGCACAAACTGCAATCTCCAAATTTCGGCCCCCGACCGGATTCAATTCCAATTGACCTCGTCGTTCTGCATTCGATCAGTTTGCCCCCAGGCGTGTATGGCGGCAACGAAGTTCAAGCCTTGTTTACCAATCAGCTGGACTGGTCCGCCCACCCCTATTTCAGACAGATTGAAGGCCTGGAGGTCTCGTCTCACTTCTATATCAAACGCACCGGCGAGATCTGGCAGTTTGTAAGTTGTGACGACAGGGCATGGCACGCGGGTAGATCAAGCTACCGGGGGCGAGGCAACTGCAACGATGACTCTATTGGCATTGAACTTGAAGGTGTGGAGGGCGATTCGTTCGAATTCGCACAATACGAAGCAATGGCGTCATTAATCCCTCCACTGCGCGAGCGCTACCCCATCCAGCACCTTGCTGGACATGAGCACATCGCGCCTGGGCGCAAAACGGATCCGGGATCCGGTCTGGACTGGGCTCTGTTACAAAAAATGTTGGCACTACCCGATCCGTATTTCCCCGCAGTCGTATTGAAAAAGAAGTCCGACTAGCTTCGCGCGACGACAGGGCAAAAGGGCAATCACATGACCCGTTCGCATAGATGGGAAAAGTGTGAACCCATATTTCAGGCGGTCCTTCAAGCCAAATGCATTGGCAAACCGCACCAGCTCAGGACCTGAGCCAACAAATCACCAATTGACAAGGCCTGCTGCAGAGCAGGGTGATATTACGATGCCTTTAGTTTCGACAAAGCGGCACTTAAGAAGCATATTTCTGCTGCCATTGTCGACAGATCAAATTGGCCACACACACCACAGGTAGTGGCTTGCAACCACCCTACACACCATATATAGTGTGTCCAGTTACAACTGGGTTGCGATAACTCCCCCCACTCACGGAAATTTAAGCGAAAACTTATGCACTCTGTTTCAAGCTCCTCCCAGCCAGCAACCACGGCCGTTTTGCCACCTCACGGAGGTGCCCCAATGACCAGTGGCTCATTCAGTCTGCTGGCGCACTACCAAATCATCCGCCGCAACGGCTCAGTTGTTCCTTTTGAGCCCAACAAGATTGCAGTGGCCATGATGAAGGCTTTTCTTGCCGTTCATGGAACGCAGGGCGCAGCATCGGCCAGCGTCCGTGAAGTAGTTGACATTCTTACCCAACAGGTTATTCGGGCGCTGGTTCGCTCCCGTCCGGGTGGCGGTACGTTCCATATTGAAGATGTGCAAGACCACGTTGAATTGGGGCTGATGCGCGATGGCCACCACGAAATTGCACGAGCCTATGTCCTGTATCGGGAACGACGCACTCAGGAACGTGCCAAACAGGTTGCTCAAGCAGCGCATGTCACACCGGTCTTGCATGCACTCGATGGAGGACAACGCGTCATTTTGGACTTGAATCGTCTCAAATCCCTAATCGAACAGGCCTGCACCGGATTGGGCGGCGATGTCAAAGCCGAACCGATCCTGGCCGAGACCATGCGCAACTTGTATGACGGTGTGCCCATGGACGAGGTGCACAAGGCTTCGATTTTGGCAGCTCGCACCTTGATCGAAAAGGACCCCGACTACACCTATGCCACGGCGCGCCTGCTGTTCCATACCATCTCTCGCGAAGTGCTGGGACGCGATGTGGCGCCGACTGACATGGCAGAAGCCTATACCGACTACTTCCCCGGCTTCATCAAGCGCGGCGTGCATGCTGAACTGCTGGATGAGCGCCTGATGCAATTCGACCTGCACCGCCTGGGCGCCGCCCTGAAGGCCGGGCGCGACCTGCAGTTTGATTACCTGGGTCTGCAAACCCTCTATGACCGCTATTTCCTGCACGAAGGCAAGGTCCGCATTGAATTACCGCAAGCCTTCTTCATGCGCGTGGCCATGGGCCTGTCTCTCAATGAAATCGACCGTGAAGCCCGCGCCATCGAGTTCTATGAAGTGTTGTCACGCTTTGACTTCATGTCCAGCACGCCAACCCTGTTCAACAGCGGCACGCGCCGATCGCAACTTTCGAGCTGCTACCTGACTACGGTGCCAGACGACCTCGACGGCATTTACGAATCCATCAAGGAAAACGCCCTCCTGTCCAAGTTCGCTGGTGGCCTGGGCAATGACTGGACCCGCGTACGCGCGCTCGGCGCCCATATCAAGGGCACCAATGGTGAGTCACAGGGCGTCGTTCCCTTCCTCAAAGTCGTCAATGACACTGCCGTGGCGGTCAACCAGGGCGGTAAACGCAAAGGCGCAGTCTGCACCTACCTCGAAACATGGCATTTGGACATTGAGGAGTTTCTGGAACTGCGCAAGAACACGGGCGATGACCGCCGCCGTACCCACGATATGAATACGGCCAACTGGATTCCCGATCTGTTCATGCGCCGCGTGATTGAAAAAGGCACGTGGACACTGTTCTCGCCCAACAACGTGCCCGACCTGCATGATCTGTTTGGCGCTGACTTTGAAAAGGCCTATGTGGCTTACGAGGAGAAGGCGGCACGTGGGGAAATCAAACCGGCACGCGCCATCCAGGCCAGCGACCTGTGGCGCAAGATGCTCACCATGCTGTTTGAAACGGGTCACCCCTGGATCACGTTCAAGGACGCCTGCAACGTGCGCTCGCCACAACAGCATACTGGTGTTGTTCACTCCAGCAACCTGTGCACCGAAATCACGCTCAATACTTCGGACACTGAAACGGCAGTGTGCAACCTGGGCTCGGTCAACCTGCGCCAGCACTTGAAAGACGGCAAGCTCGACCACGAAAAGCTCAAGTGCACCATTGCCACGGCGATGCGCATGCTCGACAACGTCGTCGACATCAATTACTACGCGATCAAGAAGGCACGTG
>CAIYDK010000329.1 GCA_903924955.1 uncultured beta proteobacterium | reverse complement strand
CACTGATTGAAAAAATGAACCTCTCCAATACAAAAATCATGGTGGTTGAGGACGATGCGCTCATGCGAACGTTCATCCTCAACGTTTTGAAACGTATAGGAGTCGTTCACTTTCATGAGTGCGTCGATGGAACTGCTGCGCTGAAGGCAGTCAACACGTTTCACCCCGATCTGATTTTGACGGACATTCACATGAAGCCCATGGACGGCTTGGAGTTCGTCAAGCGACTGAACAGTTCACCCAGTCACAACATCCGGGTTATTTTTATGAGTGCTGACAGTAGTCGAGAGACGCTTAGCGCAGCCCTGCCGCTGGGCGTGGCGGCTTACATCGTGAAGCCCCCGCGCTTGGCCGACCTGAAAAGCAAGATCGAAGCGGCACTAGCCGAATAGAAGTACCTCTCACCGCGGCGGGTTCCCTCCCAGACAAGCCAACCATTACGCCACGCGGTTTTCTTTGGTTTTTCAAGAGGAATTCGCCGCTAGCCCCCGGAAAAAGGGCGTGATATGCTATATTTTTAGTAGCAATCTGGCTATTGAGCCACAAATCCGCTGTCTTTGATAATGCGTGACCAGGTCTGGCTGTAAGCGCGCTCGCGAGCGGACAACTGCTGTGCCGTCATGTAACCCACAGTCAGCCCCATGGCTGTCAGGCGGTCGTGCACTTCTGGCAATGCCACCACTTTGGCCAAGGCGGCTGAAATCTTGTCAAGGGTCGCAGCGGGCGTTCCGGTCGGGGCAAACAGGCCGTAGTACGGCAAGTCTTCAAACCCGGCCAGGCCCAGCTCGGAAAACGTAGGGACATCGGGCAAGATGGCCTGACGCGCGGTTCCCATGACGGCCACCACCCGGATCTTGCCTGCCTTGTGGTTCTCAATAAAGTCGGGGATCGAGCCAGTTCCTGCGGCAATCTGGTTGCCCAACATATCACCCATCATGGGGGCGCTGCCCCGGTAGGGTGCGGATTGCAGGTCCAGCTTGTATTTTTGCCCGATCATTTTGACCAAAAATTCTGGAACTGATGCAGGCGCCGGAACTCCGACTGTGCCCTTGCCAGCACCCTGGGTGCCTACCCAGCCCACGTACTCTGCAACTGACTTGGCGGGTGTTCCTGCGGAGAGCGCCAAAGCATTCACAAAGGTGGCAAAACCGCCAACGGCGACGAAGTCGCGCGCCGGGTCAAAGCCCGGGTTTTTAACCACCAACGGCAGGATTGAAACGGTGTGGTCGTGCGAGAGGAAAAGTGTCGTGCCGTCGGCCGGCGCTACCTTGAGCGCTTGGGCCGCGATTTGTCCACCCGCCCCTGCCTTGTTTTCCACGATGACGGATGTGCCCAGCTGGTCCTTGAGCCGGTCGGCCAAAACCCGAGCGATTGCGTCAGTGCCACCGCCCGGTGGAAAACCCACCATGATCTTGATTGCACCGGTCTGCGCCTGGACAAACCCGCCGAGGCAAAACGCACTGGCGACCGCGCTTTGAATGAATCGGCGCCTCGCGGTGTGGGCGAATGGGGTGGCGAAAAATAGGCGCATGCAAAACTCCGTTAAAAAATATGGGCCGGCTGCTCGCCCCACTGTATCAATATTTTTCAAACCTCCGGCGTGGCATGATGCGCGCTTCAATTAAAAACTTGATGCTTGAGGATCCACATGAACGACCGTGTACCCCAGTCCTTATTGAACGCCGCGCAAACTTTGAGTGAAGTCAGCGCACTGTGGGACGGGCAAATCGTGCCTCGGTTGCAGGACTACATTCGCGTGCCGGCCAAGTCCCCCATGTTTGATGCCGACTGGGCGTCCAATGGTTACATCGACACCGTCGTGCGCAACACGGCCGCGTGGATTGAAGCGCAAAACGTGAGCGGACTCACTCTGGAAGTGGTTCGCTTGCCTGGGCGCACGCCAGTGCTGTTCTTTGAAGTGGAGTCAACCAAAGTGGGCTCAACCCAGACCGTGCTGATGTATGGCCACCTGGACAAGCAGCCCGAGTTTTCTGGCTGGCGCAGCGACTTGGGGCCATGGTCACCGAAGATCGACGATGGCAAGTTGTATGGCCGTGGCGGTGCGGACGATGGCTACGCGGCCTACGCGGCGATTGCGGCCATCCGGGCACTCAAGAGCCAGAACGCGCCGCATCCCCGCATCGTGGGGCTGGTCGAGACCTGCGAGGAGAGCGGCTCCTACGACCTGTTGCCCTATATCGACGTGCTCAAGACCCGGCTGGGCGACGTAGCTTTGGTGGTGTGCCTGGATTCGGGCGCTGGCAACTACGACCAGTTGTGGCTGACCAATAGTCTGCGCGGCATGGCCAGCGGCGTACTCAAGGTCGAAATTCTGACCGAGGGCATCCACTCGGGTGACGCCAGTGGCTTGGTGCCATCGAGCTTTCGCATCATGCGCCAGGTTCTGGACCGGCTGGAAGACAGTGCCACCGGGCGCCTGTTGCCCGCCAGTTTCCACTGCGAGGTGCCAGCAGACCGCCTCGACCAGGCACGGGCTACTGCGGCCATACTGGGTGACGAAATTTACAAGCGCTTTCCATGGGCCCACTACGACTGTGGCGGTGCCAGTTCGTTCGCGCTGCCCACCACCACGGACCCGCTACAGGCACTGCTGAATCGCACCTGGCTGCCCACCCTGAGTGTGACCGGGGCAGAGGGGTTCCCGGACCTGAAAAATGCCGGCAATGTCCTGCGACCCTACACCGCGTTTAAACTCAGCCTGCGCTTGCCCCCACTGGTGCAGGCCGACGTGGCGGTGCAGGAGCTCAAGCAGCTGCTGGAAGACAACGCACCCTACCAGGCGCGGGTTACCTTCGATGGTGCAGCCAGCGCCACCGGATGGAACGCTCCCGGGACGGCCCCGTGGTTCGAGGCTGCATTGAATGGTGCATCGCAAACGAACTTTGGCGCACCCTGCGGCTACATCGGCCAGGGCGGCACCATACCCCTGTTGAATATGCTGTCCAAAGGCTTCCCGCAAGCGCAGATGATGGTGTGCGGTGTACTCGGCCCCAAGAGCAATGCCCACGGCCCCAATGAGTTTTTGCACATTGCTTATGCCAAAAAACTAACCGCCGCTGTTGCGCAGGTCATCTCGCAATTTCCTTGAACCGATGCCGACCGGTAGAGTCCCATGACAGCAGAATCCACGCTATCCACTTTTGTCGCCAGCGACGGAGATAACGTCATGATCCAGGACTGGCCGCTGGAGCCCGGCGTCGCCCTGAGGGGTGTCGTAATCGTGGTGCACGGACTGGGTGAGCATGCAGGACGCTACGACCATGTTGCGCGCCAGCTCAACGCGTGGGGTTTTGCGGTGCGTGGTTATGACCAGTGCGGCCATGGCGAGTCGGGTGGCCCGCGCGGTAGCCTGCCCACCGATAGCCGTCTGCTGGATGACTTGGCGGACATCGTGGACAGCACGCGTTTGCGCATGAGCAAGAAGACGCCTCTGATTTTGCTGGGGCACAGCATGGGCGGACTCGTTGTGGGGCGGTTTGTGTCCCTGGCTATACGGCCGGTAGATGCGCTCATCATGTCGTCGCCAGCGCTGGATCCGGGGCTGAGCAGTTTCCAAAAATTTCTGGTCTCGGTGCTGCCCAAAATTGCCCCCAACCTGCGTGTGGGCAACGGTGTCAAGCCGCAGTTCATTTCGCACGACCCGGCCGTGGTGGCCGCCTACCGGGCCGACCCGCTGGTGCATGATCGAATCTCAGCGCGACTGGCGCGCTTTATTGCCGAAGCCAGTGCGCAAACCGTGGCCATGGCGAGTCAGTGGACAGTGCCGACCCTGCTCATGTATGCGGGCGCCGACCATCTGCTCAACCCCCAGGGTAGCCGAACGTTTGCCGCGCATGCGCCGAAAAACGTGGTAACCGCAGTGTGTTTTGAGGACATGTACCACGAGATATTTAATGAGTTGGATCCGACGCCGGTGTTTGGTGCACTCAAGCAGTGGCTGGACGAACGTTTCTGACGTTCACTATAAGAAATGACCTGTAGGCCCCGTGGAATATGCGTAGGCAGCTATTAATTTAGGAGTGTTTGGCGCCACGCTTGTCGCTGCCGCGCATTTCCAACCCACACCTGGAGCAAATCGCCATCAGTCGGGAATGTCAAATCGGTACCCCACGCCGTAAACCGAGGTGATGCAATCTCGTCCAGGTTCTACCGCCTGTACCTTCTTGCGCAGATTCTTGACATGCGTGTCAATGGCGCGGTCGCTGATGTCGTGCTGACTGTCATGCACAGTGGCCAGCAGTTGGTCACGTGAATAAACACGTCCGGGGCGGCTCAGCAGCAGGCGAAGCATCATGAACTCGATGCGTGTCAACGCCAGCCATTGGCCACGCCAGCTGATTCTGAACGAGGCGTCGTCAATCTCCCAGGGTCTGCCTGAAGCCTTGACTCGCCCTTCCGCACGGCGCAACAGGGCGCGAACGCGTGCAATCACCTCCCGCGGCGCAAAGGGTTTGCACACGTAATCATCCGCACCGGTATCAAGGCCCAGGAGACGGTCCACCTCGTCGATGCGGGCGGTCAGCATCAGGATGGGAACTTCACTGAACGCACGCACCGCCTTGCACACGCCAATACCGTCCAACCCAGGCAGCATCCAGTCCAGGATGACTGTGTCGGGCGCATGCTCCTGAATCATCCGCAATGCGTCGCGGCCGTCGTAAGCTGCCTCGGCCTCAAAGCCGCTGGCACGCAGATAGTTTTGCAGCAGGTCGGATATCTTGCGGTCGTCCTCAACGACCAGCACGCGGCGCGAGGGCGTGTCAGTCATACGGCTTCATCTCCAAGGCGGGGTAATTCAAGGTGGAATAACACGCCGCCCAGCGCTGATGCCTTGGCCCGGATCACGCCATGGTGTGCCTTGGCGATTTGCTCGCAAATGGCAAGTCCCAGTCCGCTGCCTCCGATTGACCGCCCACGGGCAGCATCAGCCCGGTACAAGGGCTCGAAAATGCGAAGCAAGTCTATTTCAGACACACCGGGGGCGCTGTCTTCCACCTCCAGCACCACCATGCTCTCGTCGCCACTGCGAACTCTCACCAGCACTCGCCCAGGCGCATCGGTATAGCGCAGGCTGTTGTCGAGCAGATTGCCCACCAGTTGTTCTATGCGTTTGGCATCCCAGCGCACCATCACGGGTGTTTCAAGCTGGGTGTCCAAGGTCAGAGTCAGATCCAGCTGAGTGGCCCTCAAAGCAAATTTTTGAACCATGCCGTCAAGGAGGCGCGCTGCATCTACTTCTTCAAAGTAACACGGCAGCGCATTGAGGTCGGACATGGCCAAAAGGTGCAAATCGTCCACCAGCGCATTGAGTTGCAACACTTCCTCGCGCAATGACAGCATGGCTTTCGGTGTCAGTGCGATGACGCCATCGATAAGGGCGTCAATCTCGCCGCGAAGTACGGTCAGGGGCGTGCGCAGTTCATGGGACATATCTGCAATCCACTGGCGCCTTGCTCCCTCGAGTTTTTTCAAGCCCGCTGCCATCTGATTGATGTTGCGCATGGCGTCACCAATTTCATCGCTACGGCTTGCATTCAGGCGGGTATCAAACTCGCCCTGCGCAATCTTTTCGGTAGCTGCTTGGACCTCGATCAACGGGCGCACCCAATGCCCGGAAATCCAGAGGGCCCCGACCAAGGCAATCACGAGCAACACGCAAGCCATAACGACGATGCTCTGGTACTGCGTGTTCAGGAAACGCAACTCCACATCATTGGGAACAGGCTTGAGTGTGACCATGCGCACCACGGCCACCACTTCATGACCTACGCGCACAGGTCGTTCAACGGTATCGTGGGCATCTTGCGGCAAGGCTCGGCCGAGCCTTGCTTCACCATCCAAGCCGTAGATGGCGACCCGGTCCTTGAAGGCATCAATGCTGTCAATGGGTCTAGGTCGCGGCCCTGGGCTGAACATCCCGCCTTCGTCTGGACGTGGCATTGCATCCCGCAACGCCATCATTGCGGGTGAACCTGGCATCCTCCCAAATTGATGGAACAGTTCTGGCAGGTCCACTCCATTGGATTCGAGCGCGTCTATGCCGCCCGCCCGCTCCGCGTTTTCTGAGACCAGTAACGCGAACTGCTCGAGCCGCTCCACATCTCGCGTGGCCAGATAGTCTGAAAACCCGTTGCGCAAGTTCCATGCGCTAAGTGCGCCCATGGCAAGCACCGCCATCAGGACCGCTGTGAGCAGCAGGAGTGCCTGGGTATGGACAAGTCGAATTCGCATAGCCCTCCATTTGACTCCGCAATTGTGTGGAGATTGTGAGGATTTGCCCATATTTCCTCCACATTGATTTTTCACAATGCACCCACGGCAATGCAGGTGCTTGCCGAAACAAACGGAGTGAATCATGAAATCCAGCAACATCTCTACCTTGCCCCTTAGCCGCACATTCGCCCTGACTATTTGCGCCTCGGCACTCACCGCCTGCTGTGGGCTTTCTGCGCAGACTGCCGATGGAAAGGGTGCTCCACCCAAACCACCCGCAGAAGCACTGGACGCCTGCAAATCGGCGAGCAGTGGCAAGGAATGCAGCTTCTCTTCTCCGCACGGAACCGTGAAAGGCACGTGCT
>CAIYDK010000328.1 GCA_903924955.1 uncultured beta proteobacterium | reverse complement strand
TCGTCCACCACCATCGTGCCGATGCCATCGTGCACATAAACCTCCAACAGAATGGAGCCATCAACCGCAAACGGGATGATGTGGCTGCGCTCCACGCCGTTCTTGCAAGCCTTGACGCAGTGTTGCAGGTAGAAGGCGGTGTCTGTGGGCTGGTTCCCTGCAGGCAGTTGGGCCAGCAGCTTTTCCGCCGCCGCCAGCGGCAGCTCGGTATCGATGGGGTTGTCTTCGGATGCGGCCTCCATCGGGCGCATGCGAACGCCGGGCACTTCGGTTACAAAAATCAGCTTGTCAGCCTGCAGGGCGGTAGCCACAGAGGTCGCAACCTCTTCCATGGTCAGGTTAAAGGCCTCGCCGGTTGGGGAGAAACCGAAAGGCGAGACCAGCAGTAGGGCGCCCATGTCCAGCACGCGGGTGATGGCGGCAATGTCGACCTTGCGCACCAGACCGGAGTGCTGAAAGTCCACTCCATCCACAATGCCAACGGGGCGAGCGGTGATGAAGTTGCCCGAGATAACCCGCACGGTGGAGTCCGCCATAGGCGTATTGGGCAAGCCCTGGCTAAATGCCGCTTCGATTTCATAGCGCAGCTGGCCGGCAGCCTCCTGTGCGCAGTCCAGCGCCACCTCATCTGTGATCCGCATGCCGTGCGAGTACCGGGCGGTGTGGCCCTTGGCCTTGAGTTGTTCGTTGACCTGGGGTCTAAACCCGTGCACCAGCACGATCTTCACGCCCATGCTCTGAATCATGGCCAAGTCTTGCGCCAAGTGGGGCAGCTTGCCCGCCGCAATCGCCTCGCCGGCAATGCCCACCACAAAGGTCTGGTTGCGGAATTTGTGGATGTAGGGCGCGACCGAGCGAAACCAGGGCACAAAGGTGAAGTTGAAAACAGTGGTCATGGGGACGTTATTGGCCTGGGTCCAGTGGTGTTCAGCAAAATGCACCGCCGATGTTACTCGGCTGCGGGGCTGAACACCTGAACTTCCAGCCCTTTGATTGCAGAGAAATGCTTGGCGTTACCTGTGAGCAAGGGGATGGCGTGGACCATGGCGGTTGCTGCGATCAGTGCATCCGCCACATGCACACGGTGTGACAACGCATACTTTTCCACCAGCGTGCAGGCCAAGTTACTGATTGACTGGGTGATGGGAAGCACATCATTGGCATCGGACATGAACGTCTTCTGCATGGACTTAAGTTCACTTTTATTCCGGCAGCCTTGTGCCAGCTCCATGTACGACACTGCTGAGATGCGCCAGTTAGGTAGGGCTTGTACCTTCGCGATGGCGCCCGGATGACCCCGTGCGATCCAGATCAGCACATCGGAGTCGATGAGCATTCCGCTTGCGGGAAGTGTGTGCTGGCCCGTCAAAACCGTGGCGCCCGCAGTTGACGCACATAGGAAGCGGGGTCGGTCATCTCATCACGCTGCGCCCAAATGCCAGCAATGCGTTGTAGCCGCTGCGCCTTTTCGGACGGGTCAGTCGGGACGGCTTGATCCAAAAACTGGTCGATAGCCCGGCGAATCAATTCGCTTTTGCTGGCAGCTGAACCCCTGCAGGCCAGCGTCAGTCGGGCTTGTTGAGCCTGCGTGAGATAGACCTGTGTTCGGGCCAGCGAATGATGAGCTTTCATGATGTATGTATTGTACATCGATGCAATGGCATTTCAATGCTGCCCAATAGCCGTGCTGCTCGGATAATGTGCGCAATGTCCAATTTAGTTATCGAATTCCCCGAATCGCTCCCCGTCTCCGGCAAACGCGAAGAGATCATGGACGCCATGGCCGCGCATCAGGTCATCATCGTCTGTGGTGAAACCGGCTCTGGCAAGACCACCCAGCTCCCCAAGATCGCGCTGGCCATGGGCCGCGGCAAGCTCAATTACCCGGCAGGGCAGCGCGCGCGCCTGATAGGGCACACCCAGCCGCGGCGCATTGCCGCCAGCAGTGTGGCAAAGCGCATTGCTGAAGAATTGAAGACGCCGCTGGGCGAGGTGGTGGGTTTCAAGGTGCGGTTTCAGGACCGCCTATCAAAAGACGCATCGGTCAAGCTGATGACCGACGGTATCCTGTTGGCCGAGACGCAGACCGATCCGCTGCTCAACGCCTACGACACCATCATCATCGACGAGGCCCACGAGCGCAGCCTGAACATCGATTTCCTGCTGGGCTACCTGCGTCAGATATTGCCACGCCGGCCGGACCTGAAGATTGTGGTGACCTCTGCCACGATAGATGCCCAGCGTTTTGCCGACCATTTCAAGTCTTCAAAAGGACCTGCACCCGTCATCATGGTGTCGGGGCGTATGTTTCCAGTGGAACACCGCTACCGACCGTATGAAGAGTCACGCGAATATGACCTGAATAACGCGATAGCCGATGGCGTGGACGAACTTTGGCGCGATCCGCACAACGGCGGTGACATTCTTGTTTTCCTGCCAGGCGAGCGCGAAATCCGCGAAGCGGCTGACCACCTTCGCAAGCACCTGAGCCACCAACCGATCTTTCGCAGCGCCGAAGTACTGCCCCTGTTTGCGCGCTTAAGCCCGGCCGAACAGGACCGCATTTTTGACGGTCACACCGGGCGGCGCGTGGTGCTGGCGACCAATGTCGCTGAGACATCGCTCACCGTTCCTGGCATCCGTTACGTGATTGACGCAGGTACGGCGCGCGTGAAGCGCTACAGTTTCAGGAGCAAGGTGGAGCAGTTGCTGGTGGAGCCCATCAGCCAGGCCGCCGCCAACCAGCGCTCCGGGCGCTGCGGGCGCGTGGCCAACGGTATCTGCATTCGCCTTTATGACGAGAAAGATTTTGCCGGGCGCGAGCGTTTTACCGACCCCGAGATTTTGCGATCGTCACTGGCCGGTGTGATTCTGCGCATGAAGTCGCTCCACCTGGGCATCGTCGAAGACTTTCCGTTCTTGGAGCGACCTACCGGCCGCGCCATTGCCGATGGCTACCAGCTGCTCAATGAACTGGGCGCGGTGGATGACGCCAATGAACTGACCGCTACTGGTCAGGAGTTGGCCAAACTGCCGCTGGACCCGCGCGTCGGGCGGATGATTCTCGAAGCCCGAACGCGCCAGGCACTGGACGAGGTACTGGTAATTGCATCCGCCTTGAGCGTGCAGGATGTGCGGGACCGGCCCATGGAGGCGCAGCAGCAGGCCGATCAGGCGCACGTCAAGTTTGACGACGAGAAGAGCGAGTTCGTCGGCTACCTGAAGTTGTGGAAGTGGATTCACGATGCGCGCGGCGGGGAGGGTGCGCACAAGCTATCAAACCGCCAATACGAACAGTTGCTGCGTCAGAACTTCGTCAACATACGCCGCGTGCGCGAATGGAAGGACATCTACAGCCAGTTGCACACCGTGGTGGCTGAGCACAAATGGCATTTGAATGCAGCGCCCGCCACCTACGAGCAGTTGCACCTGTCCATGCTCGCGGGTCTGTTGGGCAATATTGGCTACAAGGCCGAGACCGAAGGCCCGCAGGGTGAATATCTGGGTGCTCGCGGCATCAAATTCTTCGCCCATCCCGGTGCACACTTGTCCAAGAAGCCCAGCCGCTGGATCATTGCGTCCGAGCTGGTGGAAACGACCCGGCTGTTTGGCCGGGGCATTGCCAACATCGAGCCGCAATGGCTGGAGCAGGTGGGCGGGCATTTGCTGAAAAAGCAGTTGCTGGACCCGCATTGGGAGAAAAAAGCCGCTGAAGTAGTCGCACTGGAGCGGGCCACGCTGTACGGCATCGTTATCTACAACGGCCGGCGCACCAACTACAGCCGGGTCGACATGGCCGGTGCCCGTGAGATTTTTATCCGGCAGGCGCTGGTGGACGGCGAATGGGAAACGCCGCTGCCCTTCTTGGCTGCGAACCAGAAGATGGTGCGCCAGGTCGAAGAACTGGAGCACAAGGCGCGCAGGCAGGACGTTCTGGTGGACGACGAACTGATCTACGCCTACTACGACCAGCAATTGCCCGCCGACGTGTGCAGCGGCTACAGCTTTGAGCGCTGGTACCGGGAAGAGTCCAAGAAGCCGCAATACAACCCGCGAGGCCGGGTGGCAGAGCGTTCTGCGCAGGTCAAGGAGGAGCCCGCACAGCGGGCGGGGGACACGGAGCAGAGCGCTCTGCCGCCCGGCCGTAGCGATAGCACGCTGCTGCGTCTGACCCGCGAAGAGTTGATGCGCCATGAGGCCGCCGGCATTACGACCGCATCTTTTCCCAAAGCCATCCGTCTGGGTGGCGTGGATTGTGCGGCCACCTACCTGCACGAGCCCGGCGATGCGCGCGATGGCTTGACCGTGACCGTGCCGCTGTTTGTACTCAACCAGGTCAACGACGAACGCTGCGAATGGCTGGTGCCCGGCATGTTGAAGGAAAAAGTACAGGCGCTACTCAAAACCCTGCACCAGCGCCCCCGCTCACGCCTGGTGCCGCTGCCCGACACCGCCAGCAAGTTTGCCGAGGTGCTGAACGCGCCTGAGCGCTTTGGCCATGGTGCGCTGGTTGACGCCGTCTTGAAGCTGGTGCGGGAGGCGACGTCGCTGGACGTGGCCCGGGCCGACATCAAGACCGACATGCTGACCCCCCATTTCTTTATGAACATCCGCGTGGTGGACGAGCATGGCCGCCAACTGGGGCACGGGCGCAACCTGGGTGCCCTGAAGGCTGAGCTGGGAGCGCAGGCGCGGGGCGCTTTTCAGGCGCTGGCAGGGCTCAAGCTGGCGCAGGTGGGTGCAGCGTCGGCCACAGAAGTGGTTTCCGGGCCGTCACTTAAGCAAAATGAGGCTCTAGCCCCCGTAAAGCCTGCGCAAGCAGCTATTAAATCAGGAGCAGTTCCGGCGAATGCTGCAACCCCAAATCCCGCGGCTACAGAGCAGCGCCACACGGCCTGGACCTTTGGCGAACTCCCCGAACTGCTTGAAATACGCAAAGGCGGCCAGACGCTGATCGGCTTTCCGGCACTAATTGACCAGGGTGATGCCGTCACCATTGAGGTGTTTGACGAGCCCGAGGTGTCAGCGACCAAGCACCGTGCAGGCCTGCGCCGACTGTTCGCGCTGCAAATCAAGGACGCGCTCAAGTACCTGGAAAAAAACATCCCCGACCTGCAGAAGATGGCCGTGGCCTATATGCAGGTCGGTAAGGCGGACAACGGCTCGGGTGGGGGAACGCTGGAAGAATTGCGTGAACAGATTATTGCCGTGGCGCTGGACCGTGCCTTCCTGCTCGATCCGCTACCCACCGATGAATTCGCCTTCAAGCGCCGGGTGGAGGAGGGCCGCGGCCGCCTGACCCTGATCGCCACCGAAGTTGCGCGCATGGCAGGCACCATCCTGCTGGAGCACGCCACGGCGTCCCGCAAAGTCAAAGACACCAAAAACGCACCCGATGCCGTGGCCGATTGCGCCCAGCAGTTGCAGCGACTGGTACCCAAGCGTTTTTTGCAAGCCACACCATGGCTGCGCCTGCAGCACCTGGCCCGCTATCTGAAAGCCATCACGCAGCGCCTGGAGAAATACCGTTCCGACCCCGCGCGAGATGCCGCCCGCATGGCCGAACTGCGGCCGCTGGAGCAACGTTACTGGCGTTTGGTGGCGGAGCGCAAGGGCGCTGTGGACGAACGCATGGCCGAATTTCGCTGGCTGATGGAGGAGTTGCGTGTGAGTTTCTTCGCCCAAGAACTGCGTACACCGCAGCCGGTGAGCGTGAAGCGGCTGGACAAGGCCTGGGCGCAGTTGAATGGTTAACGGCGACTAATATTCCAGTCGTCCCGGATGAATTTCCTGCAGGATGGTGGTGGAAATCTCTTCGATCGACTTGGTCGTTGTGGATAGCCAGCGAATGCCGGCGCGGCGCATCATAGCCTCGGCCTCGTTGATTTCCATGCGGCAGTTTTCCAGTGAGGCGTATTTCGAGTTCGGGCGGCGCTCGTTGCGGATTTCACTCAGCCTCTCGGGAAGAATGGTCAAGCCGAATATTTTGGACTTGTGGTGCAAGAGGGCGGGAGGCAGTTGTCGCCTCTCGAAATCCTCCGGGATCAGCGGGTAATTCGACGCCTTCAGTCCGTACTGCATGGCCAGATACAGCGAAGTGGGTGTTTTGCCACTGCGGCTCACGCCCACCAGAATCACGTCGGACTGTTCCAGGTCCCGGTTGCATTGACCGTCATCGTGGGCCAGCGAGAAGTTAATGGCTTCAATGCGGCTCTGGTATTCCTTGCTTTTGCTGGCATCACTGAAGCGGCCGATGCGGTGGTTGGACTTGAGCTTGAGTTCCTGCTCCAGCGGGTGCACAAACATGCCGAACATGTCCAGCAGCATACCCTGACACCCATCCTGGATGACTTTGAGTACGTCCATGTTGACGAGCGTGGTGAAAACGATGGGGCGATGGCCATCAACCAATGCCGAGTGGTTAATTTGGCGAACCGCCTGGTGCGCCTTGTCCACCGTGTCGCAAAATGGTAGACGCACATGGCGTGCCTTGGCTTCAAACTGGGCCAGGATGGCATTGCCAAAGGTTTCGGCAGTAATGCCGGTACCGTCAGAGACAAAAAATACGGTGCGATGGGTCATGGTGTTGGAATGTCGAATTGTCAGTGTTTTGCAAGGGCACAGCGGTAACAGTCACCACAAATATTGGTGTGCGGCCCCTACAATCGCTTCAATTGATGCATTTTCTCATTCCCTGGGGTCTTCAATAGCAACAACATCGGGCTTAAGTGGAATGATCGCTGCTAACTTGGCGGGCGTGTGCCGGTGCCGGGGGCAGCGAAGCGGTTTTTAACTTCCGGAGCTTTGCCATGTCAACACTATTTAGCCAGAACGATCTGGTGGTACCTTTTGAGCATCTGCGCATGACTGACGTTGAGTCGGTTGGCGGCAAGAATGCCAGTCTGGGCGAGATGATTTCCCACCTGCCCACGGGCGTAAAAGTGCCCACAGGCTTTGCCACTACCGCCCACGCATTTCGCGAGTTTCTCAAGTTTGATGGTTTGACCGACAAGATTAATGCCCGACTGTTGGAACTGGACACCGAAGATGTTCGCGCATTGGCCCAGGCGGGAGCAGAAATTCGTGCACTCGTCGAAGCGCAACCTTTCCCCCCTGCTTTGGAGCAAGGTATTCGCGATGCGTTCAAGACCTTGAGTGCAGGCAACGAGGACGCCACCTTTGCGGTACGTTCCTCCGCTACTGCGGAAGATCTACCGGATGCTTCTTTTGCTGGCCAGCAGGAAACCTTCCTGAATGTGCATGGTATTGAAGACATTCTGCACAAAATCCGCGAGGTTTTTGCTTCGCTATACAACGACCGTGCCATCAGCTACCGGGTGCACAAGGGCTTTGCCCACGAGCATGTGGCTTTGAGCGCTGGTATTCAGCGCATGGTGCGTTCCGACATTGGTGCGGCCGGTGTGATGTTCACCATCGACACCGAGTCCGGATTCTCCGATGTAGTTTTCATCACATCCAGCTATGGCCTGGGCGAAACCGTGGTGCAGGGTGCTGTCAACCCGGATGAGTTCTATGTGCACAAGCCCATGCTCAAGGCAGGCAATCGCGCGGTTATTCGGCGTAGTCTGGGCTCCAAGCTGATTCAGATGCAGTTCACTACCGCCGAGGAAAAGGCGCAGGGTGGCAAGTTGGTCAAGACGACCGATGTGCCCACCGAGTTGCGTAACCGGTATTCACTGACCGATGCAGATGTGGAACAGCTGGCGCGCTATGCGCTGGTGATTGAAGAGCACTATGGCCGCCCCATGGACATTGAGTGGGGCAAGGACGGAATCGACGGCGAGCTGTACATACTCCAGGCCCGCCCTGAGACAGTGAAGAGTCAGGCTGCTAACCAGGCGGAGTACCGTTACAAGTTAAAGGGCTCTGGTACCGTTTTGGTTGAAGGCCGTGCCATTGGCCAAAAGATCGGCACCGGCCCGGTGCGTATCGTGCACAACATCAGCGAAATGGACAAGGTACAGGCGGGAGACGTTCTGGTAACCGACATGACCGATCCTAACTGGGAACCTGTGATGAAGCGGGCTTCCGCCATCGTTACCAACCGAGGCGGACGCACCTGTCACGCGGCCATCATTGCGCGTGAACTGGGTATTCCGGCGGTGGTGGGTTGTGGCCACGCCACCGAAGCTTTGAAAGAGGGCATGCTGGTCACCGTGAGTTGCGCGCAGGGTGATACCGGCTTCATCTACGACGGCCTGCTGGAAACGGAAGTGACCGAAGTTCAGCGTGGCGCCATGCCCGACAGTCCGGTCAAAATCATGATGAATGTGGGCAATCCGCAACTGGCCTTTGACTTCTGCCAGTTGCCAAACGAAGGGGTAGGCCTGGCGCGCCTGGAGTTCATCATCAACAACAACATCGGCGTGCATCCCAAGGCCATTTTGGACTATCCCAATGTGGACGCAGACCTGAAGAAGGCGGTCGAGTCGGTGGCGCGTGGACATGCGTCGCCCCGAGCGTTTTATGTTGACCGCGTTGCTGAAGGCGTAGCTACCATTGCTGCGGCCTTCTGGCCCAAGCCAGTCATCGTGCGCTTGTCAGATTTCAAGAGCAATGAATACCGCAAGCTCATAGGTGGCAGCCGCTACGAGCCCGAAGAAGAAAATCCCATGTTGGGCTTCCGAGGCGCGGCACGCTATGTAAGTGCCGAATTCGGCGAAGCCTTTGCCATGGAGTGTGAAGCCTTGAAGCGGGTGCGCAATGAAATGGGGCTGAACAATGTGCAGGTCATGGTCCCCTTTGTCCGCACCCTGGGTCAGGCCAAGAAGGTTACGGAGCTCTTGGGCAAGCATGGCTTGAAGCGCGGCGAAAATGCGCTGAAACTTATCATGATGTGCGAGATTCCCAGTAATGCGATATTGGCTGAGCAGTTTTTGGAGCATTTCGACGGCTTTTCGATCGGCTCCAACGATCTGACCCAATTGACCTTGGGACTGGACCGAGATTCTGGACTTGAATTGCTGGCAGCTGACTTTGATGAGCGTGATCCGGCTGTCAAGTCTTTGATCAGCCTCGCCATTGCAGCGTGCAAGCGACAAGGTAAATATATTGGTATTTGCGGACAAGGCCCCAGCGACCATCCGGATTTTGCTCAGTGGCTGGTGGATGAGGGTATTTCATCCATTTCGCTCAACCCTGACTCGGTTATTTCCACCTGGCAGAAGCTCGCCGCACAATGATCCAGGCCATGCCCCGGCGCCAGTGGAGCCTGCATGCAGGTTTGCTGGTGCTTTGGTTTATGGCGTCATTCGGGGTGGTTTTTTTTGCCAATGACCTCCAGTTTGTGGTGGCCGATTGGCCTGTCGGGCTTTGGTTTGCCGCGCAGGGGTCAGTTCTGATCTTTATTGCTATTGTTGCAATTTTTGCGTGGTGGGCAAATGGTCGTGAAGGTCCGGAGCCGGGCTTTGATCCGGTGGCCTACACGGTGTACAAAACCAAACTGCATCGCCGTTTTTTTTGGTATGTTGTTTGTTTCCTTGTTTTTTTAGCGGTATTGGCATTTGCTGAGCGAATGGGACTGTCCAAGGTCTGGGTTGCCGGCGTTTTTCTCTCTGCAACTTTGATGCTGTATGCCGTAATTGGT
>CAIYDK010000327.1 GCA_903924955.1 uncultured beta proteobacterium | reverse complement strand
GGCCGAACTGTTGAGCTCCATTGAGGGGGGCAATATGCTGCAAAGCCTGCGCCCGGCGCAGCGGTGTGTGGCGGGCCAGCATTGGGAGTGGGACGGCGTACAGTTTGACATCCTGCACCCGCAGGCTGGCGACTACGAAGCACCGGCCAAATCCAACGCCATGTCCTGTGTGCTGCGCATCTCCAATGGCGAGCGCACGGCCCTGCTTGCGGGGGATATCGAGCAGCCGCAGGAGGCTTTGTTGGTGGCAAGCGTGGGGGAAATAAGCGTCAAGGCGGATGTATTGCTGGTGCCCCACCATGGCAGCAAGACCAGCAGCAGTGCCGCGTTTCTGGATGCAGTGGGACCCAAGGTCGGCATCGTGCAGTCCGGCTACCGCAACCGTTTTGGGCACCCGGCACCGTTTGTATTGGCGCGTCTGCGGGAGCGGCAGATTCAGGTTGTGGATTCGCCCCATTGTGGTGCGTACACATGGCAATCATGGCAACCCCAAAATAGTGCATGCATGCGCACGCAAAGCCTGCGCTATTGGCACCACCGTGTGCCATAGTGGTGCCTGGCGTGTCACTATTGGTGCCGATGGTGGAGTCAGGAATGTGGCGCGATCCTTGCTAAGTTGTGTTGGAGTGAAAAGCCGCGACGGGGTTTGCTCAGAAAGGTTACAGGAGGAAGGTTATGCAGAAGTTCGATGAGATGTACACCCAGTTGCCCTATGCGTTTTTCAGCAAGGGCGAGCAGGTCAGAGACCATTACAAGATTTACGACGAATGGCTGGCGCGCCAGCCCGGCGACATGATGGCCAAGCGGCGCGAAGAGGCAGAAATGATTTTTCGCCGCGTCGGCATCACCTTTGCAGTCTATGGCGAGAAGGATGAGGACGGTGCCGGCACCGAGCGCCTCATACCATTTGACCTGATTCCCCGCATCATTCCCGCGCATGAGTGGGGCAGTATGGAAAAAGGTCTGGTGCAGCGCGTGACCGCTCTGAACCGTTTTATCCACGACGTGTACCACGAGCAGGAGATCATCAAGGCGGGCATTGTGCCGCGTGAGCAGATCGAGAACAACGCCCAGTTCCGCCCCGAAATGATGGGCGTGAATGTGACCAACAACATTTATTCGCAAATCTCTGGCATCGACATCGTGCGCGCGCCCGATGCCCATGGCAACGGCGAGTACTACGTGCTTGAAGATAACCTGCGCGTGCCCAGCGGCGTGAGTTACATGCTCGAAGACCGCAAGATGATGATGCGGCTCTTCCCTGAGCTGTTCAACGCCCACCGTGTGGCCCCCATTGCACATTACCCCGATCTTTTGCTGGAGACCCTGCGCGCCAGCAGCCCTGCAACCACGGCAGAGCCCACGGTGGTGGTACTGACACCCGGCATGTACAACAGTGCCTACTTTGAGCATGCCTTTCTGGCGCAGCAAATGGGTGTGGAACTGGTCGAAGGGCAGGACCTTTTCGTCAAGGACAACTTCGTGTACATGCGCACCACACGCGGACCGCGCCGGGTCGATGTGATCTACCGCCGGGTAGACGACGATTTTCTGGACCCCACGGCCTTTCGGCCCAACTCCACACTGGGCTGCGCTGGATTGCTCAACGCCTACCGCGCCGGCCATGTGACCATCTGCAATGGTGTAGGAACCGGTGTGGCAGACGACAAGTCCATCTACCCTTACGTGCCCCAGATGATCGAGTTCTATCTGGGCGAAAAGCCCATCCTGAACAACGTGCCCACCTACATGTGCCGCAAGAAAGACGATCTGGCCTACACCCTGGCCAACCTGAAAGATCTGGTGGTGAAAGAAGTGCATGGGGCGGGTGGCTACGGCATGCTGGTGGGCCCAGCGTCCACCACGGCCGAGATTGAAGATTTCCGCAAGGCCATTCTGGCCAACCCCAGTGGCTACATCGCCCAGCCTACTCTGAGCCTGTCCAGTTGCCCCACGTTTGTGGAGAGTGGCATTGCGCCACGCCACATTGACTTGCGGCCCTATGTGCTCAGTGGGAAAACCGTGCAGATGGTGCCCGGTGGCCTGACCCGCGTGGCGTTGAAAGACGGCTCGCTGGTGGTGAATTCGTCGCAAGGCGGCGGCACCAAAGATACCTGGATTTTGGAGGCATAACATGTTGTCACGCACCGCAGACCACCTTTTCTGGATGTCCCGCTACACCGAGCGGGCCGAGAACACCGCACGCATGCTGGATGTGAACTACCAGACCGCACTGCTGCCGCAATCCGACGCCGTGGCCCAAGTGGGCTGGCAAGGCTTGCTGTCCATTAGCGAACTGCTGTCCACCTACACCGAGCGGTATGGCGCGATTCAGGCCCGCGAGGTAATGGATTTCATGGTCAAGGACGAGAGCAATCCGTCCTCCATTTTGTCCTGCCTGGGCGCTGCCCGCGAGAACGCGCGCGCCGTGCGCGGCACACTCACCACCGAGGTGTGGGAAACCCAAAACCAAACCTGGCTGGAGGTCAAACGCATGCTCAAGGCGGGTGAGTTTGAACGTGACCCTTCGCAGTTTTTTGAGTGGGTGAAGTTTCGCTCGCACCTCTCGCGCGGCGTCACGGTGGGCACCATGCTGATCGACGAGGCGCTGCACTTCATGCGCCTGGGCACGTTCCTGGAGCGTGCCGACAACACCGCGCGTCTGGTGGACGTGAAGTTTCATGCGCTGCAAAGTGACTTTTATGGAACGGCCAGCGAGAAGGACCAAGAGTACGATTTCTACCACTGGAGCGCGATTTTGCGCAGCGTCTCCGGCTTTGAGGTGTATCGCAAGGTGTACCGCGACGTCATCAAACCTGAGCGCGTGGGTGAGTTGCTGATCCTGCGCCCGGACATGCCGCGCTCCATGCACGCCAGTCTGAACGAAGTGGTCAACAACCTGGAACTGGTGACGAATGACACCACCAGCGAGACCCTGCGCCGCGCAGGCAAGTTACGCGCCGAGCTGAAGTACGGCCGCATCGATGAAATTCTGGCGACCGGGCTGCATGCCTACCTGACGCAGTTCCTGGACCGTGTGAATGACCTGGGTGCACACATCAGTCGCGAATTTTTGGTGCCAGTTGGCGTCTGATGCGGTGAAGGTCGTTGACTACCAGCGGACAATCTCGCACTCCAAAAAGTGAAGTTGGCGGTGCTAAAACTGAACAATGGCCTTCAGTTTTTACCGACATCACGGGCTCATAAGTGCATTCGAGAATACCGAGCACTGCAAGCGAATTTGGGGTCGGATCACCGGTAGCGTAGCGGGCGCTACCGGGATAACTTCAATCGGCAGATATGCCGCGAATCAAGACCCGGGCCTTCGTTCGGATTCTCGCAGGCGGAAAAATAGGCGTTCAACCTCAGTTAAAACTTCATCGCGTTGCGGCGACGCATGCTCGGTCAAGTGGTCCTTAAGCATCAACGATAGATTGACCCATAAATCTCGCAAATTCGCCAAGGACACAGCCATGTCCTGCATCCGGACTGCGGGTTGTGAATTAGGCGACTTGTTCATGATCGGTCCTAGGGTCACAGCGTCAACCTAAATGACAGCCCGATGTGGACGGCAGTCTGTGACCGCTTAAATTGTTACTAGAACGTTTCCCAGTCATCATCTCCACCTGCATTCGCCTTGGCTGTGGCCACCGGCTTGGGCAGCGAGGCTCGTTTAGAAGCTGCTGGCGGCCGGGCCGCAAATGTTTTCGGTTTGGCTGCGACCAATTTTGATTTTTGCGAGGCCGCAGCATGGACACGCACTGGCGAAACGGCGCTGCTTGCGACGCCACGATTATTACTGTCGAGCTGAAAGACCGCCACCACCTGCACCAATTCATCCGCCTGGGTGCGCAGGCTACTTGCTGCTGCAGCCATTTGCTCCACCAGCGCGGCATTTTGCTGCGTGACCTGGTCCATCTGCTGGACAGCTTCTCCGACCTGCCCAACCCCTGCAGCTTGCTCGTTACTGGCAGCACTGATTTCGCCCATCAGGTCCGTTACACGTTTGATGGAGCTGACCACTTCAGTCATCGTAGTACCCGCCTGGTCAACCAGAGCAGTTCCCTGTTCAACTCGCTCCACGCTTGCATTAATCAGCATCTTGATTTCCTTGGCGGCTTCAGCAGATCGGCCGGCCAACGAGCGCACCTCGGATGCCACCACGGCAAAGCCTCGGCCTTGCTCACCTGCGCGAGCAGCTTCCACAGCCGCATTCAGGGCCAAAATGTTTGTCTGGAAAGCGATACCGTCAATGACGCTGATGATGTCGGAAATCTTTCTGCTCGATTCACTGATTCCTTTCATGGTCTCCACTACTTTTCCAACAACTTGTCCGCCTTGCGTTGCCACTGTGGACGCACTCATGGCCAACTGGTTGGCCTGACGGGCGCTATCAGCGTTTTGTTTGACGGTGGCAGACAGCTCTTCCATTGAAGCGGCAGTCTCCTCCAGCGAACTGGCCTGGCTTTCCGTTCTGGATGACAGGTCGTGGTTACCCTGAGCAATTTCGGAGGAGGCCGTTGCCACCCCTTCGGAGCCGCTGCGCACGTTGGAGACTACCTTCACCAAGCTCTCAGACATGCCCATCATGGCCCGCAGTAACTGACCCAATTCATCCTTGCTTTCGCTATGAATCCTGCTGGTTAGGTCACCGGCTGCGACCGCTTCGGCCAAGACAAGCGCTTCCTTCACCGGGTGAGTGATGGAGCGAGTGATAGCCCAGGCGAGAAATGCACCCATCGCAACCGAAATTACTATCAGCGCAACGACTGCGGTACGAGTGGATGCATATGTACTCTGTGAAGTCTGATAGGCAATATCGGAACCCTTGGCCTGAAATGCAATGTCAGCTTCTACCGCTGCAATCAATTCTCGCAAAGTCTGCCTCGACGCACCGTTGTAGGCATCACGTATAGCATCGTTGACACCGTCCGATGCTCGCGACAATTTCAGCAGTCCAGGCTGCGTTGCATAGTAGCGATCCTGAGCGGCTTGGATAGTGGCGTAAAGTTTCTGCTCCTCGCCGAGTGTGACAGTATCACCATATTCCTTGAGCGCTTTTGCAGCCTTTTCCCGGCTATCCGAGATGATTTTTTCAGCGCGAACAAACAACTCTTCCTTGTTCGCCATGAGATGCTGCGCTTCACCACGACGCACTTCATTGATGGCCGTTTCGTAGACCCCTAACGAGCGCGTGGCTACCAGCCAGTTGGTGGCGATGTCGGCGGTCGCATCGTTGACAACCCCCAACTTGCTGATGGAAAAAATTCCAATCACTAAGCTCAACGCAAGCACCAATGCAAATCCTGATGCAAGCCTGACGCCGAGTTTCAAGTTTGACAATGTCATGTGAACCTTTGCATGGAGTTAGAAGTAGGATGCAAACCGAACAGAACGGAACTCTGTCAAATTAGCGCATGCCGACGAACTTAATGTATCGAGCACTTTTGATACAGGATTGACTCATCAAAATACCCATAGCGACATCATGTCCTTCGCAAAGTAGGTTAAAAGTCCGATTCACCCGACGCGCAGCAATACCTTACGGAGAGGAAGTGCCATCGGCTTAAATGCACCGATTGCATCCTGATGCGTCTGCAATGTCTGGTGTCGGCAATGTCTGGTTTCGGACGGGTAGTTTGAGCTCTAGAATGTCAAGTACCAGGCCCTCATGAGTCACACACGACGTCAAATCCTGTGACTGCTCTCTCCCCCACTGCCGAAGTAGATCCGACTCCAAAGTACCATTGATTTTGTCTGCCCCGATATTGTTTGACCGAGGAACGTGACATTGAACGAGGCAATAATGGGGCCAAGTTCATCATTTGACCGGAATCAGGTATGCAGACCCAGCCAATCACGGGCATCGAAAAGGCAGATACGGATCGCGAACTCGATCGCGCGCTGGCGTCGGGGCCGCTCAAAGACATCGTTATTCCACCGTGCCCGGAGTTGCTGATGGCACTGCGCGTCGAGATGGACAAGGCAGACCCGGACCCGCTGGTGATTGCTGACATTGCCGGGCGCGATGTCGCCATGGCAGCGTCCCTGATCCGCACTGCCAACAGCCCGTATTACGCGCGTTCGCGGCCGGTGACTTCGGTGGGCGAAGCGCTGGGCCTGCTGGGTATGCGCATGACCGAGAAGTTGCTAACAGCCTTCTTGATGCGCAATTCGATCAAGGTCAGTTCGCCCCTGTTGGAACACTTTTGGGAGACATCGACGCGCCGCGCCCTGGCCATGGCCCACATCGCCCGCCAGTTGTACGGTGTTGACCCGGAGTTGGCCTACACCTGCGGTCTGTTTTGCCATGTGGGCATTCCCATCTTGATGCAGGGCGTGCGGGGTTATGCAGGCACGCTGACCGAGGCACTGGCCCGTCAGGACCGCAGTTTCACTGAAACCGAAAACGCTGCCCACAAGACCGATCATGCGGTGGTGGGAGCCTTGGTGGCACGGACCTGGAGACTACCGACTCCTATTTATCAGGCGGTGCGGATGCACCATGACTTCACCATTTTGCGAGACACCCATGCGTTGCCAGAAGTACGGACCCTGGTCGCGATGGCGCTGGTTGCCGAACATTTGGTAGGTTTACATGAAGGTGCAAAAGCGCAGCGCGAGTGGGTGGCATCTGGTCCGGCCTGCCTGGCCCACTTGTCCGTTGACGAGGCTGAAGTGGACGTGTGGGTTGACGCTTTGCATCCGGTATTTGAGAGCGTGACGTTGGCGTGACCTTTTTCTGCACCGCCGCTCAGTACATCATTTGTCCGAGGTCAAACATTGCGACTGACAAGGGCGTAGCATCAAGCCATTGACACCGGTCACATTTGGAGAATCAGTATGACAAACAAGGCAATGGCAGTCACCCCGGTGAACCAGGAACCTCTGCTGGATGACGATGAATTGATGGAAGAGGGCGAAGAGGTCGAAATGGGCGAGGTGGTTCTGCGGCCCGATGGTTACCACTGGCAGGACCCTGAAGGCAAACAGGAGTTCGGACCGTTCGAGAGTCTTGAGCTGGCACTGGCCGATATGCAGTCGGCCGGCGAAGAAACGTCCGAGCCCGGCGAGACTCTGGAAGAGGCTGAAGACGAATTGGGCGTAGCCGACTGGATTGACCCCGATACCGGCGAACTGGCCGAGGGACAGTCCACGCCTCGACTGCACGACGAGTAGCGTGGGCAAACGCGTGGAGCAACCGATCAGGGCTGCACCATCATCGCGTCGAGTTGCAGTGCCTTGATTTTTTCAACCGCGTCTTGCGCGTCCTTTTTGTTGGCAAATGGCCCTACCCGCACGCGGATCTGCGGGCCTTTGGTGGAACTGAGTTCCTTGAGCATCGATGGCAGTTGGGCTTCCAGCAATTTGGCGTGGGCGCGCTCAGCGTTCTCGGGTACCGAAAACAGCCCCACATTGATGAAGTAGGGCTTGTCAGAAACGTTGGTTGACGCTTTGGCGGGCTTCTCAGGCTTGCCGGATTTTGCCGGTTTTTCGGGTTTCACGGGCTTCGTTTTTGGCGCTGCTTTTTGCGGTTTTTCCACTTCTGCCGCCTTGGCTTTTGGGGCGGGCTTTGTCGATGGTTCAGGTTTTGATGCGGCCTGTTTCATCGTATCGACCATTGCCATGGTGGTGGTCGCGGCAACCACCACCGCAGCGGGTGCTGAAGGCCGTGCCGTAGCGGCAAGCGCTGCTGAGGTGGCGGGCTGCGCAGCCGATGCGCCCGCCTGCACTGGTAGAGGTAGGGGCGTCGCTGAGGCCGTTACGAGAGGTAGGGGTGCAGAAGCAACCGACAAAGCTGCAACAGGAGTCGATGCGGGAGCTGATGCTGAAGTTGACACCGCGGCCGGCGCTGGAGTCGACGCCGGCATCGCTGGCGCCGATGCGGGCTTGGCCACCGGGGAACTGGCGGCGGGTGCCAGGTCGACTGCGCGCCCTACGGCAACATGCCCGGCTTCGAGTGCGCCTTGGGGCATGACGGTCAGATTGCTCAGTGCAGAGAGTTGCAGGTAGGCTAACACCGCGATGGCCGCCAACACCACGTTGGCAACCGCCAGGATGATGGCCCTCTTGCGCGTGCTGGCCTGGCGTGTGAGTTGGGCGCGGGCCTCGGCCACATCGCTGTGCGCGACCAGTGCCTTGGACATGCGTTTGCGGCAATCGGTATGGAAAACCGCGTTGCCAAACAGACCGGGTAATACAAAGGCAGCCAGACCAAAGCCCAGGGCCAGGGCGCTAACCAGGGCGTCGGGCAGCTGGAATACCAGGCGGCCAATGCCAAACACCAGCAGGAGCAAAGTGACCAGTGCCCCGGCATAAGCCAGCGCTGCGGCCCACAACTGGCGAAAAGCCAGCCAGTTCAACGTCGACAGAGCGGCCGCCGTGTTCCAGCTGATGCCGGCGTGGTCTGCGGCTTCGAAGCGCGTGAAGATGGGCAGGTAATACCCGTTGCCGACCGGGCCAATGGCCGCCCGGTACAACGTGGTGGTGACGTCTTCTTGCGGGG
>CAIYDK010000326.1 GCA_903924955.1 uncultured beta proteobacterium | reverse complement strand
TTCACAGGGGTGACGACAGCGTTAGCTCCAGTACCCGCGTGCGCCGTTGAACAGGCAGCTGCCCGTACACTCACTCTTGAAGAGGCGGTTCGCTTCGCACTATCCGGCAATTCCAGGCTGGTAGCTGCGCATCTGACCCTGGAGGGCGAGCAAGAAGGACTGGAGGCGGCCCGCGCCGACTTCGACCTGAAGCTGGTGCCAACACTGCGGCTGGGCAAGATTGGCGACAACACGCTGTCGTCTGCCACGATAGGCGCCAACAACAGCCTGGGTGCCCAACTGAGCAAGAAGTTCGATACCGGCACCACCGTCTCCATCGGTCCCTCCTGGAACCAATCCGGCGGAAGCGCCAACACCACGCTCAACCTGAGCGTGCAGCAACCCCTGTTCAAGGGATTTGACGGGGAGGTGACGCTCAGTGGAGTGCGCGCCGCCGAGTTTTCACTTGCCACTTCGCAGCGCAGTTTCGAGCAGGCGCGGGTCATTGTTGCGCTCGACACGATAAGCGCCTACTACCAGTTGATTCGCGACCAGGAAATGTTGCGGTTAGCTGGCTCTCTGGCCGAACGCCTGCAGAGGCAGGCCCTGGTGGCGCAGAGCAAGGAACGTGTTGGCACGGCCAGCCCGATGGACACCTACCGGGCCGAGATCGTCCTAAAGGATGCCGAGGCTGCCGCCCACCAGGCGCGCAACGCGGTGGCAGCTTCTGGCGACCGACTCAAGCTGCTGCTTGAAATGGAACTGAACACCACACTGGAACTCGTCGCGCCACCCATACCCCACGCGGATGATCTGGATTACGAAGCGCAAGCGCTCCATGGCCGCGCCGAGCTGCTGCAGTTGCAAGCCGAGATCGACGAGGCTGAGCGCGGCCTGCGAGTCGCAGGGAACGATCTTCTTCCCGATGTCAGCCTGCAGCTCAACTATGGCCAGGCGACCTCCAGCGATCCGTTTCTCAACCAATACCTGCCAACGACACAAAAGCAATGGAGCGTTTATTTGGTGGCGTCGTCGGATATCTTTCGTAGTGCGCAAAAGACTGCCTACCGCCGAGCCGAGCTCAGACACAAATCCTTGCGCCTGTCGCTGGAGAGCAAGGCCGCGGAACTGCGACGCCAGGTGCGCCAGCAATTGGCGCTGCTGGGGGAGGCGCAGCAGCGCATCACCTTGCGCCGCCAGCAAATCAAGCAGGCTGAGAGTAAATTGGCTTTGGCCGAAGTAAAGTTCTCTCACGACATGGCCGACAATTTTTCCCTGCTGGAAGCGGAGACCGAGCTGCAGCGATCGCGTTTAAACCTGCTGGCGACAGAGGCCGAGTACGCGGTGGGCGTTTACAACTTGAAGGCGATCGCGGGACGCTTGCTCGACGGGTTTGCGCGCCCGCCCGCGAAGCGGAGCGAATAGGATGAACCTGACCCGAAAAATGCGCATCGCCATCGGCCTGTGCGCCTTGGCACTGATCACCACTTGGACGGCACTGCGCCAGCGGGAGCTGCCCGGCGAACAGAGTCTGGTGACGGTGGAAAAAGGCAGCTTCGAAATCCGCGTCGACACCGTTGGCGTACTCGATGCCGGGCGAGGCTTTCAGGTGGCTTCGCAAATGCGTGGCGACCGCGGCAAGATCATCCAGCTGGTTGAGGATGGCGCGCGCGTTGCCGCGAACGACGTGCTGCTGCGTTTCGAGCCATCGCCTTTCGAGGCCGACATCCTGCGTCTTTCCGGGGAATTGACGAGCCGCACGGCAGTGGTCGAGTCGATGGGCCAGAGTCTCGAGGTGGAGAAGTCGCAAGCAGAAAAGACCGTCACCCACGCCCAGTTCGAGCTGAAACTCAAAAAACAAGACTATCAGCGCTATCTCGCCTACATCACCGACCTGCAGGGGCTGAAAAAGAAAGGGCACCAGGTCGAAAGCGAGATCATTCAGGCGCAGCGCAAAGCCGAGCAAATGTTCACCGAGCTGCAAAAACTGGAGTCCGATCTGGCGCGCCAGGAAAGAGAGGTGGTGTTCAAGGTCGCGCACGCCATGGCTGACCTGAGTAAAGCCCAAAGCGAGGCCAATACCGCGCGTGAGACGCTGACCCAGGCGCGCGCGGACATGGCCAGAACCGAGGTGCGTGCGCCCAGCGCCGGCTTCGTCGTGCTCAATGAGTGGTACCAGGGCAACCAGAAGCGAAAGCCGCGCGCGGGCGACACGGTGTTTCAGGGCCAGCCGCTGCTCTACCTGCCGGACCTTTCATCGATGCTGGTGAAGAGCCAGTTGCGCGAGGAGGACCTTCACAAGATCAAAACCGGGCAGCCAGCCAGCGTGCGCGTCGACGCCTACCCCGATGCCAGTTTTCAGGGTGAGGTAGACAACATCGGCGTGCTCGCGGTGGAGTCGGCCGAGTCGGGCAGCATCGGCAAGCACTTTCAATACACGGTGAAGCTCAAGGGTACAGATGAGCGCCTGCGCCCCGGCATGACCGCCCGCGTCAGCATCATTTCCGACCATGTCAAAGACGTGCTGAGGATACCGGTGGCTGCCTTGTTTCAGGACGACAAGCAGCGTTACTGTCATGTGCGCGTGGGCGGCAAGCTGGAGGTGATGCCAGTCAAGGTCGGACGCAGCAACGAGGACTGGGTAGAAATACGCGAGGGCCTGTCAATCGGCCAGCAAGTCAGCCTGGTGAGGCCCTGAGCATGGCCGCTCTGATCGAGGTCGAGCGGATGGCCAAATCCTACCGTCGTGGCGCGCAGGAACTGAGAATTCTGCGTAACCTTGATTTCCAGATTGAACGGGGCGAATTTGCCGCCATCATGGGCGCCTCGGGCTCCGGCAAGTCAACCCTGCTCAATATCCTTGGCTGCCTGGACCGCCATAGCTCGGGACGCTATCTCTTTGACGGCCACGACATGTCCGGCCTTGACGACGCGGCCTTGTCGCTGTTTCGCAGCCGTGAGGTCGGTTTCGTCTTTCAGGGGTTCAATCTAGTCTCGCAATTCTCGGTTCTTGAGAATGTCGAACTGCCCTTTTTGTACGCCCCGAACTATTGCACCGACATGCGCGCGCGCTGCGTCGAGGCGCTGGCGCGCGTCGGCCTTTCCGCGCGACTGCAACACTTGCCCAGCGAGCTGTCTGGCGGTGAAATGCAGCGGGTCGCCATTGCCCGCGCGATCGTTATGCTGCCGCGCCTGATACTCGCCGATGAGCCGACCGGCAACCTTGACTCAACTACCGGCGGGCAGATACTCGATATTCTGGAAGAGTTAAATCGCAATGGCGCCACCGTGCTGGTGGTGACGCACGATGCCGGCATTGCTGCGCGGACCCATCGGCAACTAAGGCTTGAAGATGGCCACTTTGCCTGAGAGTTTCACGCTGGGATTGCGCAAGATCGAGGCCCATTTGCGCTACGCTGCCCGCTCACTTTGGCAGCACCGTCTGCGCGCCCTGCTCAGCGTGCTGGGCATCGTGTGCGGTGTCAGTTCATTTGTCGCCATGATTTGCGTCGGTGAAGGAGCCAAGCGCGAGACTTTGGCGCAAATCGAGCAGCTCGGCACGAGCAACGTGCTGGTGCGCGCCGCCGCCATGAGCGGCGAGCAGACCGTCGAGGCGCGCCAGCGCGGCTCGCGCGGGCTGGAACTGGCTGATGGTGAGCGCCTGCGCAACAGCATCGCCCGGGTCGCCGCGGTTGCCGCCGTTCTGGAAATGAAAGTGACAACCATCGCGCTGTCGCGACAGACGGCTCCGCAGGTACTGGCGGTGACGCCCAATTTCGGCGTCGTTCAGGGTCTGGATATTGCTGCAGGCAGGTTCATCGCCGAAGCCGACTCGACTAATCGCAACCTGGTCTGCGTTCTCGGTCATGGCCTGGCCCAAAGCCTCGGTGCCGCAGGACGACCGGGCGGACAGCTGCGGCTACAGAATTCGCTGTGCAAGGTGGTCGGCGTGTTGCAGCGTTTTGAGCGCAAGACGGGCAAGAACAGCGCCATTGCCGTGCGCGATTTCGACAACTCCGTGCTGGTGCCGCTGGGCGCCATCGGTGCGCTCGCCGGTGGCCGCTCCGGCGCTGTCAGTGAACTGGTGGTGCATCTCGCTGCGGCTGATGACGTGCTGCCGACGCTTCCCCTGATTCGCCGCGTGCTGGAAGTCAATCACCGCGGTGCTGACGACTATCGTATTCTGGTGCCGCAGGAACTATTGCGCCAGGCGCAGCGCACGCAGGCAACTTTCGATGCGGTGCTGGGCAGTGTCGCGGCAATTTCGCTATTGGTTGGAGGGATCGGAATCATGAATGTGATGTTGGCCAGTGTCATGGAACGCCGCCGCGAGATTGGCATCCGCCGCGCCGTGGGCGCGACACAAAAGCACATTACCCTGCAGTTCATGACAGAGACCGTGCTACTGACCTCGATTGGCGGCGTGCTCGGCATTGCGGTTGGCGTGCTCGGCACCGTGCTGCTCGGCTTCGCCACGGGTTGGGCAACGGCCATCAGCGCCTGGTCCTTGTTGGTGCCGCTGTTCATGTCGGCCCTGACGGGGCTATTCTTTGGCCTTTACCCCGCCTTGCAGGCGGCCAAGTTGGATCCGATTACGGCGCTACGCTATGAATAACACCTGTTTTCGTTTCGTCTTCATCTGGCTGCTCGGCGCCGGTCTACTCTATGCCGAATGCGCAGTAGCACAGGACAAGGCGGCCGAAGAAAGCTGGGAGGTGGCACCCGACTTTGAAAAGCGCAGGCCGATGACCATCGCCGTGTTACCGATGGACAATCTCTCGCTTGAAGAGGGGGTCGAAGAGGCTCTCTACCAGCAGGTCTACCAGCGGCTGAGTTCGCGCGGCTACGCCAAGGTCTCGGTTGATCACGTTTCGGCGGTGATGAAGAAGCTCGGGGTCACAGTACCCGGTCTACTCGGCGGCTTTTCAACCATTCAGCTTGGCAAGGAATTGCACGCCGATGCGCTGCTGCTGGGGCAGATAGAGCAGGCTGCGAGCGTGCACCAGGCGGTCTACGACGCGGTCGTGGTGTCTTGCAGCCTGCGCCTGATCGATGTACAGACGGGCAAGACGCTATGGCATGCCGAACAATGGCGCACCGCGCACCGTCAGTGGGCGCTGGATCCGTTCAACATGCTGCTCAATACGATGGGGCATGCCAATGCGTCGCGCGAGGACCGGGTGGCCTATCTGGTTCAGGAGATGCTCAAGACCCTGCCCCGGGGGGCGATCCAGGTAGACACGGGTGACCTGCTCAACCGCGCTAGCGTCATCAAGCCTTGACGATTAAAGGGGTAATGGCGGCAAGCTTTGAAACACAATTAATTCAATTTATTCGAATTATTGCTACAAGTAATTTGAATTTTTTTGGCGGAAGGACATCATAAACTTCTACCCATCTCAAGCCATTTGCTGCTTGAACAATGAATATTGACAAGCCACCTGCAATGAACCCTGTTTCTGCTTCCCGCCGCTACCATGGCTTCGCCATCGCCATGCACTGGATACTCGCCATCGCGCTGGTAGGCATTTTTATTTTGGGCCACTACATGGCCGATCTGCCGTTTTCTCCCCTGCGGCTCAAGCTTTACAACTGGCACAAATGGGCCGGTATCACGATCCTGATCCTGTCCGCAGTGCGCCTGGCTTGGCGCGCTACGCACCGTCCGCCGCCATTACCGCAGGCCGTCACAGTGGCCATGCCAGGTTGGCAGACACAGGCCTACCGCTCCACCCACATCGTGATGTATTCACTCTTCTTCATCGCTCCACTGATCGGCTGGGCCTACAGCTCGGCAGCGGGCTTTCCTATCGTGCTGTTTGGCGTCATGCCATTGCCTGATTTCGTAAGCGTCAGCAAACCGCTGGCCGACCTGATCAAGCCGTGGCACGAGTTGTCAGCCAACACCCTGGCCGCGCTGGTGGTTGTGCACGCGGCGGCGGCACTCAAACACCACTTCATTGACAAAGACGGCCTGCTGGACCGCATGCGCCCCGGCCGTTCTTGAACAAGCCCGCAACGCACCTGAACCAAAACGGAATCCAAACCAATGAACTCATTTTTTCCAACGACGATAGGCGCCACAGTCCTAGCTTTGCTTGCTTCCATGGGCGCATCCACCGCGCAGGCTGACCAGAAGCTGCTGCCCGCGCAAAGCGAGATCACTTTTGTCAGCAAACAGATGGGCGTGCCCGTTGAAGGCCGCTTCAAGAAGTTTGATGCGCAAATCACCTTCGACCCCGCCAAGCCCCAGACCAGCAAGATCGCCTTCACCATCGACATCTCCAGCGTCACACTGGGATCGCCTGAGCCTGATGCCGAGTTGCCCAAAGCCCCATGGTTCAACACGGCCAAATTTCCCCAGGCGACATTCCAGTCCAACAGCGTCAAAGGATTGGGCGGTGGCAAGTTTGAAGTCTTGGGCAAGCTCACCATCAAGGGTAATGCACTAGACGCAGTCATTCCGGTCACTCTGGTGCAGACCGGTCCAAACACTACTGCCAGTGGCGTGCTGACCATCAAGCGCCTGGCCTACAAGATCGGCGAAAACGAGTGGGCCGATACGGCCATGGTTGCCGATGACGTGCAGGTCAAGTTCAAGCTGGCTCTGTCTGGCGTCGGCAAGTTCTGATTCATTTCCTCAACCCTGTTTTTTCAATGGAGCAATTCACTATGCGTAAATCCCTTCTCGGCCTGGCGTTGGCCGCCACCTTAGTTTCTGGTCTGGCACAGGCCGAAACCGCGACTTACGCGTTCGATCCGTCACACACATTCGTGTCGTTTGAAATTGGTCATTTCGGCACATCCACAAACCGGGGCCGCTTTGACAAGAAGGAAGGCACTGTGCAGTTGGACCGCGCTGCCAAGACCGGCAAAGTGGAAGTCACGATCGACACCACGTCCGTCAACACTGGATTTGCTGCATTTGAGAAGCACCTGCAAAGCCCGGATCTGTTTGATGCAGCCAAGTACCCCACCATCAAATTCGTTTCCGACAAGTTCGTCTTTAATGGCGATAAGGTGGCAGAGGTTATGGGTAACCTGACCCTGCTGGGCAAGACCCAGGCGGTCACACTGAAGGCCAACCAGTTCAACTGTTACCAAAGCCCGATGGTCAAGCGTGAGGTCTGTGGCGGTGACTTTGAGACCACCATCGATCGCACGGCCTTCGGCATGAACTACGGTGTGGATTGGGGCTTCCCCAAGAACGTTCGCCTGGTGATTCAGGTCGAAGCCGTCAAGCAATAATCAGGCAAATACGTTGAACTTGGCGGCCAGTTGCTGCAGGCTCTTGAGCCTGCCCCAAGGCATTTCAGCAGGCGCAGCATTGAAGTCGAATGACTGTGCCTTCTGGCGTTCGGCCTCGTCGCTGAATTCGCGCATCGCCGAAACGGCCAGTGCTACAAAGTCTGGTTGTTTAACAACGCCCGCTGGTTGCGGTTTGGCGACCAGCACACCATCCTTGTTGAGCGTGATTTGGGTGAAAACGCCAGCGTTGCGATCTACCGCGCGCTGGTGATCGGCGGCCTGGCTCTCGCTATCCACCTGTGGATCGCTGCCAGCCACGAATTTGCGGCCGTCGGTGTAGGTCCCTGCAACGGGCTGAGTCGCTTGCGAAACGCCGCCGCCAGGAAACTGCACTTTCAGCACCACACTCTCGGCCCGCACCAGAACACTTTGTGAGGCAGGCGCAGGTGACTGAGTCGGCGGCTTGCTCAAACCAGCACGCGAGGTGGCATCAGACAACGCCTCGTCAGAGGCGATAGTCGTGTTGTTACTTGGAAAGTGCAAGTGGGTATAGCGGTCGATTTGCATGACACATCCCCGATCAAACAATGAATACACCGAGTATGGGGATAAGTAAAAACCGTCAATGCAGAAATAAAGCCCAATAAACCGGGCATTTCCAACGGTGCGGTGACTTTCGCCAGAACTGAAGACGCCAAGCGCAACGTCAAACGGAAAAACTAGACGCCGGGGCCGCGCGTTTTCAATACGATGCGGGTAAACAGTCGGTCATAGGCCGGGTTGGGCGGGAACTTACCCCCCAGTGGGTCCATATTCAACTTGAACGCGGCGTCCAATGCACGCCAGTCGGCTTCCGTCAATAATTTTTCGGCCTTAGGGAGAATCACGGTTTCTTCCAACCGCATGTGCTCCAGGTAGAAATCCAGAAAGCGAAGGGCAGCGTCTACAAACACCTGCATGCGCGAATCCCCCAGCAACTCCCAGGCAAGAAGCAAATGCTGCAATTCCCGCACCGCTTTTTCACCCTGCTGGTGGTCGCGGTCCAACTGCGCGATCAACTCCTGTAACTCTGGCGCCACGACCACCACTCGGGGAAACAATAACTCAGTCTCTTTGGTATGGTGCAGGCGTTCCGGAAACTCGTCGATGTAGAACAGCATGGCTCGCAGGACATCAAAAAATTGTTCGGGGCTGTCGACCGGACCGCGAACCACCTGGGCACGCATGGATCGCAACATGGCACCCAATGATGCGTGCTCATCGCGAATGATTTGCAGACTGGCGTGTTTCATGGCGGTCTCCCATATAGTCGTCTTTTGCGCAGTGCCCCGCATGCTCCAACCATGACTTTACCTCAGACCTACGGTTCTGACGAAGATCAATGAATGCACGACTAAAGCGTTGACTGCCGGCTCACACATCACCGCTGTGCGCAAAAGCGCTTTGCTTATGCATTGAATCTGCTACGCTTTGACACAATCTGAATTATTTGAAAGGTGCACACCATGTCCGAAACTCCAACCTCCAATGTCAGCTCCCAAGAAAAACTGGTAACCGACATCCGCGCCGTCATTGCCGATGCAGAGGAAATACTATTGGCAACGGCCGACCAGACCGGAGAAAAAATCGCCAGCCTGCGTGCACGCATCAAGGACCGCGTGCTGGATGCCCGCATCCGCCTCGACGCTGCCGAAGAAGTGCTGATCGAAAAGACCCGTGCCGCCGCGCGCGCCACCGATGACTACGTGCATGAAAACCCATGGCAGGCCGTAGGCATTGGCGCCGGCATCGGATTTTTGCTGGGCCTGGTTCTGGGTCGTCGCTAATCCGTTCAACGGTCAAGCGTGCGTCAAGCCAACGAGGAACCCGGCGCGTGGAGCGCTGCCAAGGCCAAAGCGGTCACGCTTCTGGCCATCGGTCAAACGCGCCTGGAGTTGCTCGGCAACGAGCTGGAGGTGGGGCGCCTCAGTGCCATGCGCCAGCTTATGCTGGCATTGGCGCTGAGTTTTTGTATTGGCTTGGGGGTCCTGTTGACTGTCATTGGCCTGACTCTGTTGTTCTGGGAGCAACGCCTGATGGTGGTGGGACTGGCTGGTGCGCTGGTCTGGGCATTGGCCCTGTATTTCTACTTCGCCTTGCGCCAGGGTGCCCAGAAAACTGAGCCGCTTTTTAACGCCAGTTTGGCCGAACTGCAGGAAGACCTGCGACAACTCAAAGCCGCGACGCGCCATGGACGAGCGCCAGATTGAGCTCTATGTGCAGCGCGGACGTCTGCGTGAACGCATCAGCGTCCAGCGCGGCCAACTTGCCCGCGAGCTAGCACCGGTCAGTAGTGCCCTTCAGGGTATTGACCGCACCCATGCTCAGCTGCGTTTGGCGCAGGCTTGGTTGGTTCAGCACCCGGCCACCGTAACGGCAGCCGTGGTTGGGCTACTGGTTTGGCGGCCACGCTCGGTATTCAGTGCTGCACGCTGGGGGTATTCGGCCTGGCGCGGTTGGGGCCGCCTGAAACAGTGGTTTTGACTTGTCGGATAATTGAAACATGGCCTCACCAGATACACCTAACCCCAAAGCAGATGCTGCAGGGAGTGAGCCCAAACCCGCTTTTGATCCTGATAAAACACTGTCCTACCAGTCCCGCATGAAACGTGCGCCCAGGTGGTTTTCGTCTTTTTTGGCCAGCAACAGTCGGGAAAAAAGTCGCATGCGTCGGGAGTTGGGAAAAATCAAAGGCGCAATCCCCTTGCTGATGAAGCCGCGCAATGGCAGTAAATGGACCACTCAAGACAGGCAGGAACTCCAGCATATGCTGCGCGCCGCGTCAGCCGTCTATCCCTACCTGATTATTTGGGCACTGCCGGGGTCTATTGTGTTGCTGCCGTTCCTGGCATGGCATCTGGACGCCCGCCGCAAAGACCGCGAGCGCAAGGCCGCCGCCGCACCGCCGGCTTAACAGTTCCAGAGTGCAGCGTAGGCGCGCGAATCAGCACTGTTATCGCGGCTATCACCCAAAAAATAGATACTGATCCTCGGGGGATGATCAGGGGGCGAAGCTACAACGTAAACGTCCACCCCTCGACCAATGCCCCCGGCACGCGTGAACCGCCCAGAGCACGGGTGTAGTAGGTGTCACAGGCCGGGTCAATGTCGGCCCAGTCGGTCAGCGCCAGCAGTTTGACTCCCAACGCTTCGTACAGACTCTCGTCCCAGCGCAGGTCGTTGATGGGGCCGACGATCACACCGTTTTCCACCCAGAAGCACGCGTATCGGGTCATGCCGGTGACACGGGCAGAGACCGGGTCGCTCCAGTTCAGGTAGTGCACGTTGGACAAGTAAAGGCCGGTGCCGATGGCCTGGAGGATGTCGCGCTCGGCCAGCGTACCGCAGGCTACGTCCAGCGAGCGGGGCGCTTCACCCTCGTCGGCGGCGTTGCCAGTCAAGCCATATTCCTTGGCGGTGCGCGAACTCACCAGTAGCGTGCGCAGTTCGCCAGCTTGCATCAGGGGCAACAGGCTCTCGCTGACCTCGCCCTGGCTGTTGAAACGCGGTGTCAGCGCCAGGCCAAAGTTTTCGCTAAAACTCAGCAGCGGAGAAAAATGCGCTTCGCGTTCGACCCACTTCTTGAACGGACTGCGCCCCTGCTTCCAGGCAGCGGCCGACAAAGCATTCCAGCCCATGATGCCCAGCACATCGGCAAACGCACGCGGCGCCAGGTAGGTGCGGTACTGGCCGGGCTTCACGTTGACGGTGGGGCGCTTGAGTTGGTCCAGCAGGTCACGCGTGCGTGCCAGGTTCGCGGCCCAGGCTAGCGTGTCCCAGCGGGCACCGGCATAGCTGCCCTTGGCTGCCCTCGGCCCATCGTAAAGCGAGTAATCCAGAAAGAAGCTCTCGGAGGCAAACCAGTGGCTTTGCCCGGCGGAGTTGCGGTTGGCGCGGATGACCACACCGCCTGCGTACAAACCGGCCAGATCACAGCCTTGTGCGGCCTCCAGAATGGCAGGCACCAAATCCAGCGGCGCCACCAGCACGCCGGGGAACTCTTCGTCGCTGCTGCCGTGGTTGACGATGGGCACCTGATTGGGGTCCACATCCAGCACTGCCACTTCAGCGCGACAGGATTGCAGAGTAGCGCTGAGCTGGTCGCAATCTGCGTCCAGACTACCGCTCAGCGTGCAGGACTGCTTGACCGTGCGACCCTGTGACTGCAGTTGCAGCGACACGCCCATTTGCTGCACGTCGGTGTTCTGGCGCACCCGGTTAGCGTTGAAGCGCACGTACAGCGTGTCCTCGGCGCTCAAGTTCAGGGTGATGGCCTCCCCATCGGTGAGTTGCCCTAAAACGTGGTTGGCGACGGCGTCAAAATGAACCCTGACGGTATTCATGAAGTGGCTCATGCTGCACCCCCAAACACTTGCACGCCCTTGAACAGGCAGGGCGGTGACGCATGACCGACCCGGATAACCTGGCTGGGTTCTCCTTTGCCGCAATAGGGCGTTCCATACGCCACCGGGTCTTTGCCAACACCGGCCAGCCGGCTCCAGAAGTCCACCGTCACGCCCCGGTAGTTAGGGTTTCGCACCACGGGCCCGAGTTTGCCATTGCGAATGAGTTGACCGCGCTCGCAGCCAAACTGGAACTTGTTGCGGTAGTCATCAATCGACCAGGATCGGTTGGTGCTCATCAGCACGCCGTTCTCCACCTGGGCAATGAGTTCGTCCAGGGTCGAGGTGCCCGCCTCCAGGTTGAGGTTGGCCATGCGGTCGATGGGAGCGCGGTTCCAGGAGGCCGAGCGGAAATTGGCCACACCCGGCAACCCGCTGCGCACCTGGGATTCCAGCGCGCCCAGGCCGCGGCGCAATATCCCGCCTTCGATCAGAAGCTCGCGTTTGGCCGGATTGCCGCCGTCATCGAACGCGTAGCTGGCGAACTCGTGGCGCACACCGGGGTCGAAGCTCACGTTCATCAGGGGCGAGCCATAGCGCAGCGTTCCAAAGTCGGCCGCCTTCACGAAACTCCATCCCGCGTAATTGCGCTCGTCACCCAGAATGCGGTCCAGCTCGAGCGGGTGCCCGATGGATTCATGAATCTGCAGCATCATCTGGTCGGGCATCAGGATCAGGTCCATCGCGCCGCTGGGGCAGTTTTCGGCGGTTAGTAACTCAAGTGCTTCGGAGGCCACACGTTGCGCCTCAGTCGTCCAGCGACCGCGGTCAAAGGCTTCGCCGCCCATCTGTGCGGTGTGGGACCAGGTGCGAGTCTGCGACTCCAGCCCTTGCGCTGCAGTGGCCGCCAGCTCAATGTTGACCATGTCGAAGTCCTGCTCAATGGTGGCACCATTGCTGGAGAAATATGCCAGTCGGTTCTGAATGGTCATCACCCGCGCACTGCGGTTGACCACCAGATCCGAGCCCTTCATCGCAGCACTTGCGGCGCGCAAGCAGTCAGTGATCTCAGTCAATGGTGTGGCACTCAGCGCCTTTTCACGCGGGCTCTGGTAATGCCCGGTCGAGGCCGGCCGCTGCGCTGACGTGAAACCGTGTGCCTTGTAGATGCTGGTGGTTTTGGTGGTTGCAATAGCGCGATCAAATGCGCGGCGCAAGCCTTGGGTGCTGGTATCCGCCGTTGCCGAATAACCGAAATGTCCATTCACCAGCACCTCGCACATCGCACCGGCCTCGCTGGAGGTTTCATTCTTCTCCGGCATATCGTTGCGTACGCAGCGGGAAGCCGTGGTCTCACTGGAATAGCGCACGCCAGCCCAGTCGGACAGATGGCGTGCATGGGCTAAGGCTTCTTGTGCAAATGCAAAATTCTGTTGGGGCATGCTGTTCATGGGCTCGGGAATTCAAGAGTTGGGCGCAGATGCTGCACCATGCGAACGCCATTGTGCAACGCCAGGCGCAGTACCGTATGCGCAGCAAGCTATATTATTGATAGCAATTGCCAATTAACCCATGGGCTTCCAGCGCTTGAGCAACAGCGCATTGGTCATCACGCTGACCGAACTCATGGCCATGGCCGCACCGGCCACCACTGGGTTCAGGTAGCCAAAGGCAGCGAGCGGGATGCCCGCCACGTTGTAGGCAAAGGCCCAGAACAGGTTCTGGCGGATCTTGGCCACCGTGCGGTCGGAGATGTCCAGTACTGCGGCCACCAGAGCCAGGTCGCCGCGCATCAGCGTGATGCCGGCTGCGTGCATGGCGACATCGGTACCGTTGCCCATAGCCAAGCCGACGTCGGCGGCGGCAAGCGCCGGGGCGTCGTTCACACCGTCGCCCACCATGGCGACGGTGTGGCCTGCCGTCTTGCCACTGCTCCCGGCCTTTAGCTTGGCCACCAACGCAGCCTTGTCACCCGGCAACACCTCGGCCATCACCTCGCCCGCCTCTAGGCTTAGCCCGAGGCGGTGGCCCATGGCTTCTGCTGCGCCCCGGTTATCGCCCGTGATCATCACGACCTGGATGCCGCGTGCGCGCAAGGTGGCCAGCGCAACGGACGCACCCGGCTTGGGCTCGTCGGCAAAGCCCATCAGGGCGCGTAGCACCAAGCCCTGCTCGGTGCGCTCGGCCATGGCGGAAACTGTGGCACCTTCAGCCTGCAATGCGGCAGACTGCGCCGCCAGCGGGCCCAGGTTCACGCCCAACTCGTCCATCCAGCGCAGACTGCCGATGCAGAACTGTCGGGCATCCACCTCGCCTTCGGTACCGCGCCCCGGCACGGCCTTCAGTTGCTGCGGCGCGGCGATGGCCAGGCCTTGTTTTTGCGCTTCGGCCAATACCGCGCGGGCCAAGGGGTGCTCGCTACCGCTTTGCAGGCTTGCGGCCATTCTGAGCGCCTCATCCTTGGCCATTGCATCCGGGACCAGCAGCGCGCTTAAGCGCGGTCGCCCCACAGTCAAAGTACCGGTTTTGTCAAAAGCCACCACATCCACCTTGTGCGCCAACTCAAGTGCCTGGGCGTCCTTGATCAATATGCCGTGTTGTGCCGCCACGCCAGTTCCCGCCATGATGGCGGCCGGTGTTGCCAATCCCAGAGCGCAGGGGCAGGCGATGACCAACACCGCCACGGCGTGGATAACGGCGGTCTCGAACGCGTGGCCGGTCAGCCACCAGCCCAACAGGGTTGCCAGCGCCAACACCAGCACCACCGGCACAAACACGGCGCTGACCTGGTCCACCAGACGCTGTATCGGCGCCTTGGCAGCCTGGGCGTCTTCCACCAGGCGGATGATGCGGGCCAGCACGGTGTCCACACCCACGGCAGTGACCTGCAGCACCACGCGACCTTCGCCATTGATGGAGCCGCCGGTGAGCTTGTCACCCGCGTCCTTACGCACGGGCAATGGCTCGCCGGTGAGCATGGATTCGTCGACCTCGGTGCTTCCTTCTTTCAAGATGCCATCCACCGGAAAGCGTTCTCCGGGTTTGACAACGATGCGGTCACCCACCAGCACGTCGGCCACGGGCACATCGACCTCGCCGTCTCGCCCCAGCCAGTGGGCCACATCGGGGCGCAGCGCGTGCAGTGCTCGGATGGCGGCGGTGGTCTGGCGCTTGGCGCGCACCTCCAACCATTTTCCCAACAATACCAAGGTGATCACCACCGCGGAGCCTTCAAAGTACAGATGTGCCATGACGCCTTCAGGCGCACTGAGCCACAACCAGACCGACAGCGCCCAACCCGCCGTGGTGCCAATAGAGACCAGCAAATCCATGTTGCCGCTGAGGGAGAGCAGGGCGTGCCAACCGGCCTTGTAAAAGCGCGCGCCCAGAATGAACTGCACCGGAGTAGCGAGCAAAAACTGCAGCCAGGCCGGCAGCATCCAGTGCTGGCCAAACAGGTCACCCACCATGGGCAGCGCCAGCGGCGCTGATAGCAAAGCACCCACGGCCACCGGCCCAAAGCCGGCCCAGGGCGATATCGTTTCCAGCGCGTCTACCTGCGCGGGGGTGCGCACCTCGTACCCCGCATCTCGCACGGCCCGGCGCAGGCGGGCCTGCATCTGCTCACTGTCGGCATACACAATGCGGGCCGTTTCGGTGGCGAGGTTGACCGCCGCTTCCTGCACGCCCGGTACTTTCTTCAGGGCGCGCTCTACCCGGCCGGAGCAGGACGCGCAGGTCATGCCGCCGATGGCGATGTCCATGCTTGCGGTTGTGGCTTGGGTGGTAACGGGAGCAGAAGTAGCGTGGGTCATGGTGGGTAGCGTAAAGCTTCTCACCATGGGAAGGTCAAGCTTTTTGAACAGCCATCAAAAATCGACTTGACTTTCCCACCATGGTAAGGTTCAAACTGACAGTCTTTCAACACCAATACCTAAAGGATTTCCCATGAACCAGACCTTTACCGTGACCGGCATGACCTGTGGCCACTGCGAAAAATCCGTTGTCCAAGCGCTGCAACAAGTGGACCCGCAAGCGCAGGTCACCATTGACCGCGCGCAAAACCGTGTGCAGGTGGAGTCATCCCAGTCGCGCGAAGCCTTGGCCAAGGCCATTGCCGAAGAGGGTTATGCAGTCACTGCCTGAGGCCCCAGTCGCGATTGGCGAGGCGGCCCGGCGCTCCGGCGTGTCGGCCAAAATGCTGCGCCACTACGAGTCGTTGGGCCTCCTGGGGCAGGTGGTGCGCACCGAGAGCGGCTACCGCCAGTACACCGCGGCTGATGTGCACACGCTGCGCTTTATCAAGCGCTGCCGCGATCTGGGCTTCTCCATGGCCGAGATTGCCGAGCTGGTAAACCTGTGGCAAAACCGCAGCCGCGCCAGTGCGAGCGTAAAGCGCATTGCGCAAAAGCATGTTGACGAGCTGAGCACCCGCATCGCCGCCATGCAGGCCATGCAACGCTCACTACACGACCTGCTGCAGCACTGCCATGGCGACGCCCGGCCGGACTGCCCGATTTTGGATGACCTCGCGGGAGGCAAGGCAAGGCTACACTGCGCCCATGATTGACCCCTGTTCGCTCTACCCCGCGTTGGCCGACGTGCACCCTGCGTTGGACACCCTAGGGCCTTTTGCCGGCCCGATGGCGGTGCCGATTGGCACGGTGCTATTTGACGAGAACGCGCCCTGCCAGGGTTTTCCGCTGGTGCTCGAGGGCGAGGTCAAGGTGTCGCGGCACTCCAGTGATGGCCGATCGCTGGAGCTGTACCGGGTTGTGCCCGGTGAACTGTGCCTGGCCTCCAGCGCCAGCCTGTTTCGGGGGCAGCCGCTGGCAGCCAATGCCATTGCGACCAAGCCCACCACGCTGCTACTGATTCCTCCGGCCACATTTCGGCAGTGGCTGGAAACACCGGCATTTCGCAACGAGGTTCTGGGACTGTTTGCCGAACGCATGGCCGACCTGACCGGTCTGATCGATGCGGTCGCCTTTCAGAAACTGGACCAGCGGCTGGCAGCGGCACTGCTGGGCCGCGGGCAAGACTTGGTATTGACCCACCAGGAACTGGCCGATGAGTTGGGCACGGTGCGCGAGATCGTTTCTCGCCTGTTGCGCCGCTTTGAGCGCGAAGGTTGGGTGGAGTTGGCGCGCGAGCACATCCAGATTCGTAACAGTGCCGCTTTGCGTGCAGTGGCCGCAGCGGTCTCTTGACACAGAATCAGAGATATTTTAAGATGCATATCAAATGCAGCTTAACCTACCTCTCTCAAACCCCAGTATCCGCCCTGTGCAAAATCTGATCAACCTCGAAGAGCCCACGAACCCCAAAGGTAGTCCACCGAACCTGCGCGCGTTTCTGGAACTGGGTTTTCGCCCTCTCTACATGGCCGGCACGTTCTGGGCATTGGTGGCTATCGCCGTTTGGATTTATGCACCCCAAATTCTGACGGGCCCTTTGAACGGCATCGCCTGGCACGCTCACGAAATGCTGTGGGGCTTCATCGCCACCATCGCGGTGGGCTTTTTGATGACAGCCGGAAGCAACTGGACCGGCATCAACCCGCTGCAGGGACGCGCACTGGCGGTGGCCTGCGCTCTGTGGGTGGCGGCACGCGCAGGGTATCTGTTTCCCGGCGACGCCGCGTTTTGGGTTGCCATGGCAGCCGAACTGGGGTTCTTTCTACTCGCATCTGCCGCAATGCTGCGTGCGGTGGTGCTCTCCAAAAACACGCGCAACTATGCCGTACCGGGCTTGCTAGCCGCCTTGGGCGGCATTGACGCGCTCTACCTGCTGACGGCACGCGCCAACGACTACGCCCTGCTGATGCAGCGTTTCAATGCCGGCATTACCGTCATGGCGCTGATCGCCCTGCTGATTGGGCGGCGCGTCATTCCATTCTTTGCCATGCGCGCAGTGCCGGGTTTGAACATTCCGAAGCACACTGAAACCGGGTGGGTTCAGCTGGGCGCATGCGCGGTTGCAGCATTGAGCCTGCTGCTGGGCTTGCAGTGGTTGAGCGCATTCGCGCTGGGCCTGGCCGGTGGCTTGGCGCTGGTGCAAGTCATCAGCTGGAAGCCGCTGGCCGTACGCGCCAATGCGCTGCTGTGGATTCTTTACGTTGGCTTT
>CAIYDK010000325.1 GCA_903924955.1 uncultured beta proteobacterium | reverse complement strand
CGCCACGGTTGACGTGTCAGACGCCGAGTGCTCGATTCTAGGTGCCTTTGCCAACGCCGCAGAGCAGCGCCTGCAAACCGCGCTGCTTTTGCAGATCGCCGGGAGCAAATCCGTGGGGCCGACCAAGGGTGCTCTGGAAGTCCAGATCGTGCGTCTGCGCAAAAAACTAGAGCAGGCCGGTGCCAGAGCGCCCTGCATCAAGGCCATACGCGGCACCGGTTATCAGCTGTGCGTACCGGTCTCTGTGACCCATCTTTTTCCAAATGTCCGCTATGACTAACAACCGCGACTTCTTCAGAGCCACCGCACTGGTGCTTGCCATCAGTAGCGCCTGTCAGCTCACCGTGGCCCAAACCACCCCCGACGCGGGCAGCCTCCTGCGCGAGGCCGAGCGCAAGCCCCTGCGCCTGCCCAACCCGGTCCCGCAGGCCGTGCCCAAGGCACCTGCAGGGCCCGAGATGGGCGCCGTGCGCGTGCAAGTCAAAGCCTTCCGCATCAGCGGCAACACATTGATCAGTGAGTCGGACCTGCAAGCCGTGCTGCTGCCCTGGGTGGGCAAGGAAACCAGCTTTGCCGAACTCCAGCAAGCCACCAACGCCGTGGCCGAGGCCTACCGCGCCCGTGGCTGGTTCGCCCGCCCGCAGTTGCCCGCACAGGATGTGAACGACGGTGTGGTCAGCATCCACATCATCGAAGGCCGCCTGGGTGCGGTGCGCCTGGACGATGGCGGCAAAGAATTGCGCACCGACCGCGCCATGGTCACCGACACCATGACCGCCCGGCAAAAGAGTGGCGACCCGCTTAACCTGGACGCGCTGGACCGCAGCACCAACATTCTGAACGACACCCCCGGCGTGGCGGTTGCCACCATCCTGGCCCCCGGACAAAACACCGGCGACACCGACGCCGTGGTCAAAGTGCAAGACAAACCCCTGTACAGCGGCACCGCCATGCTCGACAACCAGGGCGCGCGCTCCACTGGCGCCGACAAAATCTCGGTCAGCCTGATGATGGACAGCCCGCGCGGCATCGGCGACCAGATCGCCCTGAACGGCAACACCAGCGAAGGCAGCCAATATCTCAAACTGGCCTACGCCCTGCCCTGGGGGCGTGACGGCGCGCGCGTGGGCGCCAGCACATCGGCCATGCGCTACACGCTCATCGGCGACCTGGCCTCGCTCAACGCCCGGGGCGACGCCCAAACCTTCGGGGTCAATACAAGCTACCCCCTGCTGCGCAGCGGCACCAAGAACATCGCCTTCGCCGCCGCGCTGGACCGCAAGACCTACTACAACGAAGCCAGCCAGCTTGCCACATCGCAAAAGGTGGCCGATGTCGTCCTGCTGGCGCTTAGTGGCGACCTGCTGGATGGCCTCGGCCAAGGTGGCATGACCATGTGGGGCATCAACCTGACGGCGGGCCAGATCAACCTCTCAGGCAACGCCACCAACCAGGGTGCTGACCGTGTGGGAGCCAACACCGAAGGCAACTACCAAAAATGGGGCTACAACCTGGCACGCCTGCAACGCCTGTCCGACAAAACCTCGCTATGGGCCTCCTTCAGCGGCCAAAGTGCGGCCAAGAACCTGGACTCCTCAGAAAAGTTCTCGCTTGGTGGCGCCAGTGGCGTGCGGGCCTACCCCTTGAGCGAAGGCAGCGGCGACGATGGCTGGCTTGCCACCCTGGAAGTGCGCTACAACCTGTTGCCAGAACTGCAAATCAGCGTCTTCTACGACCAGGGCCAAATCAAGCTCAGCCATGACAACGCCTACACCGGCGCACCGGTGGTCAACGAAGCCAGCCTCAAAGGCTACGGTGTCGGCCTGAGCTGGACCCAAAGCGGCAACTACGCGGTGCGCGCCAGCCTGGCCCACCGCATTGACGACAACCCGCTGGCCAGCCCCATCAACGGCAAAGACGGGGACGGCAGCCTCACGCTGGACCGCCTGTGGTTCACCGCCACCAAATTCTTCTGATGCAAAGCCCTTCCATGTTTAACAAACTTATTTCCGTGCTGGCTGCGTCGCTGATTCTTGCGACCGCACAGGCCCAAACCGCCCCTGCTCAACCTGTCCCGCAAAACCCGCTCATGAACACACCACGCCCCCTCTTCTTTCAAGACATCGCCCCGCTGGACACCAGCCTGCACCGCACGCTCACCCTGCCTGCACAGCGCCACAGCTTTGCCTTTGCAGCCAAAGCCAATGTGTTGCCGCTGACCTTTGCCGAAGTGGGGCAGGCACTGCACCACTACCCCGTGGTTTTTGTGGCCGATGGCAATGCTGTGTCGTTGGTCGCGCTGACCGACCTGCAGCCCGGCAGCAACCGCTTTGTGGATGCAAAGGGCCAGTGGCGCGCCGGTGCCTACATTCCGGCCTACGTGCGCGGCTATCCGTTCATCTCCATCCGCGTAGCCGACAAAGCCGAGCCCCTGCTGGCCCTGGACCCGCAAGCGGCCGACTTCAAAGCGCCCGATGGCCAGAAGCTGCTGCTGGCAGACGGCCAGCCCAGCGAAATGCTCAAAGGCATCATGGCCTTTCAGGGTGAATACCGCCAACTCGCCGAGCGCACCCACGCCATGGTGCAGGCCCTGCAAGACGCCAACGTGCTCGAAGAGGGCAGCCTGCAACTGCAGCCCAACGCTGGCGGCGAGCCGCAAAAGATAGGCGGCTTCATGGTGGTGAGCGAGTCCAAGCTCAAAGCCCTGCCCACCGACGCGCTCAAGAAGTTAATGGACGCCGATGCACTGGGCCTGGCCTATGCGCAGATGTTCTCCATGGGCAGCCTGGGTAATGTGTTTGCGCAGTCCGCGCAGGACACAGAGCCACCAATGGCCCCGGTCAAAGCCGCTAGCAAACGTGTGACCAAAAAAGCGCAGTGAGAGTGGGTGATGCGTCAAACCACCCAATACGCAAGCCAAAAAGGCGTAGCGACGTACTACGCAGCTTCCCGGCTT
>CAIYDK010000324.1 GCA_903924955.1 uncultured beta proteobacterium | reverse complement strand
TCCACCCCATCGAAGATTGGATACTCTTCAAAACACAGCTCAATTCACTCCCTCCTAGCACTTAGACTCGATACCTGTCCGATGTACTACCCAGTCTTGAAAGAAGTGCCCCTGCTATGTCGAGCAATGGCAAAACTTCATCTGCAGCGCCATGAAGAATGGCCTCTCGGGGCATACCAAACACAATGCAACTTGCTTCATCTTGAACGTAGTTATAGCTGCCGGCGTCTTTCATTTCCCTCATTGCCTTTGCTCCATCATTTCCCATTCCTGTCAGCATGATACCGAACGCGTTGCGCCCCACAACATGTGCCGCTGACTTGAACAGCACCTCCACAGAAGGTCTATGTCTATTGACCAATTCACCATCCTCAACAACGCAAACATAGTTTGCGCCGCTCTTATCCACACGAAATTGTTTCCCCCCCGGCGCAATGTAAGCATGACCAGGGAGCATTCGCGCGCCATTGACGGCCTCACCCACTTCAATCCGACACAAACTGTTGAGTCGCGCAGCAAAACTAGCAGTAAAGCCCGGTGGCATATGCTGCGTAATTGCAATAGCAGGTGAATCGGCCGGCATGCGCAACAGCACCTCCTTAATGGCCTCTGTACCTCCCGTTGACGCGCCTATACAAATAAGCTTTTCAGTTGACAGACGGCCAATGGCCGCGGGGGCTGGCGTTCGCTCACCCATATGCGAATTAGTCGGAAGCCCTGACACTCCCTGACTCGGCTGTGTAACTCTCCGAATATGGGCTGACGCCGCAATTCTGACCTTTTCGACAATTTGCCCAGCGAGCTCACTGATGCCATCCGCTATCCCCATTCTCGGTTTGGCGACAAAATCTACAGCGCCAAGCTCCAAAGCGCGCAGTGTGACCTCAGCCCCTCTTTCGGTCAAAGTCGAGATCATCACCACCGGCATAGGACGAAGTCGCATTAACCTCGACAGGAAATCGATTCCGTCCATCTTTGGCATTTCGATATCCAAAGTAATCACATCTGGGTTGAGTTCCCGAATCATTTCCCTTGCGATCAATGGATCATTTGCAGCACCAACACACTCCATGTCGCTCTGGCGATTTATTATTTCTGCCAGTAAACCACGCACCAGCGCAGAATCATCGACGACCACAACTCGAATTTTCTTCAAGCTCACCTCTCAAAAAAGATCTACTGACCCACCGGCATTTGACTTTGCAACGGAAGCTGCGTTACCACGTCGCTCCTCAACCGCCAATGTCTCTGGGTGGGAGTGCGCTAACCGTTTTACAAGCGCCTTCCCGGTGACCGGAAAAAAACAAACTTTTCGGGGATGAATGTCCAAGACATCTTGAGACACCACCGGGATCCGCTCAGTCGATAGATAATCCAATACAAATTGTGTATTCCGCTCCCCCACATTCATTGTGGTGAAGCCCGCCATGACTTGAGCTCCTCCGAAGATCTTGGCTTGCATGGTTTCCCTGCGCGCACCTAGCTTAAACATCTCGTTTATCAATAGCTCCATGGCGTAGGAACCGTACCTCCCGGAACCATCAAGACCATCCCCATCGGGCAACATGAAATGGTTCATTCCGCCCGTTCTTACTTTGCCATCCCAAATACATGCAGCTATGCACGAGCCCAACACAGTCATAACGACAAGATCTTCATTTGAGACGTAATATTCCCCTGGCAAAACTTTAACCGCGTCATATTGAAAGTGATGATCCGCATAGAAGAACGACGCCTCCCCCGGCTTACGTGGCTGCGCCTTTAGTTGATCGATTCTGGATGCTCTTCCGCTAGCCAAAATCTTGACTCCGGGCACGCCGCCCCCCACAGCTGCTTTGCTTACGGGAGTTGCAACACCATACTGGGGGAAATTCATGTTCACCTTGCAAACAAAGAAGTACAAACACCACTCTGAACAAAAGTTCAGGTCTTAGCGTCGCTCATAAACAGTCTTACCTTTGAGAACAAAAAGGTCCCGACAGTCACTAAAGTTTTCAGCATGCCCAACAAACAGAGTGGAACCCGGCTTCATGACCCGAAAAATTCGTTCAAGTACTTTTCTCTGCGTTGGCGCATCAAAATAAATCATTACATTTCGACAAAACACCACATCAAAGGGTTCCTTAAAGGGCCAGTCGTCATGAATTAAATTGATCATCAAAAAATCAATCATCCGCGATAACTCTGGCTTCACCCTAACCATCCCATCGTTTACCCCTTTGCCACGCAAGAAAAACCGCTGCATCCGCTGCGCGTCCACACCCTTCATACCCTCTAAACGATAAACACCTTGCTGAGCAGACGCCAATACTTTCGAATCGATGTCACTTGCCGCAAGAGAGAATTGAGAATAGCCACCGAGCGCCTCAGAAGCTGCAATAGCAATTGAGTATGGTTCTTCCCCAGTCGATGCTGCGCTGCACCAAACACGCCAGGGCGCCCCCGTGGACCGAGATTTCAGCAAACTCGCGAACACATCAAAGTGATGGTTTTCACGGAAAAAAGAAGTCAAATTGGTCGTCAATGCATTGACGAATTCTTGCCACTCTGGGATGTCCGCCGACTCCAGCCAACCCAAATAATCACGAAAACTCTGGTGGCCTGTTTCACGAAGCCTGCGAGAAAGCCTGCTATATACCATCGCATGCTTACCATCGTGAAGACTTATGCCGGCACGTTTATAAATCATCGACTGAACGCGATCAAAGTCTGCATCTGTCCAAGCAAACTCACGACCCTGCATTCCAACGGATGGGGTCGAAATAGTTTTTGCATGTGACATGCTCTTCGATTCAATCATTCCTAACCATTCGATCCAGCAACTTTCTCTTAGAAACTCTCATTCTGGTCCACTAACGAGGCCCATATCAGGCGCGGACATCAATCGCTCAATGTCAAGAAGAATCAACATCCGCTCACCCAATGAGCCAAGACCCAGAACCGCGCCACTATCGATGACGCTGTCTATATCAGGGGCTGCTTTTATACTATCAGGAGGCAACTCCATCACATCGCTAACTGAATCGACCACAACGCCAACAATCCTACTCCTCAAGTTAAGAATGATGACGACTGTGAAAGAGTTATATTCAACTTTTGAACAGTTGAACTTAAGCCGCATATCGACAATGGGAACAATCGTTCCTCGTAAATTCACAACGCCCTTAATGAAATCCGGCGCGTTCGCCACGCGGGTCGGCGGTTCATACCCTCGAATCTCCTGAACCTTCAGAATATCGATACCGTACTCTTCCTGATCCAGTCGAAACGTCAAATATTCTCTGGCTTCCGAAGAAGTCATGTCCTCGAGCTTTTCCATCATTCCCATACTGTCCTCCTGCAATGCGTAGCTATTAGTGCCGTGAGCGCCGCACCAATGCGCCCGTGTCCAATATAAGTGCTACCTTTCCATCACCCAAAATGGTCGCTCCTGATACGTTTGGAACCTTACGGTAGTTCGACTCCAGGTTTTTGACAACAACTTGCTGTTGTCCCAACAACTCATCGACGAGCAATGCAACACGACTACCGTCCGCTTCGACAACAACCATGATGTCGCAGGATTTCTCGAAATCAAACCGAGGGATCTGAAAAATCTTCTCCAACTCAATAACAGGCATGTACTCGTCGCGAACCTTAACCAACTGGGACCCTTGCCCAACGGTACTGACGGCGTCAGCCTTAACCTGAAAGGACTCGACTACCGACGAAAGCGGGAGAATATAGACCTCTCCACCCACTCCAACAGACATCCCATCCATAATTGCCAAAGTTAGGGGTAGACGCACGGACACCTTCATTCCGTAACCTTCTGCAGAGTCAATTTCCACGGTGCCATTCAACGCCGCAATATTGCGCTTCACCACGTCCATACCGACACCACGCCCAGATACGTCAGTAACTACTTCCGCAGTAGAAAATCCTGGTGCAAAAATCAGCTGCCAAACCTCAGCGTCCGACATTTGATCCGACACATCCAAACCGCGCTCCCTAGCTTTGCTCAGTATCTTATGACGTGACATCCCCTTCCCATCGTCTCGCACTTCAATCACAATCGACCCGCCCTGATGGGATGCAGATAGCGTGATGGTTCCGGTTTCTGATTTGCCAGCGGCCAAACGCTCAGCGGGCGACTCGACTCCATGGTCACAGCTATTGCGGACCAAATGAGTCAATGGGTCGGTTATTTTCTCTACCAACCCCTTATCCAACTCGGTTGCCTCCCCTTGGGTGACAAAATCCACTTTTTTGCCCAACTTGCTTGCGAGATCTCGCAACATTCGAGGAAACCGACTAAACACAATGGACATTGGAATCATGCGAATAGACATTACCGATTCTTGCAAGTCCCGCGTATTTCTGTCCAAATCAGCCAACCCAGAAAGCAATTGTTGATAGATAGCAGGGTCCAATGCTCGACTATTTTGCGCGAGCATTGCCTGTGTAATCACCAATTCCCCAACCAAGTTGATTAACTGATCAACCTTGCTGATCGCAACGCGAATTGTTGCAGCTTCCGGTTGCGCCGCAACGTTCGGCGACGCAACCTTAGGTACAACTTTTGTTGCCTTGGATTCAGTCGCCGACCCCGCAGGTACCACCGACGGCGCTCCGGGCGCGCCATCAAAAAAACCATACCCAGGCAAGGGCGCCAACGGTGCTCCAGGTTGGGCGTCGTCGGCAGCCCCCATCATTACTCCACTAGCGGAGCCCACCACGATGGCATCAGAACCAACTACGTCACCACCACTGGCAACACGCTCGGTAATCTTGATGTATTCCCGAGAAACGTGGAATGCAAACAAATCCAAAAGATCGTCATCACTCGACTCCGTCTGAACTGCAAAAAGTCGTGTATTTGCAGCATCTATCGGCAATACTGCAATTTCACCCAAGCCAGGGATGTCCCTAAACAACTCCTGTACCGCATCTGCCTGCTCCGTCCGCTCGAGCGGCCCAATGCGAATCTCAAGCGACCTTGAATGTTTAATTTGCACGCTGGGAGTAGTTGCTGGGCTAGGTGCCACCACGGGAGCGGGAGCCACACGAACTTGCACTGGCACCGGAGGTGCAGATGTATGCCCTGAAGCCAACACACTGATCCTTCGAACCAAATCGGCAGTTGGTGTCACATCACCTTCGCCTCCCGCTTGATGCCTCGCGAGCAAGCTTCGAGACGCATCTGCGGACTCCAGAAGAACGTCCACCATCTCAGCGTTTGGCTGCAACTCATGACGCCGCAGTTTGTCCAAAAGCGACTCCATCTGATGAGTCAATTCAGCTACGTCTGCAAAACCAAAAGTTGCAGCCCCCCCTTTAACAGAGTGTGCGCAGCGAAAAATGCCATTCAGCGCCTCGTCATCAGCCGTTTCCAAATTCAGATTGAGCAGCATTTGCTCCATGAGGTCCAGGTTTTCGCCTGCCTCCTCAAAAAAAATCTGATAGAACTGGGTTAGATCGAAGTCTCCATTACCCCCACTGTCCTGATGTGTCTCAGACATGCCAAACTCCTATTTTGTATTCATCAATTCGATTCCCAACCCATCAGCGAATTACTTTCTTAATGACGTCCAGCAGTCGCGCAGGGTCAAACGGTTTTACCAGCCATCCCGTCGCACCCGCAGCTCTTCCCGCTTGCTTCATCAAGTCACTTGACTCAGTAGTCAGCATCAATATTGGAACCGTCTTGAATTGCGGGTGGTCCCGCAACTTACGAGTAAGCCCCAGACCGTCCAAACGGGGCATATTCTGATCGGTCAGAACCAAGTCAAATGTCTGAGATTGCGCTTTTTCGTAGGCATCTTGTCCATCGACCGCCTCAACTACCTGGTACCCGGCACCTGTTAGAGTAAAAGACACCATCTTTCTCATGGATGGCGAATCGTCAACGGCGAGAATTAAAGGCATTTGATACTCCGACTCTTTCAGTTTCTTGAATAATTGAATACAGCGCTTAGAAAAGCTCTATGGAGCCAGCGTCCATCTCGTCTTGGGTAACAGGATTCGGACGCTCAGGCACTTCCTCCACGAACGGTACCGCTTCACCATCTTCTGAACCCATGGATTCTGATGCCAAACGGTAAGCGCAACCTTGCAGGATTTTCGAAGTATGAACTATCAGCTGCGAGGCCATATCCTGAAATTGCAGCTCCGTAACCGCAGCCCGCAGGGTGCTGCGGACATCGTCAAGTTCTTTCGAATTCATCAGCGTCGGCGTAGCCAAGTTAGCACTAGCGCTGGTGAACCGCTCCATCAAATTCTCCATGGTGTGCGCCAACAGGCCATCGAGGCGCGTTAGATCGTGCACTACCACCAGCAATGAGTCCTGAACTTCCGCTACCAGCATGACCGGCATTTGCACGGCAGGGACAGTGGGTGTGGTCAAGGATGGCTGCATTGGTTTGTGTCCTAGAAAACGCCTCTCCGGGGCGGCCTCGTCAGTTTCGTAACATCTAAGTATTACATGGTAATAGGTTAGCAGGAATCAGGAATCTTGGGTGACTTTTAAGAAACACGCACCGCAACATTGCAGCCCTCGTGCATCACAATTTGACACATAATTGGCCTGGAACATGGATACAAGCATTTCATCAGCGCCAATAAACATTCTTCACTTAGAAGATTCAGCGACTGATCACCGAATGGTGTGTCGATCGCTGGACCGCGCAGAACTTAATTACTCAATTTCCCGCGTAGACACACTCGCCGAATTCGTAGAAAAGGCGACATCAGGATCAATCAGCGTTATTTTGGCTGACTATCGCCTTCCAGGGTTTACAGCAATAGACGCGTGGTTTGCCCTAAAAGACGTCCGCACGCGCCCACCTTTCATTTTGCTATCTGGTGCAATAGGAGAGTCTGCCGCGGTGTCGGCCATCCAGTTAGGCATCAGCGATTACCTACATAAAGACGATATTGTCCAATTGCGGCGTGTCATTTTGAGAACTCTCGAAGTACACCATACCCGACTGGCAAGTGAAGTAGCCGCTCGAGAACTTGCAATATCAGAAAGAAGGCTGTCCGAGTTTGCCGGTCATTTACAGGCCACTATAGAGCGAGAACGCGCATCTATTGCCCGAGAGATTCATGATGACATTGGTGGCTCATTGGCGGCCGCAAAGCTCGACTTGTCCTGGCTATCGCGGCACAACGATAACCCCGAATCGCAAGCCCACATTCAGGCAGCGACCGAAACGCTGCAACACGCGCTAGGCGCTAGCCAGCGAATTATGATGAATTTGCGTCCATCAATACTCGACCAAGGGCTTAGCGCCGCAGTGCACTGGCTGGCGGTAAGCTTCGAAAAACGAACGGGTATCAAGACAGTTCTGCGAGCAAACAGCCAAATTCAATGTCCATCTAAAGCGGTGCAACTAGCCGCCTACAGAACTGCGCAGGAGGCACTTACAAACATATCAAAGTACGCCAAATGTAATTTGGTGAAAATTGACATTTCGGACGCAGAAGATGTTTTAACCCTTGAGGTTAGCGATAACGGAGTGGGAATTTCTGATGAGGAACTGGCAAAAACAGACGCCTTTGGTATTCGAGGCTTACACGAGCGTGCAAGAGCAGTCGGCGGATGGTTAGACATCAGCACGCGGCAAGGAGTTGGGACTTCAGTCATTCTTTCTGTGCCTCTCATTGAAGCAGCCAACCAATCGCTGGAGGGATATTTCACGTGATACGAGTTGTTCTTTGCGATGACCATGCGATGGTGCGCCGCGGAATTCGGGATACGCTCACCGATGCAGCCGATATCGAAGTCGTTGGCGAGGCTGGCAGCTACTCAGAAGTTCGCGATGTCCTTCGAAAGGTCTCGTGCGATGTTCTCCTATTGGATCTGAATTTGCCAGGCCGCGGAGGCCTCGAAGTGCTCGCGAGCCTTCGTGAGCAACATTCTGATATCAGAGTACTCATTGTTTCCATGTTTGCAGAAGACCAATATGCACTGCGTTGCTTGCGCGCAGGAGCATATGGGTACTTGAACAAGGCTGGCGACCCTGCTGAATTGATTCCTGCAGTGCGTGCTTTAGCAAGCGGACGAAAATACGTGACCCCAGAAATATCAGAAATGCTGGTGGCGAATCTTGCCGCACCAAATCCAGAGTCACTGCATTCCACTTTATCGGAACGCGAGCTTCAAACTTTGCTCAAAATTGCTTCGGGGAAACGCCTGTCTGACATCGCCGTGGAGCTTATGCTCAGCCCAAAAACGGTCAGTGTGTACCGTGCGCGTTTGCTGGAAAAACTAAAACTGTCCAACAACGCTGAATTAACTGTCTACGCCATCAGGAACAATCTGGTCTGATCAAACACGGCTAAGTGCCCGAGAAAATATTAATGGAGCGCTCCATTAAGGCCATAAATGGTTGATCCAACATTGGAAGAGTAATGGCAATGCAGATCAAGCCGCCCACCAAGGTTACGGGGAAACCCACAGCAAAAATATTGATTTGGGGAGCCACCCGTGAAACGATACCAAGCGCCAAATTTACAAACATCAGCATGCCAACCATGGGCAACGCTATCCAGAACGCACTGGCAAACAAGTCTGCTCCTAGCTTATGAAGCTTCATTTGCATCAGGGAATTCAAAAAGCCCCCATCGACGGGAAAGGCTTTGAAACTTTGAATGATGGCCATCAGCACCATAATATGCCCATTCATCACAAGGAAAAGCAAGGTGGTCATTTGCCCAAAAAAGCGGGCAACCGCACTTGACTGAGCACCAATGGTTGGATCAAAAAATGCGGCAAAGTTCAGGCCCATTTGAAACCCTACCACCTCACCAGCCAACTCAACCGCAGAAAAAACCACCCTCACAGCAAAGCCAATAGCCAAGCCGACACCGACTTGTTGAACCACAACAGCGAGAACGTTCGGATCGTTAAACCCAATCACAGGCATCTCTGGGAAGCTCCCCTGTGCCGCCAAAGCCACAAAAAAAGCCAAAGCAATTTTCGCCCTGACAGGAATCGCCCGGGAAGAGAAAATTGGCGCCGCGGTAAACATAGCCAGCACGCGCAGAAACGGCCAAAAAATGGGTGATATCCACGCTGCGAGTTGGGCCTCAGTGATCGTAATCAAAACAAATCCTGACTCAGACCACAGACCCTGGAATCGATTCTATTGTTCGACGAATGTATTCAATCAGCATTGTCAACATCCAAGGCCCTGCGATGGCGAATACCGCAATGACTGCAATCAGTTTGGGAACAAACGCAAGAGTTGCCTCGTGAATTTGAGTGACGGCCTGAAAGAGACTAACTAACAAACCCACAATCAGCGCCACCCCCAAAACCGGTGACGAAACCATGAGCAGCATCAAAAGCGCCTCTTGGCCAATAGTTAATACCGTTTGTGCAGTCATGGCTATTTAAACAACAAAGCTCGCCGCAAGGGATCCAACAAGTAAATTCCAACCATCGGCTAAAACGAAGAGCATCAATTTGAACGGCAAGGCCACCAGAACTGGGGACAGCATCATCATCCCCAAAGACATCAAGACACTGGCTACAACAATATCGATGACCAAGAACGGAATGAAGATCATGAAGCCAATCTGAAACGCCGACTTCAGTTCACTAATAACAAACGCCGGCACCAAAACGCGTATCGGCGCGGTATCCGCCTTTACATCAGGTGGTAGTTTTGCAAGCTTTGCGAACAACGAGAAATCAGATTGACGAGTCTGCTTCACCATAAAACTACGAACAGGTGCTTCGGCCTTCTCCAGTGCCTGTTCAAATGTCATCGTGTTTTTAGTGTATGGAACATAGGCATCGGCATAAACCCTGTCCAAAGTGGGCCCCATGACGAAAAAAGTCAGAAACAGTGAAAGTCCCACAATCACTTGATTTGGAGGTGACGATTGAGTTCCGAGTGCCTGACGCAACAGCGAAAGCACAATGACAATGCGTGTAAACCCCGTCATCATCAATAAGACCGCGGGCAAGAACGACAGTGCAGTAAAGAATAGCAGTGTCTGAACGGGAACCGAATAACTCTGACCCGTACTACCCGTTCCCACCAACAGAGGTAATTGCCCGGCGGACTGCGCTACGGCAACACCGTGCAAAAAAATCGTGCAGACACCCAGGAGCAACCTGCAAAGAAATCCGGCCCGCTGCGTCGCCTTCCAGTTCAATTCAAATCCTTATTTACCAGTGGTAGTGCTTGCCTCATCTTGTCATCAAGGGGGCTCGGGGGAATCGACACACAATGAAGACAGGAAATTCCCTGTCCCGTGACCCCGAGCGTCAACCACACCCGCTGCCCCTCAGGGCCTACT
>CAIYDK010000323.1 GCA_903924955.1 uncultured beta proteobacterium | reverse complement strand
TTCAACAGCTTCTTGGCAGTGCTTCCGTGGGGGTTGTGGCAATCCACGCAAGTCATCTTGCCCTCGGGAACCGGCATATGCGACTTCTTGCGGAACTCTGCACGTTGCTGCTGGTGGCAACTCTGACACGTTTCGGTGATACCAGCCTTCTTCAGCAAGCCTGCGTCAGAAAAGCGCGCCATAGGGTTGTGGCAGTCCGAACACGACAACTTGTTGGTCGCATGCACGGAGCCCGGCCAGTTGATGCGCTGCCCACCCGAGTGGCAGTTCAGGCACTGCCCGGTCTGCTTCTCGATGGGGCTATTCCAGTCCTTGGAAAACCCGATGAGCTTGGTCCTGTCCTTGGTATCGGCCACGTGCAACGAGCCATTGCCGTGGCAGGCTTCGCAGACAGACTTCTCAGTGTCATTGCGGGGGTTTTCCCGAAATATCTTGGCGTGCTGCGTGTGACCGAACAACGACTTCTCGGTATCGTGGCAGTTGCCGCATACTTTTTCGCCAACAATTCTTGCATTCGCCATGGGGTCGGTTTGGGCCATGGAAGGCCCAGCAAACAGCAAGCCAAGCACCAATGCCGTTGCGGCCATAGTGCAAATGCGGAATATGGATAGAGAACGATGTTTTGCCATGCTTGATGCCCTTCTTGGTGCGGATGCGAGCGCCATCAAATGCCCTAATTGCCTCACAGATGTAACCGAGCGTAAGCAATCGCTTAAGGAAATGGCTTAAGAAAGTAAACATTTCCTTAAGGCTTTTTAAGATTCAATGGAATTTGCCCGAAAATGTCCGCAGTAACCCTAGGGTTTTCCGATGGCATACGGGTATTCACCGAGTTCAGAATGCCGCAAACCAAAACAACTGGTCCAAAGAAATAACATGCGCCTCCTGCTTGCTGAAGATGACGCCCTGTTAGGGGCTGGATTGCGCGCCGCGCTAAGCAAATCCGGATTTGCGATTACCTGGGTACGGGACGGAAAAGCAGCGCTGGACGTACTGGCCGTTTCGGAGTTCGCCGGGATGGTGCTTGATCTCGGTCTTCCCGGCATGAGCGGGCAAGACGTTTTGCGGAAAATCCGCGCTGGCGGCAAGGTGCTGCCAATATTGATTCTGACCGCCAGGGACACCACTCAAGACAAAGTTCTTTGCTTCGAAAATGGAGCGGATGACTTTTTGGTCAAGACGACTGACATGGACGAATTGATAGCCCGACTGCGTGCCATGATTCGTCGAACCATCCGTATGGGCGGATCGGTTCAGTTTGGCGATCTGGTGCTGGACCCCGACACCCATACCGTAACGCAAAGCGGTATTGCCATCAAAATCTCCAACCGCGAGTTCGACATCTTGCGTGCGCTGGTCGAGGGGGCCGGGCGCGTCCTTACACGCAACCAGCTCGAGCAAGCGCTGTATGGTGGATCCAGCGGCGTAGAAAGCAACGCAGTCGAGGTTCACATCCACAATCTGCGGCACAAACTGGGGCACAACGTACTCAAAACCATCCGCGGGGTGGGCTATACGATTGCAAGGAAAGAGCCGTGACCGCTCGTGCAAAGTTCTCCTTAAGTCGGCGTCTGCTGGCTGGACTGATCACGGTGACGTTTGCCTACTGGGTCGTGGTCGCGTGTCTTACCGTTCGAGACAGCGTTGACGAGGTGTATGAGCTCTTCGATGTCCACCTGGCCCAAACAGCCTTGGCTTTGCTCCGTGTCAGCGACCCGGATGACACGGAAACTGCCACGATTCCGATGCGGGCTGACACGCCCAGCCTTCTGTCGGTATTTGGTCAGTGGCCAAATTTTTTGTCAGACGAAAGTAGGCGCTTGTCAGGGCGAAGCGAAGCGGGAACCATTCACTCACTGCACACAGCGTACGAAAAGAGCATCCGTTATCAGGTCTGGAATACGAACGGGGCCCTGTTGGCCAGTTCTGCCAACGCGCCGCCTGCCCCCCTTACGCTGCTTGACGGCTACTCCCAAACCACTGACTCTCTGGGCAAAGTCTGGCGAAATTTTGGTGTTTGGGATCAACACCACGACTTTCGCGTCCTGGTGTCGGAAGACTACGCTTTGCGGGGCCAATTGTTGCGCAACATCACCGCCCACGTAGCCAGCCCGTTGGCCCTCGGAATGCCGGCACTGGTACTCCTGCTATGGATCGCCATCGGCAAAGGGCTCAACCCGCTGCGCGTGCTCACCCGTGAAATTGAAGCCAGAAAGCCGGACAACCTCACGCCCCTGGATGCGCACAATACGCCTGATGAAGTGCAGTCCATGGTCGAGGCGATCAACGGACTCCTTGTCCGCATGGAGTCGACCCTGGAATCGGAGCGGCGGTTCACTGCAAACGCAGCCCACGAATTGCGAACACCACTGGCGGCTATCCAGGCACAACTCTATGTGACCCGAATTGCCCAAACCGAGCCAGACCGCCAGTTTGCAATGAACCAATTGCAAAGTGGGATCGAGCGTGGAATACGGCTGGTCGGGCAACTGTTGACTCTGGCGCGACTGGATCCCGATCAGTCGCTACCCGATGCGGCGCCAGTGGACCTGGGCGAGTTGGCCCAGTCAGTTTGCGCCGAATTGGCACTGCTTGCCCTTCAGAAGAACCAGCATCTGGAACTTCATGTGGACCCGGAATTGCCTGCAGTGTCGGGCAATGCCGACATGCTGGCCATGCTGCTGTCAAATTTGGTGGATAACGCCATCCACTACACGCAAAAAGGCGGATCCATCACCATTGCAGTCTGCAAGGGTGATGCGTGCTTGAGGATGGAGGTCAGTGACAACGGCCCCGGAATTCCAGCGGAACAACGTGAGCAAATGTTTGCGCGCTTCTCACGCCTTGGCGCTGCGGATCAACCGGGAACCGGGCTTGGTCTGGCCATTGCACAGCGCATTGCACAGTTGCACGAGGCCCGCATCACACTGAATGACGGCCCACAGGGGCAAGGCATCACCGCCCGGGTGTGCATTCCTGCGATGTTGGCTGTCACGGCTTGATGGTTGCTTCTTCGATCAGCACCTTGTAGGAATAGCCGGATCCAAAGTCTTTATCAACCCGGACCACACCGGTAACCGTTACCACGTCACCCAGTTTTGCCTGCCCGGCTGATGTGACCAGAATGTCATTGGTGTTGCTGGCTTCGGAGCCTGATCCGTCACGCAAGTGAATCCAGTTTTTCCCCATGATTTCCGGGCTGTACTTGACCACCTTGCCGCGAACCTGAACCGACTTATCCTTCAATTCAACGCTCTTGGTTACGACTTCGGCCACCGTACGCGCGTTATCACCCGTGGCTTTGGCGACCTTGATGGGGGTGTTGTCCTGCGCCTTGGCCGCTCCCGATGGTGCGCCGGCTACGCCCTTGTTGCTGCCGGCCAGGTTGCCAAAAATGATGGAAGAGAATGTCTTCTTGAGCGCCTTGCTCTCAAAGTTATTCATTACCATCGCGTCGCCAATCGAGATGGTTGCCCCCTTCTTGAGTGGTGCCTTGCTGACCGCAGCCCATGTTTCGCCATCCTTGGTCTTGAGACGGACATAGGTGTAACTGTCAACATCCTTGACCTCCAGAATCACACCGGTCACCACCCCGTCCGATGACGGTACAGCGGCCGGTGCGTCAGCGGCCGAGGCAGACAGGGCGAACGCTACGCTACAGGCCAGGCAAGCCGTTACTAAAAATTTCATGAAATATTCCTTATTAAAACTGGCAAAACAGAACACCCGGGGCGACCCGCAGGCTGCGCGACCTACGCCATTTTCTCCAGCGCCTCTTTCAAATGCGCCACGGTGCGCTCGACGTTGTGCAACTTCTCCAGCCCAAACAGCCCCACGCGGAAGGTGCTGAAATCAGCCGGCTCGTCGCACTGCAGTGGGACGCCGGCGGCGGTTTGCAGACCCTGGCCGAGAAACTTTTTGCTCGACTGCAGCCCAGGGTCTTCGGTGTAGCTCACCACCACGCCCGGAGCCTTGAAACCCTCAGCCGCCACGCTGGCAATGCCCTTGCTCTCAAACAGCGCGCGGACTTTGGAGCCCAGTTCGATCTGCTCGGCGCGCACCTTCTCAAAACCGTAGTTGCGCGTCTCCTGCATCACTTCGCGCAAGCGCGTCAGTGCATCGGTCGGCATGGTGGCGTGGTAGGCGTGGCCGCCGCCTTCATAGGCTTCCATGATCTGTAGCCACTTCTTCAAATCGCAGGCAAAGCTGGTACTGGTGGTGCCGTCAATGGCGGCTCGGGCGCGCGCGCTCAGCATGACCATGGCGCAGCAGGGCGAGCCGCTCCAGCCCTTTTGCGGCGCGCTGACCAGAACATCCACGCCCGTGGCTTCCATATCGACCCACATAGCGCCGGAAGCAATGCAGTCCAGCACCATCAGACCGCCCACGCCATGTACTGCATCGCTCACGGCACGCAGGTAGTCGTCGGGCAGGATCATGCCGGCGGCGGTTTCCACGTGGGGAGCAAACACCACGTCGGGCTTTTCGCGGGCAATGGTTGCCACCACTTCATCGACCGGGCAGGGAATCCACGGAGCCTGTTTGCCGTCGCCGATGCGGCGGGCCTTGAGTACCGTGGATTGTGCTGGGATACGGCCCATGTCAAAAATTTGTGTCCAGCGGTAGCTGAACCATCCGTTGCGGATGACCAGCGTCTTCTTGTCCGTTGCAAACTGTCGGGCCACGGCCTCCATGCCAAAAGTGCCGCTGCCGGGCACCAGCACAGCGGACTTGGCGTGGTAGACCTCTTTGAGAATGGCAGAGATGTCCTTCATCACGACCTGGAAGCGCTGCGACATGTGGTTAAGCGCGCGGTCGGTGTACACGACGGAAAATTCGAGCAAACCCTCTGGGTCAATATGGGGCAAAAGGCCGGGCATGGCAGTCTCCTGAAGTGGTCACGTGTTTTTACGCAGACAGGCAGCTTAGCATGGGCTGCGAGGCGCCGCGCCTACCAGGTATCGATGCTGGCAACAACCGGTAGTGCACCCACTCGCCCGGCCTGCAAGCCCCGCGCCAGCCAGGACCGGGTCTGTGCCGGGTCAATCACCGCGTCAATCTCCAGTGTGGTTGCCATGTGGATGGCGCTACCGCTGTCGTATTGACGCGCCACCAGTTTCTCGTACAGCGCCTGGCGTTCCAGCCCGTCGGGGGCGGCTTCCAGTTCTTTCTTGAAGCCCAGGCGCACGGCACCTTCCAACCCCATGGCACCAAACTCCCCGGTGGGCCATGCCACGGTGAACAGTGGAGCATGGAAACCACCGGCCGTCATGGCCATTGCGCCCAGTCCATAGCCCTTTCGCAGCACCACCGAGAGAAAAGGCACCCGCAAATGTGCAGCGGCAACAAACATTCGGCTCACATGTCGCACCTGTGCCGTGGCTTCCGTTTCGGGGCCAACCATGAAGCCGGGCGTATCCACCAGACTCACGATCGGCAATCCATGGACGTTGCATAGTTGCATGAAGCGCGCGGCCTTGTCTGCGGCGGCGGCGTCAATGGCGCCTCCCAGGTGCAAGGGATTATTGGCCAGCAGGCCTACCGGACGACCTTCAATGCGGGCCAGTGCCGTATGGATGCCTATTCCAAACCCGGTACGCAACTCCAGCAGCGAACCAGTGTCCGCAATGCCCTGCATCGCCAGGCGGGTGTCGTAGACGCGCAGACGGTTCTCGGGCACCACATCACGCAGGGCCAGTTCCGGCGGCGCGGTGAAGTCTTTGGCAGCACCCTGAAAGAACGACAGGTAATGGCGCGCCGCAGCTACCGCCTGCACCTCGTCGTCCACCAGAATGTCGATCACGCCATTGCCATGCTGCACATCGGACGGGCCAATCTGCTCGGGCTTGAAAACACCCAGGCCGCCGCCCTCCACCATGGCCGGTCCGCCCATGCCGATGTTGCTGCCACGGGTGGCAATGATCACGTCACTGCAACCCAGCAATGCCGCGTTGCCCGCAAAGCAGCGTCCGGCGACGATGCCCACCACCGGCACCTGACCGTTGAGCCGCGCATAGCTGGCGAAGGTGGCCACATGCAGACCTGCCACGATGGGCATGTCCACATCACCGGGGCGGCCACCGCCGCCTTCGGCGAACAGGACCACCGGCAACTTGTTTTGCAGCGCCAGCCCCAGCATGCGGTCGGTCTTCTGGTGGTTGCGCATGCCCTGCGTACCGGCCAGCACCGTGGCGTCGTATGACATGGCCACGACCTGATGTCCATTGACACTGCCAATACCGGTCACCATACC
>CAIYDK010000322.1 GCA_903924955.1 uncultured beta proteobacterium | reverse complement strand
GGTTTGATGTGGTTGTTGAGCGCACCCACGGCAATTTGCTTCGCAATGGCCGCCGCATTATGAATCGGGCCCACCATGCTTCGCCTGAGACGCAGTCCAAAATAGATGGAGAGGGCTGCACCGACCAGCATCGCTCCCAGCGACTCCAGGCTGAACCTGCCCCTGTTTGACGTACCGCTTAGCCGTTGCATTATGCGGCCTTCAATTGCTGCGCCACAGTCCAGCGTTCTTCAAACTTCATCGGGCTGACATACCCCAGCGTGGAGTGCAACCGGCTGTGGTTGTAGAAGGTTAGCCAGTCAATCACTTCGTCCATTGCCTCTCGGCGAGTGGTAAATTTTTGTCCGTATAGCCTGCCCACTTTCAATCGGCCCCACAGGCTCTCCGTGGGTGCGTTGTCCCAGCAATTGCCCTTGCGACTCATGGAACTTCTCATCTTGTAGCCCGTCAGCGTGCTCTGGAATTCATGCCCGCAATATTGGCTGCCACGGTCCGAATGGAAAATGAGTCCCGGCGCCGGGTGACGCCGGAACCACGCCATCTTCAAAGCGTCCGTCACCAAGCTGCTTTGCATGTGCGCCTGCATGCTCCAGCCCACCACCTGACGGCTGAACAGGTCAATGACTGCAGCCAGGTACAGCCAGCCCTCGTCGGTGGCGATATACGTGATGTCGCCCGTCCAAACCTGATTGGGTGCAGTCGGCGTGAAGTTGCGCTGCACCAGGTCAGGAGCAATGGGCAGATGGTGCTTGCTGTCCGTGGTGACGACAAACTTGCGTTTGCACCGGGCGCGAATTGCGTGCTTCTTCATCAGAAGACGTACCCGCTCCTTGCCAACGCGGTAACCACGCGCCACCAGTTCCTTCCACATCTTGGGCCAGCCGTATTCCCCTTTGACCTCTGCATGGATAGCGCGAATGTGAACCAGCAGGGCTTCATCGCTCATGCGCCTATTGGCTCCTGGCTTGGTGGGCTTGTCCAACTTCTTGCGCCGCCAATGTTCAAAATAACCACTGGCGCTGACGCCCAATACGTCGCACGCCAAGGTGATGGGCCATTTTGCTTTGTTGTTGGCAATCCAGGCGTACTTCACAGCGATTCCCGAGCAAAGTACGCCGTGGCTTTTTTTAAGATATCGCGCTCCATCTTCACCCGGGCCAACTCTGCCCTCAGTCGTGCCAATTCCATCTGCTCGGGGTTGACGGGTTTGTCACTGGCGCCTTTGAGCTGCCCCTTGGCGTTGAGCCTGACCCAGTTCTCCAGACTGGCCTTGGGGATGCCCAGTATCTTGGCCGTCACTGAACATGCCTGGCCACCCTTGACCAGCCGCACTGCCTCCATTTTGAATTCCAGTGTGTACTTGGCCCGTCGTTTCGTTTCACTCATCGCTTTCTCCTTAAACTGATTTTTACCCATCAGCTAAGAAGTACGTTTTTCGGGGGCAAGGTCAAGCTGCTTACGCATGCTGGGTGGTTGTTTGAAGCATATTTGATTCATAAAACCTATCAAGCAGATGGCAAAGACCTGGGCACACCCAAACGATCAAGCTCTTCCTCGGCTTTGTCAATAACAGCAAAAAAGAGATGGCACGCTTGTTCAGCCGCGAACAGGCTTTCCAAAAAAATCTGGGGATTATTCATGTACTCATGCACAAGTGCGTTGCGCAGTTTGCGCGCAGCGATGAAGTCATCTGCACTAT
>CAIYDK010000321.1 GCA_903924955.1 uncultured beta proteobacterium | reverse complement strand
TGACGGACTGGTCAGCGCAATCACACACGTCGCACACCAGTTTGACCCCGTCTTTGACGCCAGCACGATCGAGTTGCGTGAAAGCAAGGGCGGCAAGTACCTGGGCGTCACCATCACCGTGACCGCCACCAGCCGCGAGCAGCTTGATGCGTTGTACCGAACGCTTTCGACCCATCCCATGGTCAAAGTGGTGCTCTAAACCCACGCCCGCCGACCAGATATGTCCATTGCCATTCACCCCCTCGGCCGCGTGGACTACCTGCCCACCTATGCCGCCATGCAGGAGTTCACCAGCCAAAGAGCCCTTGAGCCCACATCCGACGTGCCTGACCAGCTATGGATTTGCGAGCATTCATCGGTGTTTACGCAGGGACTTGCCGGCAAAGCAGAGCATATTTTTATGCCGGGTGACATCCCGGTGGTGCAAACCAACCGTGGCGGCCAAGTGACGTACCACGGCCCCGGTCAGGTGGTGGCATATCCGCTGATCGACCTCAAGCGCGCCGGCTATTTCGTCAAGGAATATGTGCACCGGATTGAAGAGGCAGCGATTCGCACCCTGCTGTACTTTGGGGTGACCGGGCATCGGGTGGCAGGCGCGCCGGGGATTTATGTCCGGCTCGACGATCCGACTGGGCACGCACCGCTCGAGCAACGACCCCGCAAATTGGGGTCGGATCCGGCTGCGCAGCGGAACGGTTCTGGCCCCAATTTGTCCACACCAATACCCAACTTCACTGGCCTGGGAAAAATCGCCGCACTTGGCATCAAAGTCAGCCGCAATTGCACCTACCACGGCATGTCGCTAAACGTGGCCATGGACCTGGAACCCTTCACACGCATCAATCCGTGTGGGTATTCAGGGCTGCAAACGGTTGACCTTTCTACAATCGGTGTAGCCGTTGGCTGGGCAGAGGCCGCCGACGTTCTGAGCCAAAAGCTCGTAACTTACCTGGCACCCTGACGCCGCACTGCGCCACCGCCAAAGCACACCCAGCATTTGCACACCATGAGCCACAACGCCACACCCCCTCCAGCAACCGCGGACACCCCTATTTCTGGTGAGTCGAGCGCCAACCCCACGGTGCGTGAAGCCCAGTCCCAGGCGGACTACAACCCGCTGGCCAAGCAAAAAGCGGCCGCCAAGCTGTCGCGTATCCCGGTGAAAGTGGTGCAGGGTGAAGTACTGAAAAAGCCGGACTGGATCCGTGTCAAGGCCGGCTCCCCAACGACACGCTTCTACGAAATCAAGGACGTACTGCGGAGTAACAAGCTGGTCACGGTTTGCGAGGAAGCCAGTTGCCCCAACATTGGCGAGTGCTTTGGCAAGGGCACGGCTACCTTCATGATCATGGGCGACAAGTGCACCCGTCGTTGCCCGTTTTGTGACGTGGGCCATGGCCGCCCGGACCCGCTGGACGAGCAAGAGCCTTTGAAGCTGGCCCAGACCATTGCTGCGCTCCGTCTCAAATACGTGGTCATCACCAGCGTCGACCGCGACGACCTGCGTGACGGTGGCGCCCAGCACTTTGCCGACTGCATCAACCGTATCCGCGAGCTTTCGCCCGGCACGCAGATCGAAGTGCTGGTGCCCGACTTTCGCGGCCGCGATGACCGCGCCCTGGGCATCCTGAACGCCGCGCCACCCGATGTCATGAACCACAACCTGGAAACCGCGCCGCGCTTGTACAAAGAGGCCCGGCCGGGTTCCGACTACCTTTTTTCATTGAATCTGCTCAAGAAGTTCAAGGCCCTGCACCCGGGCGTGCCCACCAAGAGCGGCATCATGGTGGGCCTGGGCGAGACCGACGAAGAAGTGCTGCAGGTCATGCAGGACATGCGCGACCACGGCATCGACATGTTGACGATTGGGCAGTACCTGGCGCCATCAACCTCGCACCTGACGGTCAAGCGCTACGTACACCCCGACACCTTCAAACTGTTCGAGGCCAAGGCTTACGAAATGGGCTTCAAGCACGCAGCGGTGGGCGCCATGGTTCGCTCCAGCTACCACGCTGACCAGCAGGCCGGGCATGCGCTGACCGGCGCTCCAATGGCAGTACCTGAACCAGGAACACCTGCTGCCTAGGAAATTTTTGCTATTGAAATAGTAGCTGCTTGCGCATATTTTACGGGGGCTAGAGCCCATTTTCATGCCTAATGATGCACCGGTCGGTCGGGTCTGGTTCAACCCCAATTCCCTGGAGGAACTTACCTCCAACGCTACCTGGACGCGAGGCCGCCTACTCTATGCCGGGCAAAAAGTACTTGAACTGACGATATCGCCAGCCGACGGTTATTGGCTGCTCGAAGGCAAGGTGCAAGGCAGCGAGCGCTGGCCCTACACGCAGGCCATCGAGCTCACGCTTACCGCTGGAGGAGAGATCGACACCTGGGATGCCGACTGCAGTTGCCCCGTTGGCTACAACTGCAAGCACGGGGTGGCCCTGACCATGAAGGCGGCCTACCAGGGCATTCGCATACTGGGCAGCGAGGCGGCGTTGGCCGCCGTGCGCCCTGCCAGCCACACGCCCCCCACGCCTGAAGAACTGGAAGCTGCCAGACGAGCAACCCAGGCACGCCTGGATGAAGCCCAGCGCCTGGAAGCCGAGGCTCACCTCCTGAACTGGTTTTATGAGATGGACCGCGCCAGCGGCACCAGCACGCCACAAGCCATCAGCCCGCGCAACCCAAACCGCCCGGAGCAATACCTGTACTTGCTGAAGGCAGTCGGCCCCAGCACCCGCCCGCAGCAACTGCATCTGGAGGCGATGGTGTCCTACCGCAAAGCCAGCGGCGAGTGGGCAAAGCCCAAAGCCATTCGCACGCCACCCCACGCGGGCCTGGCAGCGTATGACCTGGCGAGCAATACCGACCGTGAAATCCTGCAACTGTTGCTGGCCATGCCCGACCCCAACCGGTCGTACTACAGCGCCTACAGCGGCAGTCCCGGCGCGACGCCGCGCGGGGCGGTCGGCGTGATGGCCTTGCAACAGGCAGCCAGCACCGGGCGCCTGCATGCCGTCCATGCCGACGGCAGCCCCGGCGCCATCCTGAATTGGGGGCCACCGAAAGCACTGGACTGGAGCTGGCATGAAGTGACCCCCGCACATGGGGGCACACCCGGTTGGGCCTTGCGCGCCAAGGTGCACCAGGGTGACGCCACCGACACACCGTCAACCGACCACGCCCCGGCCAAGCTATTTTTGAACACGCCGCCCTTGTACCTGGACAGCGCAGGCGGGCAGTGCGGCATGGTGCATGCGCCCGGCATATCCGACGACCAGCTTGCCGTGCTGCTGAGATCGCCCGTGCTCCAGCCCTCCGCGCTGAAGAAGCACCAGCTTGATTTGATGCAACGTCTGGGAGACCTGCCCGCACCGCCGGTGCTGGAGAGCCTGACCAAACTCGACGGCATCACGCCGACCGCCCGCTTGCACCTCTGCCCCAACCCGCCCGACCTGGCGCGCTACCGAGGGTTGATTCAGGCCCAACTGCGCTTTGACTACCAGGGCTATTGCGGCTGGTGGGCCGGGCAAGGTACTTCCGTTTTGGCCGAAGGCCCGCGGGGTCGCGTGCTGTTGCACCGCGATGCCGAGACTGAGCTCGATGCGATCACTCGGTTAATGAACATGGGCCTGATGTCGGCAGACGGCGGCATTTTTGGCATCCCCGGCGACACGCCCCAGCACACCTGGCTGCACTGGGCCGACAACGGCTACCGCGCCCTGCGCGAGGCCGGATTTGAAGTGACGCTGGACGACACCTTGAAAAGCTGGATCACCCACGCTGACGCATTGCAGGTACAACTGCAGCCACAAGGACATGGGGATGATGGAACAGAAGGGGCCACCTCGCCCTGGTTTGATTTGTCGCTGGGCATGGAGATCAACGGCCAGCGCCATAACATCCTGCCCCTGCTGCCCGAACTCATTGCGGCCGCGGCCAACAGCCCCATCAATACAGAGACCGGGCTGCCCGAAATTCCACCCTACGTCTATCTGCCCAACCAGCAGACGGGGCAAAGCGGGTTTATCCGCCTGCCCACGGATGCGCTCAAACCCTGGATGGCGGCCCTACTCGAACTGGTGGGAGACCGCGACCATGACTTTAGTGGCGATAGCCTGACGCTCTCGCGCCTGGACGCCATGCGCACCACCGCCGCTTTGGGCGAAGGCGCCGTGTGGGACGGTGCCCAGCACTTGCGTGAGATGGTGCAGCGCCTGAGCGGCCGCACCGAAATGCCTGAAGTGCCGGTACCGCCCAGCGTGCAGGCCAACCTGCGCCCGTACCAGCAGCAAGGCCTGAACTGGCTTCAATTTCTACGCGAGCATGGCCTGGCCGGTATTCTGGCCGATGACATGGGCCTGGGCAAAACCCTTCAAACGCTGACCCATATTCAGGTCGAAAAAGATGCGGGCCGCTTGACGCGCCCGGCCCTCATCATTGCGCCGGTCAGTCTGATGGGCAATTGGCGTCGCGAAACTGAACGCTTTTGCCCGGGTCTGCGCTGCCTGGTGATCCACGGCAAAGACCGGCACGAAGTGGCGGGCACCATTGCCGAGCACGATATCGTCATTGCGCCCTACTCGCTGTTGCAGCGCGACAAAGAGCGCTGGCTGGAGGCACAGTGGCATATCGTGGTACTGGACGAGGCGCAAAACATCAAGAATGCCAGCACACACGCCGCGCAGGTCGTCGGCCAGTTGCAGACCCGACACCGCCTATGCCTCTCGGGCACGCCGATGGAAAACCATCTGGGCGAGATCTGGAGCCTGTTCCATTTTTTGATGCCAGGTTTTCTGGGCAGCCAGCAACGGTTCAAGGAGCTGTTTCGCACACCCATTGAGAAACTCGGCGACCCCGAGCGCCTGCATCAGTTGCGCGCCCGCATCACACCCTTCATGCTGCGCCGAACCAAGGCGCTGGTGGCTCATGAACTGCCGCCCAAAGTGGAGACCATTGAGCGCGTCGAACTGTCGGGCAAACAAGCCGACCTGTACGAAACCATTCGCTTGGGCATGGAAAAGACCGTGCGGGAGGCGTTGACCACCAAGGGCCTGGCCAAATCGCAAATCACCATTCTGGATGCACTGCTGAAGTTGCGCCAGGTCTGTTGTGACCCGCGTCTGCTGAAACTTGCTGCTGCGCAAAAGGTCAAGACCTCGGCCAAGCTGGAACAGTTGATGGAGTTGCTGCCAGAGATGGTGGCCGAGGGGCGGCGGATTTTGCTGTTCTCGCAGTTCACCAGCATGCTCACGCTGATTGAAGCAGAGCTCAAGCAGCGCGGCATTGCCTGGGTCAAACTCACCGGCCAAAGCCAGAACCGCGATGCGCTCATTGAGCAGTTCACCCGCGGTGCGGTGCCCATCTTTTTGATCAGCCTGAAAGCCGGTGGCGTGGGTCTGAACCTGCCCCAGGCGGACACGGTGATCCACTACGACCCTTGGTGGAACCCGGCCGTTGAAACCCAGGCCACCGACCGTGCCCACCGCATCGGCCAGACGCATACCGTGTTTGTCTACAAGCTGGTAGCGCAGGGCACGATTGAGGAGCGGATTCTGGCGCTGCAGGAGCGCAAGGCCGCGCTGGCCGACAGTATGTACAGCGGCGCTATCGGGCGCAAGCAGCCGCTGTTTACGGAAAGCGATCTGGCGGAGTTGCTCAAGCCGCTGTCGGTTTGACGAGCGTCAGTTCCTTCACTTACGGCGCCGGACGACCGGGGCCTTGCGCCCCCTGTGCGCGCGCGCTGAGGTAAGCGTACAGATCCACGATATGTGCGTTCACGCGGGGTTCGCCTTCCCAGGCGGGCATGGTGAGGCCGTAATTCTTGCGCTGCACCAGTTCCTCCACCATAGCGTCCCGCGCAGCGCCGGTGCTGCTGGCCTGAACGCCCGCATGGCTCCAGTCGTAGCGTTTGAGCACGAGGCTCACAAATTGGTGTGGCCCCATGTCGCGCACACGGGGCAGCAGGTCCGGTCCGCCCGCGGTGCCGATTGCCGCGGGGCCATGGCACGCAGCGCACTTTTCCTGAAAGACGCGCCAGCCCGCGTAGAGCGAGCCCGGGGGCTGAGACGCGTGTTTGAGTTCCTGGGCCGCTTGCGTATTCAGCACTTCTACCGAGCAGCCAAACAACAAGGCGGTCGACGCCATCACGGACCCAAGTATCAGGCTTCTCTGGACGAACGGCATACCCGGCAACGACCACTTCAGCGCACGCTTTGAAACCTTGGCCATATCCATCTCCTTGGAATTTCTCGCACGCACAAACCGGCCAGGGAAGCCGTCGCGCTGCGTAGACCATTTTGCGCGTGCCGCGAGCCCGGTGGCAATCTGACACAAGGCTTGCCTTGACAAAGATCAGGGTTGTGAAGGTTGCAAGGAGGCATCACGCTGATTTTCCACAATTGATTTATGTCAAGTCAGTAAAAAAATCAGTTGTTACGCTTTGCGATCCTGTAAAACCCATCCGCTAACAACATGAAATTCTCCACATTACTCGCTTCAATCATTCTGGCCAGTAGTCTTGCCACCGCCGCTCACGCGGCTGACCCGGAATATTTGCGCATCATTGGCACGGACACCAAATTTGTTGCCAAAAATGCCAAGGGCGAAGAGACGGTCATTACCCGTGTGATGACGCCTTGCGCCAAAAACAAGGGCTGGATTCAGGCCATGATTCCGGTGCCCGGTGTAACCCCGGTCGGTGAAATCGAAGTGCTCAACGCCATGAACGACCGCGACGCGCTGGTGGTGGATATGCGTGAGCCTGAAGACCGCGCCAACGGCACCATCGCCGGCTCCCTGCACATTGTGTACACCGAAGTGGCGGGTCGCCTGAACGAACTCGGCTGCACCAAGGTGGCTGGCAAATGGGATTGCACGTCGGCCAAGAAGGTCTATGCCTTTTGCAATGGCCCCGCCTGTCCCCAAAGCCCCAGCGCCATCGTGGCCATGACGCGCGACGGCTTCCCTGCCAACCGCATTTACTATTACCGTGGCGGCATGCTGGACTGGGCCGCACTGGGCTTCCCCGTGGTCAAGGGCGACTTCTAATCAGCCACGATCTGCTAACCGGCGCTATCGCGCGCCGGGCTTGGCAAACCCACCATCGACCCACGCCACCGCACTACTGCGGTTGAGTTTGAACGCGGGTGACACACGCACCTGGGCCAGCGACTCACCGCCGTCATCCACCGCACTCAGCGTAGCGTAGGGGTTATCTTCATCGGGCACGATGTCCAGCGACACGGTCACCCGACCCACCGCAGCGGTTACCGCAATGTTCTGGTGCAGTGAGGCGTGCAACTGCTGCTCACTGCGCCGCATAAATTCAGTGGCGGTTTTGACCAGCGTGATAAATGCAGCACCGTCGAGTGGCTTGGGATTTTTTTTATCGCGTCCCATGGTCCATGGGCCCACCAGGGCGGGTTCGGATGCGCCCTCCCGGATCATGGCCACGGCCCAACCGTCATCGTCGTCATTCTTGATGACCTGCGCGGTCCAGCCATCGGAGCGCCACAAGCGTGGCTCCTGAATTTTGAGGGTTTCGTCGGTCAAGCGTTGCAATCAATGAGGAGCGGAGCCGGGATGCTAACCCATGCGGCTACTTAGAATCAGGCTTTCTTCCGCCGCATGACAACTTCGCTACCTCACCCCACTGCTCCCGGAAAATCTACCGTGCTGGCCTTGGGCGCCATTGCCCTGTGGGGCAGTCTGGCGCCGCTGGGCGTGTTGCTCGTCCATGTTCCACCCTTCTTGCTGACCGGCCTGGGCCTGCTGGTGGGCAGCCTGATTGCGCTGCCGCTTTCGGGCGGCAAGTTATCTGCCGTTAAGGTTCCACTGCGTACGCTGGCGTTGGGCGTCTACGGGCTGTTTGGTTTTCATTTTTTGCTGTTTATAGCGCTGCGCCACGCGCCACCGGTGCAGGCCAACCTGGTCAACTACCTGTGGCCCCTGGGCATTGTGCTGATGGCGCCGCTGTTTTTGCCCGGTATGCGCCTGCGCGGCGAGCACATTGCCGCTGCATTTCTGGGGTTCGCCGGCGCTGCACTGGCCATCCTTGGTGGACGCAGCGACGCTTTGCAAGGCGGGCTCGCCTGGGGCTATCTTCCAGCGCTGGCGTCAGCTTTCGTATGGGCCAGTTACTCGCTGCTGACGCAACGCGTGCCGCCTTTTCACAGCGCTGCCATCGGGCTTTTTGGACTGGTTTCAGGTGGGCTGTCATTGTTGTGCCATGCCCTGCTGGAGCCAGCCGCCACATTGAGCATCGCCGATTGGGGGCTGATAGTCGCCATGGGCCTGGGGCCGCTGGGCGCTGCTTTTTACCTGTGGGATGCCGCCCTCAAACGGGGCGATGCGCGGCAGATCGGCGTGTTGTCTTTTCTCACCCCGCTGCTGTCCACTCTGGCACTGCTGTGGGTACGAAGCGAATCGCCCAGTCTCTCCGTGGCGCTGGCCGCAGCCATGATCATTGGTGCTGCTATGCTGGGCTCCAGAGCCAAAGTTGCATAAGAAATAGGCCGCAAGCCCCCGCAGAATATGCGCAGACAGCTATCGTTTTAATAGCAAATTAATTGGCGGCCATCTCGCGCGCTGGGTCCTCGGCTTCCATTACGCGCTTCGCCCACGGCGCGAGTTTGGCCGCATCGGCACGCAAAATCTCCTGCTTGACCGCCAGTATCTGTGCCGGGTGCATGGAAAAACTCCGCAGGCCCAGACCCAGCAGCAGTCGGGTCAGGCTCACGTCGCCCGCCATCTCGCCGCAAACCGCCACGTCCTTACCCTGTGCACGGCCTTGCGCAATGGTGTCTGCCACGAGGCGCAACACCGCAGGGTGCAGGGGGTCGTACAGATGGGCCACCGATTCATCGGCGCGGTCGATCGCCAGGGTGTACTGGATCAGGTCGTTGGTTCCGATGGACAGGAAGTCAAAATGTTTTAGGAACAGCCGCAAACTTAAAGCGGCGGCGGGTATTTCGATCATGGCCCCCAGCTTGACGGGTCCGTAGGGCACGCCGCGGTTGTCCAGCATGACACGGGCATGGTCCAGGTGCGCAAGCGTCTGGCGGATCTCGCTGGCGTGGGCCAGCATTGGAACCAGCAAGTGCACCTTGCCGTGTGCCGCGGCACGCAAAATGGCACGCAGCTGCGTGAGAAACATGGCCGGGTCGGCCAGGCTCCAGCGGATGGCGCGCAGGCCCAGGGCAGGGTTCAGGTGGGCGTCGTCACGCAGCGATTCGTCCAGCGGCTTGTCAGCCCCCACATCCACCGTGCGGATGGTCACCGGCAGGCCTTGCATGCCCTCCACCGCGCGTTTGTAGGCCTGGTACTGCTCTTCTTCTCCGGGCAACCGGCCTTGACGGCCCATGAACAAAAATTCACTTCGGAACAGTCCAACGCCCACTGCACCCGCCTTCAGGGCGATGTGTGCATCCTCAGGCATCTCGATATTTGCCAGCAACTCCACTTTTTCGCCATCCATGGTGACGGCTGGGGTGTGCAGCAGGCGTTGCAAACGACCACGCTCCAGTTCACGCTGGCGTTGCTTGAAGCCGTATTCGGCCAGAATGATGGAAGACGGGTCGACAATAACCACCCCCGCATCACCGTCGATGATGACCCAGTCGTCCTGGCGCACGAGCTGACTGGCCAGGCGAGCACCCACCACCGCTGGAATGTCCATGCTGCGGGCCACGATGGCAGTGTGCGAGGTCTTTCCGCCCACGTCGGTGATGAACCCGGCAAACACGCTTTGCTTGAACTGCAGCATGTCGGCGGGCGAGAGGTCGTGGGCGATCAAAATCAGAGGCACGTCAACCGTGTCATCCAGCAAAAGATCCTGCTGCGACTTGCGGGCGGCACGCTGCTGGTGGACCACGATGGGCGAGCTGGTTCCTTTCATGGCGCGCAGCACGCGCTCGACAATTTGTTCCAGGTCGGCCTTGCGCTCACGGAGGTACTCGTCCTCCATCTCGTCAAACTGGCGGGCAATCACTTCTAACTGGGTGGTCAGCGCCCATTCGGCGTTGTACAGACGCTTCGTGATCCAGTGTTTGACACTGGACAGCAACTCGTCATCCTGCAACAGCATCAGATGTACATCCAAAAGAGCGCCCAACTCGTGGGGCGCCTCCTTGGGTCCCATGTTGGTGATGCTTTCCTGCAACCGATGGATTTCATCCACGACGGCATTGCGTCCGCTGAGCAATCGGTCGATCTCGGGCTGCACTTCGTGGGGCTGCACAAAATAGTGCGCCACATCCACGCGGCTGGATGCCACGAGAACAGCGCGACCAATGGCCACGCCGCGCGAGACATTGAGGCCGTGGATGGCAAAAGTCATGGTTTTTTATTCACCTTCGCCAAACTTATCGGCAATCAGCGCCAGCATGGCGTCCATGGCGTCCTGGGCGCGGTCACCCTCAGTGTCTATGGTCACCGAAGACCCCACGCCGGCGGCCAACATCATGACACCCATGATGCTTTTGGCGTTGACCCTGCGCTCGCCCTTGGCGATCCAGACTTCACACGGGAAACTGCCCGCCAATTTGGTCAATTTGGCCGATGCACGGGCATGCAGACCCAGCTTATTGATGATGGTCGTGGTGGTTTTGATCATGCGATTTCCGGTTCTGGTTTTGCGGTGCGGTCACGGCGACCTGCATGATGCACTGTGCGCCGCCCGACAAGGCTCTGGCGACCAGGACATCCAGCGGTTCGTGGCGGTAATTCACTGTGCGCAATAGCATGGGTAAATTAACGCCCGCCACGAGTTTGGAATGCACCCCATCGATCACCTTTTGCGCAACGTTGCAAGGCGTGGCGCCAAACACATCTGCCAGCACCAGGGTGCTGGTTGCACCAAGCTGGGCCATTAATTTGATCGCCGCGAGGCGGGTCGTTTCGGGCGGATCATCGGCTTGCACATCCAGTGCCAGCACTGCGTCGGCCGCCTCCGGATAAACATGCAAAACGCAGTCCCGCAACGCGCTGGCCAGCGGCGAATGGGCGATGATGACGATGCCAGTGTTCATGGTTTTCTGTGGTCAGATTATGGCGTCATTGCAGGCGCAGATCGGAGAAAAGCATATCAACCGTATCCGGACTCAAATGGGCGCCATAGACCGCCACATGGTAGATATCGACTCCAACGGCAAACCACACCAACCTGGCGTGCACCATGCTGGCATCTGCGCGTTGCCCCTGCACCCAAAGCATCGTCCACCCTCCATTTGCGGCGGTCGCCGTTGCCGCAACGGGCACCTGATACGCGCCGTCTGGTGCTTTTGCCAGTTTGAAGTCGTGCGGTTGCACTGACGTTGCTTGAAGATTGGCTAAAGTCGCCGCACGCCAGTCGTGCAGCACCATGGGGGCCTGTTTGGCGTCTGGTGCACGCACATGACTTACCGCATACAACGCATCCGCCGCTTCACATCCAGCCATTTCCATTGCGACGTCGGCATCACCCAAATGCACGGTTCGCTGTGCCTGATCTGGCTTGCACGGCACAAAGGTCGTCAGGTTTGCCAAGCTGACTGCACGCCAATTCAGCGTCGGAGTGCAGGCAACCGCGGCCATGAGCAGTGGTGGTACGGCCATTCGCAAAAAATCCGCACCCTTCACGGTAGGGCACCAAATACTTTCGGCAGGATTGCACTTCCGTAAGCGACCGGGTTGAACCGGATCCACTTCTCTTCCTCGCAGACCAAGAAGAACAGGCCATCTCGCGTCTTGTCGTTGACGTACTTTTGAATGTTGGCGTCTTCCTTCTTCATCAGCCCCAATTCCGCAGCCTCCGCGCTGCTCAGGTCAGCTAAAGCTATTGCATGGGCATGCTGCACCACTGCCACACTCTGCAGCATGAATACCGTAGCTACGGCGGAAATAAAACGGCGTCGCTTCATGCAAAGGCTTTGCTGAATGGTTCGTGGCAGCTCTTCATGTCCAAGTGGTTTTTTTGCATGCGCTTGGTTGTTCGTTGTGTCGTAGTTGGTAAAACGGTTCTGGTCAAATTTTCGAGGACCCAAAATTAGGGGTGTGCCAAAGTGCCCTAGAGTCTATTCGCCCTACGTCAATTTCCGCTGACGGCCGCAAACCTAGGGTATGTACCCATCCTACTGTATGCCACCGGCGACCCACAGGTGCTAAATTTGAAGTCTATTTTTGCAGGGCCTGCGCACCTGCGTCGTCGGTAGGAGAGTGTATTGAACAGGGTCAGGGTTTGGGATCTACCCACTCGGGTATTCCATTGGGGTTTGGTGCTGTGTTTCATCGGATTGATAACCACCGGGGAGATCGGTGGAGACGCGATGGGGTGGCATTTCCGGTTGGGGTACACCACCTTCGTTTTTTTACTCTTTCGACTGGTGTGGGGTTTTGTGGGGGGTGTTTGGTCGCGATTCAGCACTTTTTTGCCGCGCACTGCAACCCTCAGACGTTACCTTCAGGGGGAAGGTACCGAGCGGGACTCCGTTGGGCACAACCCGCTGGGTGCGTTCTCCGTACTGGCTCTTTTATCCTTTGCTGTGCTTCAAGTCGGAACCGGGCTTTTCAGCGACGATGACATTTCGGTAGCAGGACCCCTTGCGAAAATGGCCACGCAATCCTGGGTTCACTATGCGACTTACTTCCATAGCAAAGTGGGAAAAGTCGTCCTCATCATGCTGGTGCAGCTGCATATAGCGGCCATCATTTTTTATCGGGTTAGGCGAAATGAAAATCTTCTACTTCCGATGTTCAATGGCGACAAAGTGCTCGCAAGCTCTTTCCCGAGTGCCCGTGACGATCTTCATTCGCGCACCCAGGCCTTATTGGTGCTGGTTGTTTGTACCGTTGTTGTAGTGGGGTTTATACAGTGGACGGCTTAACTGTGAAGGCAATTCCTGCCAATACACAACTGCTAACGCCATCAACTCTTGTTGAGCTTGATGGGGTGCGCACCTTGTTCGCCGAATACGCGGCGGCGCTAAACGTCGACTTGTGCTTCCAAAACTTTAGTCAGGAACTCGATGCGCTTCCGGGCGAGTATGCCCAACCACGCGGTGCATTGGTATTTGCGACGGTCAATGGCAAACTTGCGGGCTGCTGCGCGATGCGGCCGATGGATGCAGTGGACTACCCTAATGCGTGTGAAATGAAACGCCTGTACGTTCGACCCGACTATCGGGGCTTGCAATTAGGCCGCCGATTAGCAGAGGAAATTCTGGACCTGGCTCGGCAAGCCGGATATGCGTGCATCCTACTAGACACACTGGACGACATGGAGTCTGCACGAGCGCTGTATCAGGAATTGGGCTTTGAAGAGATTCCCCCCTACTACTTCAACCCCATCGCCGGTGCGCACTACCTGCGAGCCAAACTGTAGTCCGATTTGACTGTTTGGGGTGCATCCCCCAAACAGACAAAGTCGTTCCACTGTTTAAATCAATCAGGCTTTAGCCTGCGCCAACAAAGTAGCGGCATCGCTGACCTCAAACTTGCCCGGACCTTCAATATTCAAGGACACCACTCTCCCGTCCTTGACCAACATGGAGTAGCGGTTGCTGCGCACGCCCATGCCCTTGGATGTCAGGTCCAGCGTCAGACCGGTCGCTTGCGCGAATGCGGCGCTGCCGTCTGCGAGCATGCGGACTTTTCCGTTGGTCTTCTGGTCGCGCGCCCAGGCGCCCATAACGAAAGCGTCATTGACGCTGAGGCACCAAATCTCATCCACACCTGCAGCACTGAATGCCGCTGCATTCTCAACGTATCCAGGTACGTGCTTGGCTGAGCAGGTCGGCGTGAAAGCGCCAGGCAACGCAAACAAAGCAATGGTTTTGCCAGCGGTTGCCTTTGCCACGTCCACAGGGTTAGGGCCCAGGCTACAGCCATTACCTTCCACCTCAGAAAACTCCATCAAAACGGTTGCGGGAAGTGTGTCACCAACTTGAATCATGTCTACTCCTGAATATGCACTGCACAAATGAATACGGCCCACAATTGTGAGCCGTATTCGGATAGCCTGCTGGCCTGAAGGGCAAGCCCTTTAGACTTCAATGGCCTTTTGAACCAACCGGGTAGCAACCCAGTTCTTGGTCTTGGAAATCGGACGGCTTTCCGTGATTTCAATCATGTCGCCCATCTGGTACTCGCCCTTTTCGTCATGGGCGTGGTACTTGCTGGACTTGCC
>CAIYDK010000320.1 GCA_903924955.1 uncultured beta proteobacterium | reverse complement strand
GAATGGTCTTGATGGTCTCGCCGGTCATCTCGGTGAGCGTGGCATAGGGGTAGGTGATGGCCAGTTGGTCCATCATCAGCTCTCGGGTAATCGTGTCGCCCGGCAGCAGCGTGGTACCCCAGCGGAATCCGGGGCTCAGGGCAATGTCGGCACCCTGCACATCCATCAACGCGTCGCACACCAGTTGGTCCCAGCTGCCGTTGAAGTTGCCGCGCCGGTACAGCAGGCCATCGGTGACTGCCAGCTTTTCGGCCAGCTTGCTGGCATAGGGAGCACGTACTTTGTCGATCAAGGCCGCCATGGCAGGATCGGCCGGAAGCTGATTGGCAAACACCGGCAACAGGCGGTAACGGAAGTCTGTGACACCGGCGCTGCCGACTTGAAAGTCCATCACGCCTAGAAACTTGCCATTGCTGCCGGCATTGGTCACCAGGGTGGTGCCGCCCGCGTTCGACACCGGCACGGCCACCGGAACGCCATCATGCGTGTGGCCGCCAAAGATGGCATCGACGCCGCGCACGCGCGAGGCCATTTTCAGGTCCACATCCATGCCGTTGTGGCTCAGCACCACCACCACCTGCGCGCCTTTGGCGCGCACCTCATCGACCATCTTCTGCAGGTTGTCGTCCTGAATACCAAACGACCAATCGGCCACCATGTAGCGCGGGTTGGCAATCGGGGTGTAGGGAAAGGCCTGGCCGATGATGGCGCAAGGCACACCATTGATTTCGCGAATCACATAAGGCTTGAATACCGGGTCACCAAAGTCATTGGTCTTGATGTTCTGGGCCACAAAATCAACTTTTCCGGCAAAGTCCTTGTCAACAATCTCCTTGACGCGCTCCATGCCCAGCGTGAACTCCCAGTGCCCGGTCATCACGTCCACGGTCAACAACTTGCAGGCGTCCACCATGTCCTGGCCATTGGTCCACAGTGCCGTGCCCGAACCTTGCCAAGTGTCGCCACCATCGAGCAGGAGTGCCCCCGGGCGACTGGCCTTCATGCGCTTGACCAGCGTGGCCAGGTGCGCAAATCCACCCACTTTGCCATACCGTTTGGCGGCCTTTTCATAGTCCAGGTAGCCCAGCGCATAGGCCTCAGCCGTTCCGGGGCGCACCTTGGCGAATTTGAGCAAATGCTCGCCCACCAGATGCGGCAAATTGCCTTTCATTGACCCCATGCCAATATTGATGCTGGGTTCGCGGAAGTAAATCGGTTTGAGCTGGGCGTGGCAGTCGGTCATGTGCAGAAACGACACGTTGCCAAAGCGGGGAATGTCGTACAGACCGTTGGAGGCCGTAGCGGCGTCAGCGTCCGCGTAGGTTCCAAGACCCATGCCGGCCATGGTGCCGGCTCCCAGCACCTGAAAAAATTCTCTTTTGGATAAGTTCATTTGAAATTTAGAAGAATGAAATGCAGCAGATGCTATTGATTGACAGCGGATTTCGGGTCCACCAGCAAAGCCACCAGGTGACGAATCTGGGCTTCCGTCATGATGCCCATGTGGCCCGCACGTGGCATGTTGGAGCAGGCGTTATAGGCCTTGGAGTTCCAGATTTTTCCCCACGTGTATTCAATAATGGCCTTTGAAGCCGGGCTGTTGACGTCGGTCACGCCGCGCAATTTTCCGTAGTTGTACAGGCTGGGGCCGATGGTTCCAAACGAAATTTCCTTTTTATCCAACTGGTGGCAGTTGTAGCAGTTGCCACCGTTTGGGGTCTTGGCATCGTCGCTGTACGTCAAGCCTCGACCGCTCTGCGCAAGTGCTTCGCCCTCTTTCCAGTCGCCGACAAACTTGCCATCAGCGGGCCATTTAACGGATTTGAGGTTCATGGCCTCAATCTCTTTAGCCCTCTTCTTGTCCAATGGCTTGCCTGCCACATCAGCCGCACTGCAGGCCTGATTGGTCTCATCGGTGTCAAGCACGCTGGTTTTGACAATGCCCTCAGACCTAAATGATGACTTGACCGCTTCGCGGGCAAAGAAGTCGAACACTTCCGTATTGCCAGTCGATGCGACAGCCACCGACTTGGCCTGCTGCGCGTGAACTGGAGCCACCGCCATTACAAGCGCTACGCCAACTGCGGACAGCACCGAAAAATAGTTGCATTTGTTCATGGTGATCTCCTGGGCTTAACGTTTGAGAGCGGGGGCAATCGACTTGGACCCTGCGCTGTTGACGCCCAGGTAAACGCCAAGGGCAATCGTGACGTCGCTGCCAAAACCGGGATAGGGGAAACGCTGCTGGCGATAGCAGTCATTGAGGCGCTGCTGCATACCCCACATTTGTCCGTTCGACACCCGGTAGGCAGGCCAGGCCGCAAAGCCGATGCCATCGCCCGGGTTCTTGGTCAGGTTGGGCAGGTCCTGCAAACGAATACGTGTGTTGTCTTGTCCATGGCAGGAGGCGCAGGCAAAATCATGCGGTCCGGCGCGCTGAAAAAACAGGCGCTTGCCGACCTCGTAGGCAATCTTTTCTTGCGGATGAACCTGCGACAGATTGAACTTCATTCCCTTGGACTCTGCCGACAACCAGGTTGCCAGTGCCGTCACATTGACTTGTTCACCCTTGCCAAACGCGGTCTTGGCAATTTCATTCGCATCAAAACCCTGCAAGTTCTGCATGCAGGTTAACAAGCGGGACTCCATGTCCTGCACCCGTCCGGTGTCAGCAAAGTAGCGCGGCAATTCAACGAACGCGCCCTTGTAAACGCCTGGACCTTTACCCAGATCGCACGCTTCAAGCGATGCATTTTTGGGTCCGCGTTTTTGCTTCCAAAGGTCTTCGCCCTTGGCTTCAAACAGTTCCGAAGGGTTTCCATCGGCCAGCATGGCACGGTATTCTTCAATGCTCTGGACTGCGGTTTTTTGAGCAAAAACTGATGCAGTTGTCAAACTACCAAGCACCAGCATCGAGAGAAGTATTGACGTCCTCATAGTGACCTCTTTTAGTTTTAAAAACGGGGGGGAGAAAAAAAGGGCGAGCCCAACGCCACGCCCTTGTTTGAGAACACCCGGTCGGCTAAGACGCGGTGGCTTCGTCAGTGCGCGTATCGCCCTTGTTGTCTTTCCAGGTCACGGCAATTTTGTCGCCTGCCTTGGCGCCCTTGACCACGAACTGGAGGAACGGGTTTTTGGATACTGCCGGACCCCACTCCGCCGTCAAAACGGGTTTGCCGTTGTGGGTTGCCGTCACTTCTGCAATATGCCAGGCTGGCACGAGTTTGCCAGCTGCATCCTTGCGCTGACCGGACTCCATTTCATGGGCCATCAAAACCCGGACGGTGGCTTTGTCGCCTGCTACTTGTGCACGAATGCGCATTGGATCTGCCATTTTTAGCTCCTAATATGAAAACCTTGGGGACAGTCCGCCGTTACGCGCAGCGAACAAGCTCTGTCCCCGACCAATTAATAAACATTGCACCGATTAACCGCCGCATCCACCCAGGGTGACTTTGACTTCTTTTTTGGCAAAGAGCACTTTGCCATCCGCCATGATGGCAACGGCGTACACGTCGGATGACTGCCCCATCTTGGCGCGCGTTGCGAAGTTCGCTTCCACACTGTCGGTCACATTGAAGACGGCAATCAGGGCAGATGGATTCTTTTCAACCAGAATCAAAATCTGCTTGACGCCGGGTAACGCCGTGCTGGCCGTCAATGGCACCACTGCGCCATTTTCAGCAATGTCCGGGCCACCAATGGTGACGTCTTTGCTCTCAGCTGGAGCACCAGCGCCCATCGCCTTCAGAACATCGGCGAGGGTTTTGGCCTCGAAGGCCGTTTTGTTGAACGCGGCAAACGCGTATTGTGGGAACAAGCCCGTAGCGGCCAGTAGGCCAGCCACGACGGCGCTTTGTTTGAGTGTCTTGCGACGAGTTTGCATCTGAGTCTCCTGAATGAAAGTGAATACCGATAAAAAGTTGCTACTGCTCTACTTACCCGCGCCCGACGCCAGCCAAGCCGCAATGGTCTTGGCCTCAGCATCGCTCAAAGTCTGGGGCGGCATGGGAACTGCACCCCAAACTCCCGACCCACCGGATTTGATCTTGTCGGCCAGATAGTCTGCCTTGCCGGCATGCTTTTTAGCGACATCTGCGTATGCTGGCCCCACGATCTTGTTGTTGACACCGTGGCAGGCCGTGCATCCATTTTTCTGCAACAGAGCCAAAGCGGCCTTGCCAGTGCTTGACGCTTCGGCCTTTGGCGTAGCGGGCGCGGCGACCGGCGCTGGTGCACCTGCTTTCGCTTCCGGACGCGTCGTGTCGGCACCGTGTTGCGCACCCACTACCCGGTTTTGCTCGGCAAGATTACCGTGCGCATTGCGTGCAAATTCAGGCAGAAACGATGCCAGCTTGACCTCAGGCGCGCAGTCCTTCATACAAGCCACATTGCTGGTATCGGCCTTGGCCGCACCGCCAAATTCGTTGCCCGGCCACATCGCATGTTTGGTCGTCATGCCATTGCGGTTGGGCATACGGGCCTGCACGTCACGAATGTTCTTGTCCGACAACGTAAAGTCCTCAGGAACAATGCCGTTGAGGTTCAACAAGAACGCAACCACGGAGTAAACCTCTTCCGTCGTCAGCGACTTGGGAGCGGTCCAGGGCATGGCTCGGTTGATGTAATCCCAAATTGTCGAGAGCGTCGGAACCTTCATGAAGGTTGTGCGTCCGGGGTAATTGGTATTCATCAAGTTGGCAACACGGCCCTTCTTGATGTCTTCCGGCGTTACGCCGCCAACCAGTGGGCTGAACACTTCCCCGGACTCGCCAAAAATGCCATGGCACAAGGCGCACTTGGCTTCCCAAACATCCTGGCCTTTTGCTACCGTACCAGAGCCTGCGGGCAGGCCCTTGAAGTCCGGCCGTACATCGATATCCCATGCAGCCACTTCTTTGGGCGTTGCATCGCGGCCGACTCCCGGGTACTTTGCATTAGTCTGAGCACCCGCCGTCCCTATTAAAGCGAACAGCGCGGTGGTTAAGAGTGCATTACGCAACTTGAACATTTTTCACCTCGCCGTTTTCCTGTACCAGCCATGACTGAATGGCATTGTTGTGATAAATCGAGCGTGTTCCTCGCACCGCTCGGAGTTGCTTGTAAGTGGGCTGAACAAAACCCGTCTCATCCATGGCCCGGCTCTGAATAATGGTGGGCTTCCCATCCCACACCCAGTCAAGGTTGAAGCGCGTCAGCGCCTTGGACAGCACCGGCGTCTCCAGTCGGGCGGTGCGCCAGTTGCGGCCACCATCCACGGAAACGTCCACCTTTTTGACCTTGCCACGACCTGACCATGCCAGCCCCGTGATGTTGTAAAAACCCTTGTCCAGCAGCACCTGACCGCCCGACGGCGTGGTGACCACACTCTTGCATTCCTGAATACTGGTGTATTGGCGTTCCAGCCCATCGGGCTGCAAGTCGATGTAATGCACCGCTTCGTCTTTGGTGGCGTAGGGCATATCACCCACTTCAATGCGACGCAGGTACTTGACCCAACTCACCCCTTGCACGCCGGGAACGATCAAACGCAGTGGATAGCCCTGCTCCGGTCGCAACATCTCACCGTTTTGCCCGTAGGCCACAAATACTTCACCCGACAGGATCAGACTCATGGGAATAGTGCGCGTCATGGAAGACCCGTCTGCGCCTTCGGCCAGCACAAACTTGCCCTTCTTGAGATCGGCACCAGCCAGTTCCAGTAACGTGATCAGCGGAACGCCTGTGAACTCGCTGCACGAAATCATGCCGTGGGTGTATTGGGCGGTGGGCACAGCCACGTTGCCCCACTCTACCGCTGTATTGGCACCACATTCGATGAAGTGAAAGCGCGACACCGCAGGCAGTCGCATGATTTCATCCAAGGTAAACACTTTGGATGCCTTGACCATTCCGTTGATCATCAACCGATGCTTGGACGGGTCAATATCCCACCAGCCTTGGTGGTGGCGCTCGAAATGCAGACCGCTTGGCGTGACGATGCCAAACAGCGACTGCAGCGGGGCAAACGACACTGAAGCCTGCGTGGTCTGCGTCAATCCTGGGCTTTGGCGGCGTTGTACGTCGGCCTCAAATTTGGAGGGTTTGCCATAGCTGCCGTCCGGGGCAACACCCTGTCCCAGAGCTTTACTGTGCTCCGGCAAATTCAAAATATTGGGGTCACCGCCTTCAGTGGGGACCGGGTTGCTCTGGGCCATTGCCGCGGGCAAGGACGCGCCGGCCGCTGCCGCGGCAAAAGCATTGCGAATGAAATCGCGACGACCATTTTTTGCTTCGCTAACGACTTTCTGTATTCCATCCCGACTCAAAAAACTCTCAGGCGCCTTTCGCAGACTACCTGAAACCGGTCTTTCTTGGTTCACGCTAGCACCTCCAACAACGTAAATATATATTCGAATATGCTAATATACATTAAGGCGGCGGCCACGACATTGGTGGTAACACTAATCCCCAACATTGGCTCGGGAATTATGAACAGCTACTTAAATCGGTAGTAGTCCCGATTGAGGACGGCTGCAATGGCGGTCACTTCTTCAGGAAACAGCCCCAGGTTGAGCTCGGTGTTGCACTGTTCCACCATGCCCCGCAAGATACCAGGTGCATTGACCCGGCCTTTAGGCTTGTAGATGGCGCTGCCGTCACCCACCACCTTGCTGGCATGGCATTCGGTGCACTTGTTCTCGGCGATCAACTTTTCACCCAGTTTCAAGTCGGCTTCCAGGAAAATATTGGGAGTCTGCGCCCAGGTAAACGCCACAAGAGACCACGAAACGATTAATAAAAACGATTTACGCATACCTCAAGGCTAGCGATAACTGGTATTCAACGCAATACCGACTTTCACCGATTTGCGCCTGACTTTGGCCTTACTACCCATATGGGTTACCCATCATTACCCTTCGCGGTGATAGACGAAGTGCGCCGCCTACACAAAAATCGGCACAATCAGAATGGCATTGCCGTGACGCAATGGTCGTTCAGTTCCCTCTACAACAACCGGTTGGAAACAACCCATCAACGGAGATATGACATGGAATTCAGCAAGGAATTTGACGCATCCGGCCTGGCCTGCCCTTTGCCCATCGTAAAAACCAAGAAAGCACTCGCCGACATGACCTCAGGTCAGGTGCTACGCGTGATCTCCACTGACCCGGGTTCAGTGTGTGACATGGCGGCATTCGCGGAACAAACTGGCAATGCCCTGCTGGAACAAGGCAGCGAAAACAGCAAGTTTGTGTTCTATCTCAAGAAGGCCTGAGATAGCAGCTTTCAACCTATTCCGGAGTACGACGCATGGCAACCAAAAAAATGGCGCTTATCGCCACCAAGGGCACGCTGGACATGGCCTACCCGCCATTCATTCTGGCATCCACCGCCGCGGCGCTGGGATGGGATGTACAGATCTTCTTTACGTTCTATGGGCTGCAACTGCTACGCACCAGCTTGGATGACATCAAGATCAGCCCACTTGCCAATCCAGCCATGCCTATGCCGGTGCCCATGCCGGTTATGGTTCAAATGCTGCCCGGCATGGAATCCATGGCCACCATGATGATGAAGAACAAGATGAAGTCAAAGGGCGTCGCATCACTTCAAGAACTGCGCGACATCTGTCTTGAAGCCGACGTCAAATTCGTCGCTTGCCAGATGACGGTGGACCTTTTTGAGTTCGAAACCAGTGAATTCATCAAGCAAGTCGAATACGGTGGCGCTGCCACTTTCATGAAGTTCGCTGGCGAATCTGATGTCTGCCTGTTCATTTGAACTGACAATGAAGAAGGCCCTATTTTGGTGCATCCTGCTGCTTTCAACCCAAGTTTGCCTGGCAACCGCTCCCTATTTTCAGGCTAGCAAACTGCCCGCCTCTGACCTGACCACCCAACTGTCCCAGGTCGAAAAGAAACTCCAGGCTGAAGGTTTCACCGTCATTGGGCGGCACACGCCCAGGGGCCTTTCCACCCATGCCAGCCTGGTTGTTACCGACCCCGCGATGCTGGAGGCAATCAAGACCATTGGAGGCGCTGGCATCATTGCCGCCGGTATTCGTGTGGGCGTGCAAAGTGACGGTACCGTGTCCTACATGAACCCCGACTACTGGTTTCGCGCCTATTTGCGTGGACAATTTAAGGTCGCACAGGACCCGGCAAAGAGCGTGCAAACACGTCTGGCAAAAGCGCTGGGCGAAGGCACAGCCTTTGGCGGGGATGTAGCCGAGGCGAATTTGCCCAGCTACCGCTATATGTTTGGCATGGAACGGTTTGACTCGTCCAACAGTGAACTCAGCACCCATCCCAGCTTTGAAGAGGCACTCAAGTCCGTACAGGACAATCTGGCAAAAGGCGTTGGCAATACAAGCCGGGTTTATGACGTTGTGATTGCTGATCGCAAACTGGCCGTCTTCGGTATCGCCATGAACGACCCCGGTGACGGGGAAGGCGGCTGGGTGAACAAGATCGGGGCGGACCACATTGCGGGTATGCCCTACGAAATATTCATCGTCGGCAACAAGGTATTCGCGCTGTATGCTCGGTATCGCATTGCACTGGCTTGGCCAGCCCTTGGCATGGGCCAGTTCATGGGAATCATCAATACACCGGAAGCGATACGCAACACGCTCGCGCGGGTTGCTGCGAGCAGCGCCCCGGGCAATTAATTGAATCTGTTGATCTGGAGTTTTTCATGAGTGAATCAGCCAACCCCGCCACGCTGGTCGTTCTAGGCGGTTTTGTACTGGCTTTTATTTTTGGCGCCGTCGCCAACAAGACCAACTTCTGCACCATGGGTGCCATATCGGACATCGTCAATATGGCGCACTGGGGTCGCATGCGCATGTGGCTGCTGACCATCGCAGTTGCCACGGTAGGCACCAGTTTGCTGTCGTACTTCGGGCAAGTTGATCTGGCCAAGTCAGTCTATCAGCGGCCAACCCTGGCATGGTTGTCCTTACTGGTGGGCGGCGGTCTGTTTGGCGTTGGCATGACGATCGCAGCGGGCTGCACCAATAAAAATCTTGTCCGCGTAGGCGGCGGCAGTGTGCGCTCGCTGGTGGTACTCGTATTCCTGGCGATTTCGGCTTATATGACGCTCAAGGGGCTGTTTGGTCAATGGCGCGTCAGTTTCCTGGATCCGGTTGCAATTGACCTCTCCACATGGGGCATGTCCAATCAAAGTTTGGCTACGCTGCTGGCCAAGTTGACCGGCTTGCCGGAAAAGACAGCACTTTTGGTGAGCGCGTCCGCGATCAGCTTGGGCCTTCTGGGATTTGTCTTCAAGGACAAGCGCTTTCGGGCAAATCTGTCTCATGTCCTAGGTTCGGCGGTCTTGGGTCTGTTGATCGTCGCAGCGTGGTACCTCACCGGCCATATCGGGTACGGGGAAAACCCCGATACCCTGGAAACGGTGTATTTCGCCACCAACACCCGCACGCTGGAGTCTATGAGCTTCGTAGCACCAACCGCCTTTAGCCTCGAATTGCTGATGCTGTGGACCGACAAGACACTGCGGGTGACTTTTGGCATCGCCACCGTAGTGGGCGTCGTGCTGGGATCTTTTGCGTATGCCATCAGCACCAAACAGTTTCGCTGGGAGGGCTTTGCCTCGCTGGAAGACCTGCGCACGCAATTGATTGGTGCGGTGCTCATGGGTTTCGGTGGGGTTACAGCCACCGGTTGCACAATAGGTCAGGGATTGTCTGGAATATCCACACTGGCGCTCGGCTCGTTCATCGCCGTAAGCGGCATTATTGCCGGCGCGATCGCCACCATGCAGTACCAGAACTGGCGCGCCTAGCGGCATGAACCCGTCAACTTGCGATGTGGAAGAAGCCACCTTTGACGAACTGGTGATTGCGCATTCCCACGCGACGCCGGTCGTGCTGGACATCGGCGCCGAATGGTGCAGCCCGTGCCGTGTATTGACTCCCATGCTGGAGAGACTGGCCCTCGCCTACGCAGGCCAGTTTATGCTGGCAAAAGTGGATGCCGATGAAAACATGCGCATCGCCGGACGCCATCAGGCCAAGGGGTTTCCAACCGTGATCGCCTACAGCCATGGTCAGATCACTGACCGCTTCCATGGGGCACAGACTGAGCGCTTTTTGCGTGAATTTCTCGACCGCCTCATCAGCAGCCACAACGTTCTACCAACCGTCGACCAGCATGCACTGCCGACTTCTATAAAGCACACGATATGAATTTGCCAGATCGCGACGGGGATGGGTATCTGAAGGACATGGGGGACTGGACCGAGGAAATTGGCCGTGCCATGGCCGAGGCGGACGACTATGATCTGGACGACACCAAGTGGGCCCAGATCCTGAAGGCCCGCGAATACTATGAGGAATTCGGCAGCGTGCCGCCCATCCGAAAGTTTGCCAAGTACCTGGAGCAGGACCAAAACGCCGTGTTCAAACTCTGGATGACCGGCCCCATGAAACCCATCACCAAATACGGCGGCCTGCCCAAACCAACGGGTTGCGTTTGACCGGAGCGTGGATACGGGTTCAGACTCACATCGGCTGGCCACAAATTCGTACGGGGCACTCTGAAGTTTTCTTCCTTTTCGTGCCAAACGAAAAAATGATGATGATTGATGCCCGCGAGGCGTCACAGTTCAACAAAGAGCACATCCCTGGGGCGGTCAACATTGAAGTCTTCGCCATGAGCAGCCAGATACCACGCGACCAACCCAAAGTCGGGATAATCACTCAATCACATTTCGCGGTGTAGTTCACGCATGTCGCGCTCGCAATGTACATAAAGGGCCCTCATGGCATACCCACCAGAATTTCTCAAACTGGTTGACGAGTTCATCCACCTAGCCAATCGACTGGCTGAGGATGGCAAAGATGGCGAAGTCAGCGCCGCAATCCTGTTTGCGGCCGGCCGGTACAACGCCTTCAATTTCCTGTCGCATAGTGACGGCGAGCAAGATCAGGTTAAGGCGGTGGATTTTTATGTGTCGGAATACCGCAAGGCGATCACTTCGAACCTGGAAGGTGTTGTCGGTCCGGTGGTGAAAGCGCAGGGTTAGGGTATGAACCGGGATTAAGGCGAAACCAGCCTCTAGCGTAGTGAGCGCACAGGGTCATTTTCAGACGTAAAACTTGGAAGCCCACCGGCGACCGGGCAGCGCCACTGG
>CAIYDK010000319.1 GCA_903924955.1 uncultured beta proteobacterium | reverse complement strand
GCCTATGGCGTCGTTTAGAACGCGAGCAAACAACGTAAATTTCACCACTCGCACCCTATGCGCAACAATCAGCCGGTCACTGCCACTGAATACACCCTGTGTGAAGACCAGTCGCCCATCTCACGCACCGATCTGCAAGGCATCATCACCTTTGCCAATGCCGACTTTATCGAGGCCAGTGGCTATTCCGAGGATGAGTTGATGGGCCAACCGCACAACATGGTGCGCCACCCCGATATGCCTACAGAAGCGTTTTCCGATATGTGGAAATATCTGCGGGCGGGTCGCTCTTGGACCGGGATGGTCAAGAACCGGCGCAAGAATGGCGACTACTACTGGGTGCTGTCCAACGTCTCGCCCATGTGGGAGCGCGGCCAGGTAGTCGGCTTTGCCTCGGTGCGCATGAAACCCCCGCGTGAAGCGATTGCCCCCACCGATGCTGTCTACCGGCGCTTTCGTGAGGGCAAGGCCCGCGGCTTGCGGATCGAGCGCGGCCACGTAGTGCGCACTGGTCTGCTGGGTCGCCTGGACCAAATCACACATCCCGGCATTCGAGGTCGACTGGTCTATTTGTTACTGCTGGCCTCCCTCCTCATGGTTGCCATCGGATGGCTGGGGCTTTCGGGCATGGGTGCGGCCAATCGCCAGGTTGAATCCTTGTACCGCGAAGGAGCGGGTGCCGTTCTCCGCCTGGACACCATCGCACGCTTGCAGCTGCGCAACCACATGGCTTTAACAGCAGCCATCGCACTGTCCAACCCCGTAGAGACAAAGCGACTGGTGGGTGAAATTGAGAGAAACAGCGACACCATCGACAAGACCTGGGAGCGTTACCTGGCCATCGGTCACACTTCGGAAGAAAAGAAAATTCAGGATGAATTTGTGCAACTGCGCACGCGCTATATCAGCGATGGCCTCAAGCCCGCACTGCAAGCCATGCGTTCCAATGACCTTGGCCAGCTCATTGGCATCTACCGCAGCAAGGCCGAGCCTCTGTTTGCGCTGCTGCAGGACAATCTGGATACCCAACTGGCACAGCAGGACCTCTATGCCAAGCAGACCATGGACGAATCCGCCGCTGCCTACATGGTGGCCCGCACGGAGGGCGTTTTGGGCCTACTGGTTGGCCTGGCCGTCATAGGGGCACTGGGCTGGCGCTTGCAGCGCAACATCACGGATCCGATTGTCGCGGCGGTAGCGATCTCAAAGCAAATTGCGGCAGGTTATCTGGCCAACAAGATTGACAACTCCGGCAGTGACGAAGTAGGACAATTGATGAATTCCCTGTTTGCCATGCAAAAAGCCCTGGCCTCCATGGCGCACACGGTGCTTGCCAGCGCACATTCGGTCAGTGGCGAGGCCAACGGCATCAGTCAAAGCAATGAGGCACTGGCCGGACGCACCGAAGAGCAGGCATCTAGCCTGCAAGAAACCGCGTCCAACATGGAAGAAGTCTCCACCACGGTCAAGCACAACATTGACAACGCAAAAGCCGCCAACCAACTGGTGCAGGAAGCCGGAGCCATCGTTACCGCAGGTGGTGCGGCCATGGGCAAGGTGGTTGGCACTATGGACACCATAGCAAGCAGTTCGCGCAAGATCACCGAAATCATTGGCGTGATTGATGGCATTGCCTTTCAGACCAACATTCTGGCGTTAAACGCTGCGGTGGAAGCTGCACGTGCCGGCGAGCAGGGTCGTGGCTTTGCCGTGGTTGCCAGCGAAGTGCGAAGTCTGGCGGGTCGCAGTGCCGCCGCCGCTAAGGAGATTAAGAGCCTGATTGATGACTCGGTGCACCAAGTGGCAAACGGTCTGGCCCAGGTCAGCGATGCACGTAAGACCATTGACTCATCGATCGAAGCCGTACACCGCGTGGCCTCTCTGATGGGCGAGATTTCAAACGCATCGGTTGAGCAGGGAATTGCCATCGACAGGGTGGCTCACCTGATTGTGGAGATTGACCAAGCCACCCAGCAAAACGTGCCCATGGCCGAGAGTGCGGCGCAGTCTGCCAGGGCACTGGAACAGCAAGGGCGCGATTTGTTGCGCACAGCTGGCGTGTACCGCTTGGGTTGAGCACGCAGGCCTTATGCAAGCATTTAAATGGGACGATTGTTTTGCGACCGGACTTGTCGACGTTGACGAACAACACAAACGACTGATCGATCTGATCAACCGGTTTGGATTACTTGTCATACGTGAGGAAGGCGCATCTACCGTAGAACTCGAAACGGTATTTTTGAAGCTCTTTCAGTACGCCCGGTATCACTTCGCTAACGAAGAAGCTTTGATGACGGCTAGCGGATTGACCTCGCAATACGTCGAATCCCACCGGAAAGAGCATCTCCAATTCATCGACGAAATCCTCCTTCTCAGCAAGGAAATTACCACGGATAACCGCGGCGCCGCCAAAATATTGCTGGAGTTTTTGACCCACTGGCTGGCCTACCATATTCTCGGGACCGATCTGTTCATGGCCAGGCAAATTGCCGTAACAAGGTCTGGCAGTCAAACGCTGGACGTTGACCCCGCGGATAAGCGAACCCATGACCCCGCCAAAGACGCCTTGTTGTCGGCACTCAACGGCCTATTTCAGCAGGTTTCAGATCGCAATCGGGCGCTAATGCAAATGAACAGGACGCTGGATGCACGGGTTGCCGAGCGCACGCTGGCTCTGCTCGACGCCAATCAGCAACTCGACGCCATTGCCAATACGGATGTCTTGACCCAGCTACCCAACCGCCGTCACGCCATGCGCAGCTTAAAGAGGGTCTGGCTGAACGCAGTAAGCAGCGACACCGCGCTGGCATGCATGATGGTTGACGCAGACGGCCTTAAGCAGATCAACGACGGTCATGGACATGATGCAGGAGATGTCGTGCTACAGGAGCTGTCCAAGGAACTTCAAAATGCGGTACGTACCGACGATTTGGTTTGCCGCTTGGGTGGGGATGAATTCCTGATTATTTGCTGGGATACCCCGTTGGATGGCGCTCTGCAACTAGCGCAGAAGATACGGTCTGAGGTCGCTGCGCTACGGGTCAGCGTTGGCGGCGGCGAGTGGCGAGGCAGCATCAGCGTGGGCGTGGCCGTGCGTACTGCAGGCATGAATAGCATGGATGATTTGCTCAAGGCTGCCGATCTGGGAGTGTATGCGGCCAAACGCAAAGGCCGGAATTGCGTCGCAGTGGCAGACTCATTTGAAACACGATCAACCACCATGGCAAGAGCATTTGGTTTGTCGGCAAATGGAAACATCCTTTGATGTATTGCAGTTGGCAACAGTTGGTTGGCCGTAGCCTGCAACGAGTGCTTGTTGGCGTTGCATAGCGATGTGTCTGTGGACAACCTCAAGAACAAAAACAAATTGGCAGGGGGGAAATTCATGAAAATAGCCATGCCACTTGGCTGATGCTGTGATGGTTATGGATGGGAATCACTGGCAGACGAATGAACCCCAAGGTAACACCAAGGTATTGACGCCAGAACCCAGCCAACTCGCTGGGTTTCTTGTTGGTTGCGTGGGCTGTTGCTATTCAACCACCAAGCGAATTGGTGGGAAGGATGGTGGGAAGTGGTGCAAAAAGGTCCGCAAACCCGCATGGATATTGAACATTTGGCGGAAGCTGTGAGATTCGAACTCACGGAGGACTCACATCCTCGCCGGTTTTCAAGACCGGTGCCTTAAACCGCTCGGCCAAGCTTCCAGAGGCCCGTATTCTAACTGGCTTGTAGCATCCCTTTGGTTTCAATGAAAGAAATCACGGCTTTCAGGCCGTCCAGGGTCTTCAGATTGGTCATGACAAAGGGCTTCAAACCCTTTGCGGTGGTGCGCATGCGGATGGTGTCGGCTTCCATTACGGCCAGGTCGGCGCCCACATAGGGGGCCAGGTCGGTCTTGTTGATGACGAACATGTCGCTTTTGGTGATGCCGGGGCCGCCCTTGCGCGGTATCTTTTCACCAGCGGCCACGTCAATCACGTAGATGGTCAGGTCGCTGAGTTCGGGGCTGAAGGTTGCGGCCAGGTTGTCGCCACCGCTCTCGATGAACACGATGTCGGCATTGGGAAAGTCCACCAGCATGCGGTCGATGGCTTCAAGGTTAATAGAGGCGTCCTCTCGGATTGCGGTATGTGGGCAGCCGCCGGTCTCCACGCCCATGATGCGTTCGGCCGGCAGCGCACCGCTGACGGTCAGCAGGCGCTGGTCTTCCTTGGTGTAGATGTCGTTGGTGATGGCGACCAGGTCATATTTGTCGCGCATTGCCTTGCACAGCATTTCCAGCAGCGTCGTTTTGCCCGAGCCCACCGGGCCGCCAATGCCCACACGCAGGGGGGGCAAATTCTTGGTCCGGTTGACGATGTGGTGGAGTGCGGTCATGGTGGTTACTATAAAAAAGATAGCTGCTTGCGCTCTGTTTGCGGGGGCTAGGAGCGAAAAAGCCTGGAGTACTGGACCTCATGCTGGGCGCTCAGTATTGCCAGCATGGGCGAGAAGGCCTGCCGATCAGCGTCGCTCAGTGACAGCGCGTGGTCGACGGCGACAGGGATCTGCGCTGTCAAGGCGGACAGGATGCGCTGCCCTGCGCTCTGCCCTAGGGGTACGGACTTCATTGCGGCTTGCACCATGTTTTCGGCCCAGCCAAAGGCATAGGCCAGCACACACTCGCGCAGCGGCGCCCCGGTGCTGCTGGCGGCCAGCGCATAGGCAATGGGGTACGTGGGTTTCTGTTGGGCCAGTAGTGCGATTTGGTCTGGTGTTGCTGTCGTGTGGTTGCGCAACCAGTCCAGCAGACTGCGTCCCATTTGCTCGGCCTGGGCGCGCAGTTCGCTGCTCTCGCGGGTTTGCAGCACCCAGGTGTTGAGGGCGGCAATGCGTGCCTCATCGTTGGCCCGCCAGGCGCCAATGGCCTGGGCCACGGCGGGCAAGTCGGAACGGGCCAAGCTCAAATGCAGCTGATCCACCAGCCAGACGGATGCTTCACTTTCTGTAGCAGCTCGCGCAGTATCCACGGCTGCTTCCAGACATTCCGAATAGGAAAAACCGCCAACGGGCAGGGCTGGCGAGGCCAGCCACATCAGCTGCATCAGGCTGGAGTCAAGCATGGTTGCGGGTATCAGTGGTCGTGTTTGCAGCCGGGGCTGTGCACGTGCGGCACGCGCTCATCGTGGTCGTGCCCCGTCCCGTGGCTGCCATGCGCGTGAGCGCCGCTGGCATAGGCGCCGCTCTCCGGCTCAAAGGCCTCGGTCGCCGCGTTCACGGTCAGGTGCATGGCGCGCAGCATGTCGGCCAGTACATGGTCAGGCTCAATCTTCAGGTGGTCGGGTTTGAGCTCGATGGGTACATGGCGGTTGCCCAGGTGGTAGGCGGCGCGGATCAGGTCGTACGGTGTGCCGTGGTTGGCGCAGTGGGTGATCTTCAGCACCGCCTGCGGCGCGGCAATCACCTTGACCAACGAGCCGTCTTCGGCCACCAGCACGTCGCCACCGCGCACCACGGTGCCGCGCGGTAGAAAAACGCCAAGGTGGCGGCCCGCGGAGTCGGTTGCGTCAAAGCGGCTTTTCTGGCGCACATCCCAGTCGATTTCGAGGTGGCAAGCGCGCTTGAGCAGCACGGGGGCCAGGCCTTGACCGTGCGCAATCAGTTTTGATACCTGAATCATCTGTGTTTCCTTACCAGTTTCCATAGCGGGCCACTATGCCACGCCACAGGGCGTCGCGCTCGGCCCCCATGTGGGCGCCGCTGGCATCGCCCGATGCATCCTTGGCGACCGCCATATGGACGACCACCAGTTTGAGATCAGGGTCCACCATGATGGCTTGGCCATAGATTCCGAACAATGCAAAACGGCGGTGCGTGCCGGGCAGCAGCCAGGTCTGCAAGCCGTAGCCGGAATAGGTTGAGCCCTTGTTCTGCATGACTCCGGGGCGGAACATCTCGGGTTGCAGGCTGGCATCGGTCATGCGCAGCAGGTAGTCTCGCGGCACGATGGAGCGGCCATCGCGCTGACCATCGTTGGCCATCAGCCACCCCAGGCGTGCATAGTCCTGCACGGTGGCGTTGAAGTTGCCCGCCGCCATTTCGACCGGCTCGTTCGCATAGGTCAGCCAAGTGGCGCGGGACTCGGCCCCCATGGGCTTCCAGATGGTGTCGCTGACGTAGCGGCACAGCGTTTGGCCTGTCGCTGCGCGCAGCACCAGTCCCAGCATCTGCGTCTCCGCGCTGGCGTAGTTGAAGCGGGTGCCCTGGGGCGCCACCCGTTCGGTGATGACTTTGGCGGCAGCTACAACGCCCTGTTGGCGCGCGGCTTGGTTGAAGCGGGCGAGATCGTCCTTGCCGGAATAGTCTTCGACGAATTGCGCGCCTGACGCCATGCGCAGCAGGTTGATGATGCGGGTCTGTCCATAGACCGTACCCGCCAACCGGGGTTCGTAGGTTTCGGCCGTGTCCTCCAGAGAGTGGATCTGGCCCGACTCCAGCGCCTTGCCGATGGCCAGTGCCACAATGGTCTTGGCCATGGAGTTGGACAGCAGGCGTGCATCCGGCTTGCGGTCGTAGCCGCTGCGCTGCGCCACGATCTGTCCATCTTTCAATACCAGCAACGCCGTCGCCCGCTGGCGCTGCATGTAGTCATCCAGTGTCAGTGTCTTGCCGTCGAACTGGTAGCGAAACGTTGGCTCGCTGCTGGCCCTGGGCAGGGGCAACGGCGCGCTTGATGGCTCGACCACACAGTGCGTCGACAAGGTGTCCATGGCGCTGAACGACCCGACCCGGTAGGGCTCCGTAAAGGCTTGACCTAGTCTGGGGGCGGCCGGATACCCCCCCGCCTTGCCCAAGAGGTCTTCGTCGGGCGACGCCAGGCAACATGCCTGTGCCAACGTCAGTAGGAGGGCAGCAGGTACCGT
>CAIYDK010000318.1 GCA_903924955.1 uncultured beta proteobacterium | reverse complement strand
GGCACGGTGGGCATGGTGCAGGTGCACCCCAACAGCCGTAACGTGATTCCGGGACGGGTGAAGTTCAGCATCGACCTGCGCAACGCCACCGATGCGTTGGTGGACCAGATGGCCGACGAGGTGAAGGCCTTTGCGGCGAAAGTGGCCAAAGACAGCGGGCTTGAGGTGAAGATTGACCTGGTGTCGAGCTACCCCGCGCAGGTTTTTCACCCGGACTGTGTCGACGCCGTGGGCCGCGCTGCCAAGAAGCTGGGCTATTCCAACATGCCTGCCGTCTCGGGCGCCGGGCACGACGCGGTCTACATGGCCAAGCTGGCACCCAGCGGCATGATCTTCATTCCGTGCCTGAACGGTATCAGCCACAACGAGATTGAATCGGCCCAGCCCGAGCACATCACCGCCGGCTGCAATGTGTTGCTGCACGCCATGCTGGAGCGGGCGGGAGTCGTTTGATATTTCGCCCTGGAACTAGGTATGAAAACTGAGATGACTACTTGTCTGGAGGGGTTTTGCTACAGGGATTGAATGCTGAGCAGCTGCGGTGGTTCGAATATACGGACTGTGCGTGAGCAGAGCGGTTCTGGCACTCTTCAATAGGGTTTCCAGGTCATCGCCGTCGTTTGGATAGGTCACGCAGGCGAGTTTTGCATGGGGACGAACCAACGTTAGGTTATCCACCTCGATTTCTTTTACCAATGTGCGTTTGAGTTTTTCGGTGAGGCATTGTGTGTCTGCAAGGTCTTTGATCGATTCGGCAACGATCACAAAGTCACTGCTGCTGATACGCACAATGCTGTCTGAATCCCTGAGTACGTTCCTGAGCCGCCGCGCTATTGTGGTGACGACTTTGGTTGCCGCTTGAGACCCATACCGCTCTTCGATCGGAATGAAGTCGTCAAGCGTCAATAAACACAAAGCGACCTGGGACCGATTTCGCTTGGCCCGTATCGCAGCTTGCGTAAAGCGATCAGGTAGAAGACGAATATTGGGCAAACTGGTTAACCCATCGTAGTTCGCCTGAAGATGAAACTTGGCCGACTTTGCGCAGAGTCGCTCGTTTTCCGTTTCGAGTAGGTCAATCGTGCGCATCGTCATTTGATGGCGTACATCGCTCCCCCACAACAGCCCTATGGATGCGACCAGATAAAAGCTCATTGCCGCCGCGATGACGGTGTTGTTGATCAACATATCCAGACGGCAGGCCAATGCCATGCCCAGCACAATGCACAGCGGAATTCCAAATAGCATGGCGTTACGGCGAATCGCATCTAGGCGCTTATTCACAATTGCGGAGTTTTTATCGTTTCGCATAGTGCACCTCATCAAATCACCGGTAGAAGCCGACAGTTAAATCGTGTCCTGCGCGAACACCGATTAGCCGGTTGATGCGAAAATTTAACAAAAACATCGCAAACAACTAATTTGATTTATATGTTAAAAACCAAAACCATACCAAGCACATGGGTTTTATCCGGAAGAGCCTCCAGACTAGCGAACTTTGTTTGCGGCGAGGTGCGCCTTGGCCACACGTGTACGCATGGAGTCCAGATATCCGATAAGTCGCTCTGGACTGACTGGTTTTTGATAAAACGTGACCCAATCGGGTAACTTGCCAAGTTTCTGCGCCTCTACTCGGTCCATCGCCGACAGGACAATGAGATCAATTGGATAGTAAGCCGGGTCCTGCTCCAACATCTTGATCAGATGAAACCCGTCAAAGGGCTGCATCAACAGGTCTGTCACGATCAAATCGGGTCTTTGCCGCTCCAACTGTATGAGCGCAACAGACGCGTCCGACGCCACGGTAAGGTCCACCGGGTAATCGCACCGGTCAATCAATGCTCTGAAATAGCTGACCTGAATCTCATCGTCTTCAGCCAGCAGCACACGCAGTCTCTGTGTAGGCGGGCGGTGGGCGACTTCACCAAACTGCTCTCGGGTCTTTCTGAGCTGTTCGACGGCAGCGGCGCTAATTCTGCGATGCCCTCCAGGCGTAACCCATGCTTGCAAGGCTCCACTCTCGACCATTTTCTGAACAGAAGTCACTGACAAGCCGAGTCGTGCGGCCGCTTCACGTGTCGTAAGGACATCAGGCAAGGGTTGGGTGGGCATTTAAGACTAGAAATCCAATGAATTGAATGATTCGCGAGATTCGCTGATTCTATGGCGCAGACGGTCACCACCGCATCCTGTTTGAGGGCTCGTATTCCAGCAAGAAACAGTGTGGTCTTTTGAGGACAAGGCAAAATACCCGGATGAAGCTGATAACTGATTTGGTGAGTGGCATCCTCAGGGGTGTTGTCAAAGTGACCCTGCTTGCACTCACCGCCGTGTTTGTGCTCGGCGTGCTGTGCATCGGGCTGGTGGTGGTGCTTGTCGCGGTCCTGCGGTTCATGCTGACCGGTCGCAAGCCCGCCGTGTTCACCACATTCACCCGATTCAGCCAGGCCGCCCAACAGTTTCGTCCGGATAACTGGTCTGGACATGCAACCGCAGTGCGTCCAGACAGTGCCGACATTGTGGATGTGCAGGCCCACGAAGTGCGCTCCGCACCGGGCACCGCGCTGCCGCCCAAGGTAGTGGATTGAAAGCGATCTCTGCCCGTAAACCTCAGTCGTACGTCGCCACCGGCTGCGGCAACTCATCGTCCAGATACAGCTCGTACTCGTCCCACGCCCCCATGCCGAAATGCTCGTCACACTGGTCTGCGATTTCGTCGAACGACGTGAACTCCACCACAAACATGATGGTGTTAAAGACCTGGCGGTAGGCGCGGCCTGACTCGTCTTCAAGCTCCCCCGCTTTGTCGTATACATGCTTGCAGCAATGCACCCAGACGTAGTGGCCTTCCAATTCGTCCTCGGCCTCCAGCACCTGGAGTGCAATGGCCTCGTCGTCCGCACTGGGCCAATTTTTATGCAGCCGGTAGGTCTGACCATACTGCGGGTGCGCCGGGTCAAGCTCCAGGTCCAGGGTCTGCCAGTCTTGCGAGATCTGGTTCGCCACATCGGTCAGCTCCTGCGGCGTGATGTCACCCTCCCAATGGACATCGGTAATGTGGCGCGAGGTACCAAACGCCCCCTCCCACAGACTGGCTTTGTGTTTCATCGTTTCTGGGTGCATGGCAAATCTCCGTGGTTGTGGATGGCACTTTATCGCAAAGGGCAAATGGCACCCACTTCGGGATACATCGGCGCAGTCTGATAGCCTTACCCCATTCGCAACTGGAGAAATTTTGATGACCCTGAGCACCTGGTGGCTGTTTATCTTGATGACGTTTGTAGTCTCGGCCACACCAGGCCCCAATATGTTGTTCGTCATGAGCATCAGTGCGCGCCACGGAATTCGGGCGGCCGTGATGGCCATGCTGGGCTGCATGACTGCCCTGTTGGCCATGATGAGCATCTCGGCCGCGGGGCTGGGCGCTCTGCTGCAAACCTTCCCAACCGTGTTTGAAGCGCTGCGCCTGGCCGGTGCGGCTTACCTGGCCTACCTGGGCGTTAAGTGCTGGCGCTCGCCCGTACAGGATCAGGCGGATGATGGAACGCGCGGCGCACCACGCGTGGCGATGCCGGCGGTCCGCAGCGGCACCATTTACCGCCAGGCATTTCTGGTGGCTGCCAGCAACCCCAAGGCGATACTGTTTGCCGCAGCCTTCTTCCCGCAGTTCATCAACCCGGATCTGGCCAAGCTGCCCCAATTTGCAATTTTGCTCACCACTTTCACCGTCATTGAAGTGGCCTGGTATTTTGTGTACGCTCTGAGCGGCAAACGGTTGTCCGTCTATTTGCAGCGAGCCACGGTAATGCGCGCATTTAACCGCCTGACCGGGGGTGTTTTCATTGGGTTTGCGGCCCTGATGGCGACTGCACATGAGTAATCCGGGTCAACCGATGGCCCCACTATTTCCGGGGGCGAAACGGCACTCGCAGAGCTCCTTTTTTAACGAACCGTAAGATCGGCCCATGGATTTTTTGCTCGACCCCAACCTCTGGATTGCCTTCGGCATGCTCACCGCACTGGAAATCGTGCTGGGCATCGACAACATCATCTTCATCTCCATTCTGGTCGGGCGCCTTCCGGCTGAATTGCGGGACAAGGCGCGCACCCTCGGATTGGGATTTGCCATGATGTCGCGACTGCTGTTGCTGTTTTCGTTAAGCTGGGTCATGGGGCTGACGGCGGACCTGTTCAGCGTGATGGGAATGGGCTTTAGCGGGCGCGACCTGGTGCTGCTGTTCGGTGGGCTCTTCCTCCTGTACAAGGCATCGCACGAAATCTTCGTTGAGGTCGAAGCCCGTGAGATGGACACACCACCACCCGCCGACACAGCCGCCCAGAAAGCAGCCGGTGCGAAATTATTCTGGGCAACCATCGGCCAGATTGCTGTCGTTGACATCGTTTTTTCTCTGGATTCGGTCATCACCGCGGTGGGCATGGTTGACCGCCTGGGGGTCATGGTGGCTGCGGTGCTTGCATCGGTTGGCGTGATGCTGGTGGCGGCCAAGCCGATTGGCGAGTTTGTGGACAGCCACCCTTCGGTCAAGGTGCTGGCGCTGGCGTTTCTGGTGATGGTGGGTATGGCGCTGACCGCCGAGGCGTTTGACCAGCATGTACCCAAGGGTTACATCTATGCCGCGATGGCGTTTTCGCTGGGTGTGGAGGCGCTGAACATTCGGGCCCGAGCCAAGCGCATGGCGCTTGCCGCTACCAGTGCACGGGAAGTCAAGCCATAAAGCGTCAGTCCGACTGGTTGCCCTTGCAGAACGCGACAAATGCATCAAGTGGCATGGGTTTGGCAAAGTAGTAGCCCTGGATCTCGTCGCATCCCTCCTGCTGGAGAAACTGGAGTTGCTCAATGCGCTCAACGCCTTCCGCGGTGACCGCCAGGCCAAAGTTCTTCGCCAGCCCCAGGATGGCCCGGGTAATGGACACGCTGTCGTGGTC